>JAUVGW010000066.1 GCA_030593565.1 Phycisphaerae bacterium | reverse complement strand
GTGGGCTCGCCGGATGCCATCAACGCTGGCACTCCCGCCGGGAGGGCGATTTCCAACGCCCCGTCGGACTCGGCGATGATGCGGACGTCGTCGATGTTCCAGCCGCAGTATTGGTATGCACTGTCGGTCGCGCCCATCGTCCAACGCAAATAGACGGATGACTGACCGTCGGCAATGGCCGAGATATCGAACTCCTGATAGACCCACGCCCCGTCCGATACCTCGCCGGCGTTTTCCCAAAGCGTGACGTAGTTCGATCCGTCCGTGCTGACGCGGACATACGCATGGTCCCAGGTGGGCGACTCGACGCCCAACCACCGCCAGAATGTCAGCCGCACACCCGTGTAGTCCGTGCAGTCGATCGGCGTGCTGGTGAGATGGTACTCGGGAATGCCGTCGGCATAGTCGCCGCTGAGGTTGTAGCCGTACACATTGGCGCCGGTGTAGCCGCTCGTCGGATCGGGATCGCCGTGCTCACCACCACCGCCGGTCGGCTGACCGAATGCCCACTGCCCCTCCGCGCTCCACCCGGGATCGGTGTCCATCGGAAACTCGTACACCAACACGAGCGTGGAGAACCAGTAACACAGGCCTCCGTTGTCGTCGGTCGCCGGGTTGTCCTGCCGGTCCACGGCATCGACGACGAAGTAATATCGCTCGCTGAAGTTCAGACCCGTCAGCGTGATCTCGTGTGACGTCCCGGCGCCCGGCTCCGTAGCGGATCCCGTCAGCTCGGCACAGGACTCGCCATACCGAATCGTCCCATACGCAGGCTCGTCCGTGATGAACGAGACGACCGCCATTCCCGAGCCGATGTCGATGACCTCGACATTGCTAATCACCGGCGGCACGCAGTCAACCACCGCCGTGGCGATGACTTCGACACCGTAACCACCCTGACCGTCGTCCGCGTCAATGTACGTCGCCGTGACCGTGTCGGCGTCGGCGATGTGCAGGACATCGGGAGCGTCGGTCTCACTCAGAACGATAGCGCCTTCGAACCGGGAGGTGTCCGGGCCGGTCTCTACGAGGATGACGGTCTCGCCTGCCGGCTCGGTATCCGACGCGATGGTCACTTCCTGCGTCTCAGCGAGGCCCGGGTCGGTGTTGATGTCGAGATCGCGGACGATGATCTGTGCCTGATCTTCACAACCGAACTTGTCGGTATCGAAATCGATCCGACCCTCGGAATCGATGCACAGTGCCAGCGCCAAGAGGACGGCCTCATACGCATCAACCAAGCCGTAGCCGTAATCGTTGTCCTTTCCGGGAGGACCGAGGTCGAGGGCGGTGTCGTACAAGACCTGCTTGACCTCGTTGACGGTGAGATCGGGACAAGCCTGGCGCACGAGGGCGACGACGCCGTTGACGTGCGGGGATGCCATCGACGTTCCGTTAAACGAGTTGTAGCCGCCGCCCGGCACCGATGATCGCACACTGACGGCAGGTGCGTTGATCTCCGGCTTGATGGTCTCGACGCCCCCCAGGCTGCAGTGGGTCGGGCCTCGTGAGGAGCTGGTATACATAGTCCAGTCCGGCGGGTTGTTGGCATCGATACCACCGACAGCGCATGTGTGATAGTCGTCGGTGGCCCTGTCGCCCGGACGACGCAGGGTCTCGGCGCTCGGGCCTTCGTTGCCTGCTGAAAACAGGATCACGATGCCGGCCGCCTCGCAGGCATCAAGGTAACTCCAGAATGAGTCATCACAGGGCGTGCTGTAGGGTGGAATACTGTGGGAGGTCGCGATGCCCCAGGAATTCGAGCATACGGTGGGGACATCCCAGTTCGTGTCCGGGTTTCCGTCGGGATCAATCAGCCACTGGAAGGCGAGGATGGCATCGGTGCAGGTTGTGATCAAGTCCACCCGATCAATGACCGCGGCGTGAATCCACTGCGCGCCTGGAGCGACGCCGACCTCATCCCCCGGAGCGCCGCCGCACACCGTGCCCATCGTGTGCGTTCCGTGGGAACCACTGTCCTCCGGAAACGTCCAACTGGTCACCGGATCAAAAAACGCCCACCCGGGATTATCGACATATCGCGGATCGGCCACGCCACGCCAGCGACTCGCGAGGGCGGGGTGGTCGCCGTCAACACCGGTATCCAGTGTGGAAACGAGCATGCCTTCGCCCGTGTATCCGAGTGCCCAAACCTCGGGAGCGCGAACGGCCTCCAGACCGACTTCGGGGGCGCGGCTTCTTTGACCGGCATCGGGTTCGATGCTCGTCGGCTCGATCAGTTCAATCTCGTAGTTGAGGTAGGCCATCTCGACATCATCTCGGGCGGCAATCTCCTTGATGACATCTTCGTCGGCGTCGATCCGGATGCAGTTCGTTACCCAAAACGGCTGAATGTTAGCGATGCGCCCGCGGCCCTCCAGTTCCGTCAGCCGCTTCATGATGTCGCCTTGTGTCGCGTTGGCAACGGCCCTCAACGACCGAACGACGCGTTCGTGACGGTCTTTCAGCGTGGCTCGACGGGAATCCAACTGCGCGTTGATTGCCTTGAGGTCGATCTGGTCGGCAAGATACACGATCGCCGAGACAGGCCGGCCCGGCGAGGCATTATGCAAGGCATCGGACAAGTCTGGATGGATTTCGCCGGCGCTTGCCACAACCGATCCGCCAAGGACGGCGAGGCTGAAGGCCAGGGGTGAGAACATACGCTTCATCTTGGTTTCTCCCTATGTCAAGGAAACTCAGCACGGAAACTTCCTGCCGCGGCGCGCAGAGCGACAGCGCTCCCGGTCCCCGGCTTTCTCGGTAGAAAGCCCGGTGGCGTTGGCATTGGAACAGTGATCTTTCTTCGCCGCCTCCGCCGTGGCTGCCATTGGCTCGCGTCACGTGGCACGCCCCGGCAATACTGACGCCTCCCGTATGACATCATGATAGCCGATTCACCGCCCAGATCAAAACGCGAATCGAACCAGGTGCCTGCCGCCGCCCTTCCGTGACGACAGGCGCGTTCGATCCGCATTGGTGTGGTGCCGCTGTGGCGGCGGTGAAAACACAGGCTTTGACGCCATTGCCACATCTACTGGGACTGGTTCCATGCCGTTCAAGCTGCCGAATGAAATAGAACATCACGGGCGTGGCGGTCGTCAAGGCTGGCACGTCCTTGTCATATCGCTGTGCCGCACTCAGGACAAATGCCCGACACGTTGCCGGTGAAGGTCGTGCCCGCGTTTCTGGCAATGGCCCGCTGCAATTTGTTGTCGACCGGTCACGGTGGAACAGGATGGCGGTGGGAATGGCGACGACGAGAGGCATCCACAGCGGCACTCCCAGCGCCGCCCGCGAAAACCTTCTGTCCGCCTCTGCCCCGTACAGGATTCACCGAGGACCCGGCGTGATGCATGGTGGCCTCAGCATCGCTTCCCACCCCGAACCGGATATGCCCTCGGCAACGGCGACGCGGACCCGAACCACGCAGGGATGCGGCGTCTGAGGTCGGCGGGCTCGCATGCATGGGTCCATGACAGTTTGGGCGGCCTTGGAGTGTGGCGGACAGGTGTTTCAGTCCGCGAAGCGGACGACGGAATAAAGCCCAGGGCGAAGCGCAGCGAGCCCTGGGTCAACGTGCCGAACGACACGAGCCCCCGAATGGGGGCGACGGAAACTCAACGCGGGAGTTCGTCCGAAAAGCCCATAAACGAATGCGGTTCCGTCACCCCCTATGGGGGTTCAGATGCCAGTGCGGCACCGAACCCAGGGCTTGCTGCGCTTCGCCCTGGGCTCTATTCCGCCACCCCCTCTGGGGGTTCATTCGATTCTTTCGAAGGTTTATTCGATCGCCCATCGCTGCTCCGCCGAATCTGTCATGGACCCCGCATGCATGGCCCAGACCGCACCGCCACACCTCGCGACACGACGACCGGTGCGGGGCCGCCAAAGTTCTGGACTGGTCTTCGAGGACGCGGCCGGAAGGCTGAGGGTACAAAAAAAACGCGGGCGACTTCTCGATCGCCCGCGCAGCCAGTCGGCTCAACCTGACCTGGCTCTCACCGTGGTTCGCACATCGGCATCTCTCGCGGAGTGGGGAAAGGAGAGATGAGGGTGTCAATGTGATCGGCCACAATGATCATAAACATTGTACCGGAAACTCCGGGGTGATCGCCATAGGGTCTTCACCTTATTTTGTGCGGCAAGACCGGCCCTGAGCGACCAGGAGCGGGCATCATGACCAGATGCCTGCACCGTCTCACCCTCCCACCGTTGTTATTGAAGGCTTGTCAGCGATTAGGGTCCCCTCCAGGGCAATCGCAAGAATGGCCGGGCGGTGGTCTTTGCAGCGGTTTGCGCGCTCGTGTAGCGGCCGACCCCCGTGTCGGCCGTCGGAAACCGTTGGTCTTCTACGGCCGACACGGGGGTCGGCCGCTACATCCGCCATTCTTGCGATTGCCCTGGGGTCCCCTCACTTCGAGGGCGGGAATCGGGCCGATAAAGCGGACATCGTCCGAGCCCCTCCCTCAGAAGGCGGAGGGTTGCGGCACATTCGTGAAATACCGCAGCCGCTCGCTCAGCGAATGGGGCCAGCCGACGTCCATTCGCTGGTGTCGCATGCTCTCCACATGGGTATCAAAGAACAGGGCGTTGATTCCCGACGGGTGCCGCAGATCGCTCGCTATTCGCGGATAGGCCGCCAGGGGGAGCTGCGTCGATGAAAACAGATCGTGCAGCCAGGGCGTGTCGGTCGGCAGAAGTGCGTGCGCTTCGGTCAGGTAGATCCAGTTGCTGGTCGATTCCTCCATGCGGGTCAAGCTGGCGAACTCCGTCTTGTCGCTGGTCCCGTCATTCTGTGGGCCTGTGCCGGGCTGGCCGGGATCGTTGCCGCGCGTATATGGCACACTGAATCCGTTGACGACGAAATCGAGTCGCTGGTCCTTGTTAGGAAAGTCCGGACATTGCATCGGGACCACCCTGCCGAGAATCTTGCTGAACGGTTCGTGGCTTCCGCTGTATTTGAAGTAATCGCCAACAACGGTCATGCTGCCCTCGCCCAGGCCCGGCAAAAGCGCCGCCGCGAAGTGCATGTTGCGGGACTCGCTGAGGGGAACGACGGAGTTGAAGGCACTCGCGTAGGACATCATGGAGATGCCCAGTGATCGCATCCGCGTCTGGCACAGCACGCCGCGACTGCTCTTGCGGGCCCCCGACAGGGCCGGCACCAGAATGCTGATCAATACGGAGATGATGGCGATTGCCACGAGGAGTTCGATCAGGGTGAAGGCGACCGCGCGCCGGCGACAGGAGTATCCGGCAATGTGAGGCTCACTGGAAATCATCGATGCTCGCCTCCATAAAGCGTGTCTCGCCGCACTTGGGGCAGGGCCGGGTCCCACCTTTTACGGCGTCGTCTTTGATGACCGGGACGATGGCGGCACAGTCGGGATTGCCGCACTTCATCGCATGCCACAGGGCCGCGGCACCGCACTTCTCACAGGTGGCGGGCATGTCGCCGAACTCACCGATGTAGGATTCCCCGCAGGCGGTGCAGGCCGCCGGCCGCGTGAATGCGATCGTCTCCCCCAGTTCAGGCTGTGAGGAGTAGTAGTGATACATCCACCCGGCGGACCCCAGAATGAGGACCGCGCAGGCAATCATGATTGACTTCCGTCTGTCCATCGGTCTCGTGCCCTGTTGGAATCCCGCGGTTACGAGCTCTGTATATTATGTCGAAAACCCGGCGGAATTGAAAGGCTGCATCCACGGATCACGAGCCTTGTCACAGGGTTTGTCGTGAGGCTCCAGGCGACTCCGCGTCGCGGGATTCATGGTGGAGCAGGGGACCAGCCCGCAGCCTGATTACCGGTTTTCAACAATGAGGGCCATGGCCTTCCAGAAGGCGAAACCAGATTTGTCGGATTCCGCATTGCGGCCATCCTCCAAATCGGACCCCACCTGCTCAGCCGACTCAAGGAACGCTCTCCCTGCTCCTCCTCGCCGGCTTGGCCGTGCTGAAGCGAAGGCGGTAGCGAAATCCGAACGCAGAACATCACGGGCGTGGTGGTCGCCAAGGCTGTCACGCTCTTTTCATATTGCCGTGCCACACTCCGGACACCGCTCCGACATGTTGCCGGTCTATCACGTTTTGAGAAACCCTGTAGCGTCCGACCCCCGTGTCGGACAACGAATATCAACCACCCTTGACGGCCGACAGGGGCGTCGGCCGCTACACCTTTTCTCAAACTGCTCTATACAAAGGCCAAAGGGGGAAGAATGCACAAGATTTTCCGCGAAGAGGAGGAATTCAGGGCGGATTCGCCGCTTTGGGCTTGCCGCAGAGCATCTTGTGGCGATAAGATAGGAAGCAGACGCGGGTTGGATTGGCCAATGCCGCGTGAAGATTGAAAGGGGCACGCAATGAGAAGGCTGACTGCGATTCTACTCGTGGCTTTTCTAGCGGCCTGCCAGACAGACGTGGCCGAGGACTTGGATGCCGCTTTGGGGCTGTTTTCGCCCGGATCTGGCGCGATCCTTGAAGGCGAGTCTTCCTTTCTTGAAGATCCCGTTCCCGAAGAACCGTCATCATCCGAAGCTCCTTCGCGCGCGGATGATCTCCTCCCGCCGGCCGTGCCGGGGCCGAAGGTGGGAGAGTGGATCTTTGATGTCACCACCCAGGTGCACGGCCGACAGACTATCCGTTTCGATGTCGTTTTCGAAGAAACCACTTACTCCATCAAAGGTTTCTACTACAGCCTGGAATGGCTCTGTTTCGACCGCAACGATGCCAGGAAAAGGTTTGCTGATGCCCCCTGCCACGGGGAGCGGATCGTCGAGGGCTCGGTCTCATGCGGCGGTCCCGACATGTGGTTCGAAATCGACTTTGACCGGGACAACGATGGGGAATGGACGACCACTTCGGTCGCCGTGACGGATCCTCTCGAGGCGTGCCCGCGGTTCTCTGGCGCCCGCTTCGAGATTCAGCACACCGGTGGTTAACTTCTGAACACGACGCATGGCAACCGCGCAGCAATCCCATCAAATGGCACAACTGTGCCCTTTGATGCAGGAGGGAGTGCGTCCCTATCCACCTGACGACGATCAACACGCGCACCATTAGAGCATTTCAAGAAACCCTGTAGCGTCCGACCCCCGTGTCGGACGACGAATACCAGCCACTCTTGACGGCCGACAGGGGCGTCGGCCGCTACACCATTTCTTAAACTGCTCTAATGTACCGCCACACGCGAACCTGCGGATTTTGCGTGGTGGGTGCCACGGGCGGCTTGCCCGCCCGTGCCCAGCACTGGCGGCAAGCTGCCAGTGGCCCTCGCATATTTTGGTACTGGTACAGTTTGAATTGGGGAGCATCGGCCTCTGGCCGGTACGTCGGTCGAAAACGAGGATTTCGTACCGGCGGGACGCCGATGCTCCCCAAACGCTACCAGTACCCACCTTTTTGGGTGGTGGCACACTATAGCAATTCACGGTTGGGTGTGACCGAATCCAGGCGTCGGCCTTATGCTCCTGTGGCACCGGCTTTGATGCCGGTATCACAGGCCGGCCCCAAGCTCTTATACTATGCTCCCATGAAGGCCTTGGTTTATCGTCCTTCCCCGTTCCGCTGGGCCGTATGCAAGGCGCTCGGCGTGGTGTCGAAGCGGACATACGCCGGTATGTTCGGGCCGTTACGCCTTGTTGATCGTCCGATGCCGCCGTTGCCGGGGCCGGATTGGGTTCGTCTTCAGACGATCCTCGGCGGCGTCTGTGGAACCGACCTGGGCCTCGTTGCCTTGCGGGTGCATCCGGCCACGTTCCTGCACGTCTTCTCGCGATTCCCGGCCGTCCTTGGCCATGAAAATGTGGCACGCATTGACGAAATCGGCTCGGCCGTGAGGGATTGGCAGGCCGGTCAACGCGTCTGTGTGGAACCGGCGCTCGGCTGCGACGGTCGCGGCGCCGCGTCGCCATGTGTTGAATGCGCGGCCGGGCGGCCTTCGTTATGCCAGAATCCCGGCAGTGAGGCAGATCGACGGGGTGAGGGGTTGAGGGACCGGGCCGGGGACGGCCCGGCTCGCAGGGATAACCCGGCTCGCGGGGAACCGGGGGATCGAAGGACCAGCGACGACGACCGCCAAGGAAACAGTTTCCGCGATTCCTTGCCGCCGCGCGCGCTGATCGGGCTCAACCCCATGACCGGCGGAAGCTGGGCACATTACTTCGTCGCCCATCAGTCCCAGTTGCACCGCGTGCCTGATGCCGTTACGGACGATGCGGCGGTCCTGGTCGATCCGCTTGCCTCCGCCGCGCATGCCGTCCTCCGTCGTCCGCCTCGCCCCGGCGAGTCGATCCTCGTCAACGGCGCCGGCATCATCGCGTTGGGCGTTGTCGCCGCCGTCCGCGCCCTGGGCTACGACAATCCCATCACGATCACAGTGCGACATCCTTTTCAGGCCGAGTTGGCCAAGCATCTCGGCGCGACCCATACGCTTCTCGTCCCTCGTAGCGCGACCTTCGCCGAGCGGTACGAAGCCATCGCACGCTTGGCCGGCGGTCGGCGTCTGGCCGGGAAATACCGAAACCAAGTCGTGGTCGGCGGATTCGATCTGACTTTCGAATGCACCGGCACCGGGCTCGGCATGGGCGACGCGCTCAAGTGGACCCGTACGCGCGGGACCTTTGTCTCCGTCGCCACGAGCAGCATCATCCGGGTGGATACGACGGCGATCTGGTTCGACGAACTGTCCATCGTCGGGTCGAACGGGCGTCAAATCGAGGAAGTCAACGGCAGGCGGATGCACACGTACGATTTGCTGTTCGACTGGCTTTCGTCCGGCCGGTTGGACGTATCGTGCATACCTGTGACGCGCTATCCATTGGCGGACTACCGGCAGGCCTTCGCCCATCTGTTCAGCCGGGGCCGCCATCCCGCCGTCAAGGTCGCCTTCGAGCCTTGACAGGTTGCTCAACATCCACGGTGCGGGGTCTGAACATGTATGGGACCGCTGTCTTCAGGCTTTGACGGACGCCTTGCTAACGCTACGGCCCTGAACGGCCGAAAATACATAAGCGTTTCGCCGTTTCGAGGGATGCCATGAATCGCTGTGGCCGAACGATCACGACGTGGACGTTGGTTGGCATGATGGCCTGCACAACGCTCGCGGCCGGATGTGAGCCGTCTAATTTCTTCCGGAGCAACCTCAGCGTGAACGTCGTGGTGCCGTTGGGGCTCGCGGGAACGCCGGGACTGTTAAATCCATTCGGGGTGGTCCAAGCTGTCGTCAATGCCATGTTGGGGGCCGATGCGTCCACTGCGGAGGCCTCCGGCAGCGGAGACCCGGTCCCCTCCACGGCCGCGACTTCCCCCGGATACGTGGACCCTGCAATCAGTGCCGTCCTCGCGCCTTGACGTGTTCGACGCACGTTCTTATCGGGCGTTCTTGCACCGACGACGACCGTAGGGGCCGGCGCTGTGCCATATAGGCCTGACGCGAGGACCGGCGAGCCCGGCAGGAAGACCGGCTCGAGACGAGCCGGCTCGCTGGGTCGGGGCGACGTACACCCCCACAAGACGGCGATCATTCCCTTTGCCGTGACCTCACGCGGTTGAGGTGTTATCATGAGATGTCATGTCGTTCGTAACGGATTGTCCCATTTGCAGGAAGGCCGTCACCGTCACGAGTGAGCTCGTTGGTCGGTTGGTTGTCTGTCCGCACTGTGTACAGCGTTTCAGCGTTGCCGCCCAAGGTGCTCAGCCGATCCCGATTGCGACTCGCCAGTCGTTCACGGAGGTCGGCTCCCTTCCCGTTCGATTCACCTTCACATGCCAGCGATGTGGCTCGGTGCTCGAGAGCAACCGCGACTTGTGCGGGCAAGCGGGTTCGTGCCCCACGTGTGGCGCCGTCTTCACCGTGCCGCGGATTGACGTTTCGACGGGTATGGCGGCCGGCCCCGCCGCGGTTGCCGATGACGGCCAGCATCCCACGCCGATGCACGCCTACGCCACGGCCGGCGGCAAGGCCCCGGAGATACGCCGGCTCCCGTCGGGCGACCAGGTCATCATCTGCCCGCGTTGTGGGAACCAGATGGCTATCGATGCGAATACCTGTTCCTCCTGCGGGATTCCATTCACGATGGAAGGCGCCGCTGCCGTCGCCCAGGTTGGCCCCAACTCCAATGGCCTCGCCACGGCGGCATTGACCGTTGGCATCCTGTCGATCGTGTCTTTCTGCTTTCCGATTCTCGGGCCGGTGGCCATCGGGTTGGGCATCGGTGGGCTGTATCGAGCGGGCAAGATGGGGAGTGGAGAATCCGGCCGCAAGCTGGCCTGGGCCGGCATCATCTGCGGCCTCGCGTCAATCGGCCTGTTCGGCTTGTTCACGCTGGGCAACCTGATCTAGAGCAGTTTAAGAAATGGTGTAGCGGCCGACGCCCCTGTCGGCCGTCAAGAGTGGCTGGTATTCGTCGTCCGACACGGGGGTTGGACGCTACAGGGTTTCTTAAAATGCTCTAGCGACCCGTCGCCACGCGCTCGGCGGAAACCCGGCGCGTCCAAGATGTTTGTGAACGCTGAAGCGTTGTTTGCGGGCGCCGCTTCCCGCAGTATTGTCCGATGTATAAGGTGAACGAGGGAACACGACTGTTGCGTGCTTGACGTGGCTCGGCGTCAGGCTCCCGCAACGACGGACATCCAAACGTGACAGATGCCCTACACTACATCGACCAAGACCGCTGCCGGAATCTCGAAGCCGGTCTGAATCTCGAATGGCTCGTCACGAACGGTCGGGGCGGCTTCGCCATGGGCACCGCCAACCAAGCGTTGGCACGCCGCTATCACGGCTTGCTGGTTGCCGCCATCGACCCGCCCGTCGAGCGCTTCGTTCTTCTTGCCAAGCTCGATGCGACCGTCACGATCGGCGAAGCCACCTTCGACATCGCGACCAACGACTACGTCGGTGCCGTTCATCCACACGGATACAGGTTTCTGGAATCGTTCTCCTCACGCCCATACCCGACTTGGCGCTGGCGGACGGGAGATGCGATCATTGAGCAGACGCTGTGCATGGCCGAAGGCGAGGACACGACTTTTGTGCGATACCGCCTGGTCGATGGCCCCCGCCTGCGAATCTCAGTGCGCCCGCTCAGCACGAGTCGTCACTTTCACATGCTCACCTGCTCCCTGGACCTGGGGGCACCCAACGTGATTTCCCGTGGCGATCGACTCGTCTTCCAATGGGACGGCCAACGACCGTCATGGAGTCTGTCACACAATGGGACTTTCTCCCCGATGCCCGACTGGTACTACCAGTTCTTCCTGCCGACCGAAGCGTTGCGCGGCTATGACTTCAAACAAGACCTGTTTTGCCCCGGCACGATCGAGGCGGAGTTGCGTCCTGATGATCCAGTCGGGCTTGTCTTCGCCGCAACCACTCAGGATCGATCGTGGCGGGTTTGTGATCGCGCTTTCGCCGAAACCGGTCGACTCCACCAAGCGTCGATAACCAATAGCGGCGCCCCTGACCCGCTACTCGAATCGCTGACGTTGGCCGCGCGCGATTTTCTCGTCGCGCGTGGTGATGATCTCAGTACGGTCATTGCCGGATACCCGTGGTTTGGCGACTGGGGGCGGGATACTTTCATCTCCCTCCCGGGCCTCTGTCTGGTACCCGGCCGGATAGACGATGCGCGCAAGATCATCCTGGCGTTCGCCGACCATGTAGACGCGGGCATGATCCCGAATCGTTTCCCCGACTTCGGCGAGGCCCCGGCCTACAACACCGCCGATGCTACGCTTTGGTATGTCCATGCCATCGATCGCTATCTAGCCTATTCCGGCGACTGGACGTTCATCGCTCGACGGATGTTCCCCGTCATCGCCGACATCATCCAGGCCCACGAGCGCGGAACCCGGCACGGGATTGGCGCTGGCGAAGACGGCCTGTTGGCGGCCGGCAAGCCGGGTCTCGCGGTCACGTGGATGGACGCCCAGTTGGCCGGTCGCGCGGTCACGCCGCGAATCGGCAAGCCGGTCGAAATCAACGCCTTGTGGTACAACACCCTGTGCATTGCCGCCGCCTATGCCGAGTGCCTTGGTCGGACCGACTTGGCGAGTCGGTGGAAACAGGCCGCCGACCGCGCCCGGGTCACGTTTAACGAACGTTTTTGGAACGGCGCCACCGGGTGTCTTCACGATGTCATCGATGTCAACGGCGAGGGTGGAACGGCTGACCCCGCAATCCGCCCCAATCAACTGCTCGCCATCAGCCTGACGCATCCCGTGCTCGAGGCATCGCGATGGAAGGATGTCGTGGCCGTCTGCGAGCGCCAGCTCCTGACGCCGATGGGCTTGCGCACGTTGTCGCCGCTCGACCCGGCCTACGTCGGACGCTACGGCGGCGATCTCGCCTCCCGCGACAACGCGTACCATCAAGGGACGGTCTGGCCGTGGCTGATCGGGCCCTTTGTGACGGCCTACGTCAAGGCATTCGGCGGCTCGCAGGCATCAAGGAGCAGGGCCGGCGAGTTCCTCCGCGCCTTGACGCCGCACATCAACGAAGCGGGCATCGGCAGCATCAGCGAGGTCGCTGATGGCGATCCGCCCCACGTCCCCGGCGGCTGCCCGTGGCAGGCCTGGAGCGTCGCCGAACCGCTCCGCGCGCTGTGTGAGGATGTCCTCGCAACTCACCCGCCCGCGCCGCGGGAGGAACGCCCGGCCTGTGGCGTCGCCTGCGGCAGCAGCGGAGCATCCACTTGACCGTTGTCGTTGGGGTGACGCGGGGGCCGCCCGTCGAGCAGCGCTCGCGCGGCCGCCAGATTCTTACGGGCGTCGGCGTAGTCCGGCGTGTATTTCAGGGCTTTTGCATAGTGTTCGATGGCCGATTCGAGATCGCCCTGGATGGCGAAGATCCTGCCGAGGTTGTTGTGGGCACGGGCGTTGCCTGGCCGTTGCCGGATGACGTCGGCCCAGATGGCGGCAGGGGATCGGTAGTCGCGGTTACGTTGGATCGTGCGCGCGGTCAATGCGACAGCAATGCCTAGGGCCATCAAGGCGGTCACGTATGCGCCGAAGCGTCTCGGCTGGTTAAAGCGTGTCGCGATGCGTTCCACCAACAGGAAAACCAGGATGACAACGAGCACGACGATCGCAGCGAGCGGAAGGTACATGCGATGTTCGAAGGCGAGGTCCGCAATCGGAACGAAGCTGGAACTGGGCGCGAGGATCAAGAAGAACCACGCTCCGAGGTAGCCCAGTGGCGACCGCCGCTTCAGCAGCCACACCGTGGCGATCAGGAATGCCCCCACGACAATCAACGGCGGTAGGATTTGTTGCGTGTCCCGGGTAACTTGCCATGCATAGTCCAGGCACAGCCGGTCGGGCCAGAATGCCAGCCTTCCATAGTGCAGGATGATGCCAAACTGTGACTTCGCGTAATCCAATGACGTCAATCCTGAGATACCGAATCCGGCGGAAGCAGACCTTGGGTTGTCGGCAACCTGCGCGGCGAGGACGATCCACGTTGCGGCCAAGGCGATGTACAACGAGCCTCGTCGCCGCAACGCGGCGGCGAACGAATCCGACCGGAAGATGCGGTCATACAGCAGAACCATGACAGGCGCCGTGACCATGACTTCCTTCGTTGCCATGCCGAGCGCGCATGCCACGACGGCGGCGGCGAAATAACCGTTCGGCCGACGCGCGTCAAAGCCGCGAATCACGCAATAGAGGGTCAGCAAGTAGAACAGCCCCATCATCGACTCGGCGCGCTGGACGGTGTAGGTGATGCTTTCTGTCTGAAGCGGATGCACCACCCAGATGATGGCACAGATGGCTGCCAATGTAGTCGCATTTCGTCCGAACGCGGCTCGCAAGCGATGATGCAGCAGGCTGCGTCTGACGATGCCGAACAGTGTCAGCCCCGCAAGGATGTGGACCGCGATATTGAATGCGTGATAACCCCACGGATCAAGTCCGCCGAGGCGATAATTGACGGCCAGCGACAGACACAGGAGCGGTCGTCCTGCGGCGGCGGATTGGGGCGGTGCCGACATAGCCGAGCCGAGCGGCCACAGCGATCGGATGTGGGGATTCTCCGTGATGACCTGATCGTCGTCGAAAACAAAGGGACAATCGAGGCTGTTGTGATATGCAACGACGCCCGCCAATGTGATGGCGGCCGCCGCCACGACCGTGCCGAGGGACGTCGGTCGATCCGAGCAGACAGGCAGCGCATCGGCGCTCGGTGGAGTTACAGATTGAGAGTCGTCGTACACGACGACAGTTTAAGGCAATTTGCGCTCTGGCGTATGTGCGTGTGTGTGCCCATTTTTCGCGCGTACGTGTTCAGCGTTCCGCCAGGTGTGCCACGGACAAGGATCGCCCGTGAGGAGGCTGCGGTATAATCGAACGAGCTTCAAGGGCGATCCTTGTCCGTGTTCCGTTGCCATTGGTTTGCACTGAACGTCCACGGACAAGCTCCGTTGCTCAAATGGCGGCACTTGCCGTCGCCATGGCGCTGCCTTCCGAGTCAACACCGCCTTGTCTTTCACGCTTGTCCGTGCCACACCTACGCATGGAGCGTCCACGGACAATCTCCGTTTCCTGGTTCGCCGGACGGGGCTTGTATTGAACACCGTCTTTCGGATCAGCGTCGCCCCGTTTCACCCGCTTGTCCGTGCCACCTCCATCTCGCAACTGGGAACGGGGTCAACAGATGGGCAGGATTGCCCATCCTACGGCTCGGGGTTATCGAGCCACGAGACGCTGTCCTGTGCAGTTGTCGCGGCAAGCAGGGGGGCGACAACATCGGGTCTGCCGTCGGCGTCTATGTCTCCGACGGCTATGCGCCCGATATCTTCGTCGAGGTCGCGGAGGTTATTCTCGCCCCATTGGAGCGTTTGCACACCGATCGGTGTAAACCAACGCAGCGAGCCCGACTGTTGCGTTGCGACGACGATGTCGAGCTGATTGTTGCCGTCGATGTCGGCGACCTTGACATCGCTGGGTTGGTTCGTGGTGTACCGGGTGATCAAGTACCCGGCCCACGTCCCGCTCGTGTTGGTCGTGGGATCGGCGGGTTGGACGTACCAGCCGATTTGGCGGCCGGGCGGATTCGTAACGACAATGTCAGTGTAGCCGTCGGCGTTGAGATCGCCCAACGCGATCCGCGCGGCGGAGGTGAAGTTGCCGATGGTGCGTTTCTTCCAGGCGGTGCTGACGGGATCGGCCGGATTGGCATACCACGCAACGCGAGCGGCGGTCTCACCGGGCGCGGTCGAGTAGATGTCCAGTCGGCCGTCACCGTCGATTTGCCCCAGCGCCACGGCTGACGCGTTCGAGCGCGTGGTCGTGTCGATGTCGATACGGAGCCAGCCCGTACCCGATGAAGCGTCGGCCGGGCTTTGGAACCAACACAGTCGCCCGGTATTGGCGTTGCACGCGACAATGTCGGACCCATTGCCACTGTCAATATCGCCGATAGCGACATCGTTCCATTGGTTGATGTTCTCGCCGGACGATTGGTCGATGATGCTGAGCGTCCAGTCTGCCGCCTGCCGGGAATCGACGGGGCTGTGAAGATACACGATTTCGCCATCGCAGGCGGCGACCACATCGGAATGGGTGTCCCGATCAAGATCGGCCACCGCCAGCGCGGCAAGCCCGGTCAGGTCCGCGCTTGTAGCCAGTTCGATGGCTGTGAAGTTGTCGACATCGACCTGGAAGAAGATGTACACCGCGGCCGTGACAGTATCCGTGCCGGGATAGCCCGCGACGATGTCGAGCAGGCCGTCGCCGTCAAAATCCGCAACCTCGACGGCGGCAGGACGGATGTTGACCGCGTTATTCACGGTCCGCTGGAGCCATTCGACGGTCTTCGGGAAATCAGCGGGCGTCAGCGTGCCGCAGTTGAGCGTCGCGGCCATGCCGGCGACGGCGGCGATCAGGCCGAGGTTCTTGATGGACGGTTTCATACTGGGCCTCCGGGGACCGGGTTTGCCGGCCGCGTGACGGAAAGATCGGCTCGGCTGGATTCGAGAGGGGTCATCGGTGATGAATGCTCCATTTCCTGGACTCGCGGCGTCGCCATGGGCCAAAATCCAGCGCGGGCCGCAGGCGCACAGGCCCGCAGCAACGCGACCCCGAGGCTTATACCCATGTTATCGAACAGCGTCGCTTTGTTTCCTGGAAGAATCTCGTATCATTCGGGGCGGATCGGAGTTTTTACTGGCCCACAACGGGGGTGACGTAAGGCATACGTGCCACGGCGATTCAGGCAGACGAAGCTGCCATAGCGACAAGACAGCCTGGGAGAATCAACGACCGATGCTAGATATCAAGTTCATCCGTGAGAATGTGGACAAAATCCGTGGCGCCTGCGAGACCAAGCGCGTTGACTGCGACCTCGACCGTCTGCTGACCGTTGACACGCATCGCCGCGCAATCCAGCAGGAGGCGGACACCCTACGAAATCGCAGTAAGGAACTCAGCGGCCAGGTGGGACTGTACAAGAATCCCAATAGCAAATGGTATCAGCAGGCGCTGGCCGATGGGCGTACGGCCGACGAGCTATCGGCCGAGGGCGACAAGATCCAGGCCGAATCCGCCCAGGTCAAACAGCAGATCAAGGACCTGGAGGACGAAGCCAAGACCGTGGCCGACGATTTCAAGGCCCTGATGCTGACCGTGCCGCAGGTGCCGTCGGAGAAGACGCCCGTCGGCAAGGACGAGTCGGACAATGTCGAGGCGCAGCGCGTGGGCGAGCCGCGGACGTTCGACTTCGAGCCGAAGGACCACGTCGAACTGGGCAACGGGCTGGGCATCATCGACATCGAGCGCGGCGTGAAGCTCGCCGGCTCGCGCAATTACCTGCTTCGTGGGGCGGGCACGTTGCTGCACCACGCGGTGCTGCGACTGGCGATGGACACGATCGGGATGCGCGGCTACGAGCCGGTAACCGTGCCGGTCCTGGTCCGCGACGAGATGATGTACGGCACGGGCTACTATCCCGGCGGCGAGGAGCAGGCCTATCGTTGCGAGCGAGACGAGAAATCGCTCGTGGGCACGGCCGAGGTCTCGCTGACGGCGATGCACAGCGACGAAATCCTGTCGGAGTCGGACCTGCCGATCAAGGTGGCGGCGCTCTCGACCTGCTTCCGTCGCGAGGCGGGGGCGGCGGGCAAGGACACTTACGGCATCTACCGGATTCACTCCTTCGATAAGGTCGAGCAGGTGGTCGTCTGTCGCGCAGACGAGGCGGAAAGCGAGACGTTTCACCATGAAATCCTCGCCAATGCCGAGGCGGTCCTGCAAGCACTGGAACTGCCGTACCGGATCGTCATGGTCTGCACGGGCGACATGGGGCAGGGCAAGGTCGAGATGTACGACATCGAGACGTGGATGCCGTCGCGCGAGGCGTACTGCGAGACGCACAGCGCGTCGCGGTTTGGGGAGTTCCAGGCCCGACGATTGAACATTCGGTATCGCGACGCGGACAAGCGGATTCGTTTCTGCCACACGCTGAACAACACGGTCATCGCCAGCCCGCGGATTCTGATTCCGCTGTTGGAGTTGAACCAGAACGCAGATGGCTCCGTGACGGTCCCGAAAGCGCTCCGGCCCTACATGCACGGCATGGAACGGATCGAGATGCCGGAATGATGAATAGCGAATAGCGAATCAAAGACGGGTGGCACGGACAAGCGTGTGGGAAAAAGCAGTGTTAATTCGGAATACGGTGTCGAAAACATACGTGGCTACGCGTGACAGGCGCTCGAGCTTGTCCGTGGATGCTCAATGTTGGTCAACATCGCGTGCACACGGACAAGGATCGCCCTTGAAGCCTGAATCCTATCATGGTGGTTTCCCCGAGGGCGATCCTTGTCCGTGCCACCCTGACTGGACGCGCGGCGCGCGCACGGCTGCGGGCTCCTTGGCCTGCTGGACCGGTCGTGCGGGGATGGCATTATCCCTCGCCGCCACGTCGGTCGTCTTGGCGCTGTTCGGCGGTTGCGCGAAGCCCATCGATCATCCCGACATCCGCACCGTACTGGACCGGCAGATCGAGGCGTGGAATCAGGGCGACCTTGAAGGCTTCATGGCGCACTACTGGCGGTCGGACGAGTTGGTCTTCGAATCGCCGAAGGGCAAGACCCACGGCTGGCAGGCCACGCTCGAACGATACCAGAAGGCCTACCCGACACGAGAAGCCATGGGGCGGTTGAAGTTCGACATCGGCAAGATCGCCCCGACCGGCGACGACACGGCGGAGATTGCCGGCCGGTTCCACCTGATGTTCGCGGACGATCGAACCTCGTCGGGTCGGTTTTACCTGCACCTGCGACAGATCGACGGGGCATGGGTGATCGTGCGCGACTTCACAGTCGGGGATTGAACGTACACGTGACGACCCAGCGAGCCGGCTCGTCTCGAGCCGGTCTTCCTGTCGGGGACGCGGTCAATCCATGACGGGACCGGATGATGCGCTGCTCGGCTCTCCGGGCGAGCACTGGCTGACCACTGATACCACGCGCACAAAGTAAATGCGCTCGCGTAATTTGTTCGATATCGTTCATAGTTATCGGAGCCGCCTTCTGTGAAGGCGGTACACCGTGTTCACAGAACACGGCTCTGTTCGATGTTCTCGGCGGCCGCCGAAACC
>JAUVGW010000171.1 GCA_030593565.1 Phycisphaerae bacterium | reverse complement strand
AATACAAACTGTACCAGTATCCGCATTCCCAGCCTGCATGCATGCAGGACGTTCCGTGCCGCTTTCTTCCTCCGGCACCGCCCGAGCGGGCGACCGTCATGGTACGGAGCATGGCGAGCACAAACAAGCACCGATCGCCGCTCAGGCGCTTGTCCCTTCCGTTGCCATCATCCAGCCCGATTTATCCCTAGCCCGGATTTCTCACCACGGAGACACTGACAGCCCGTGGCAAAAGTAATGTAGCGGCCGACCTCCGTGTCGGCCGAGCCCGTGAGCGGCTGTTTTCCCGTACTCTACGGCCGACACGGGGGTCGGCCGCTACAGTCCATGGGTGCAGCCGACTTTTGCCACGGGCTGCTGAGGCACGGAGAAAACTGGAAAAAAGCTAGTGGTGTCACCCGTGACAGCCACGTTGTGTGCCGTCTCGACAGGATCATCGCCTTCTGTCTCAACAGTCAGCGGATCGCCGGGCGTCGTGGCATCAGCCAACTGAGGCAGCCGGCCGGCGTACTTCTCCGGGTCCGCCTTGAACTTTGCCCGACATCGGTCACAGCAGAAAGCCACGGTCCTGCCCTGGTAGCTCGCCGTTATCTTCGGGTCTACTTCTTCCTCCGTCATCACGGGGCACCGTTTGTTGATCGCGGGCGGCGCCGCATCAGCCGGGGAAACGGTCCAGAAGGCCAGCGCGAGCAGCAACAGTCCGGTGGTCCGCCGCCATGATGCCGCTCCCTGTGCATGATGCGTTTTCATCGTGATCGGACTCCGTGTCCTGGGATTCCAGCCGTTGCCGCTGAGACGAAACGGCGACTTCAGCGCACACTGCCGGTCACATGGACCGAAGTCCACGCCTATTGATCATGAAAATGAGTCTGGCCGAGATGCCTAGTGGTCGTGACCGGCGTGATCGCCGTGTCCCTTGTGCGAATCATGCCCGGCATGCTCGTCTTTTTTCTTGCCGCCGGCCTTGATCTTCTCGGGATCGATCTTCATGCCCTGAGCCTCGAGCTTCGCGGCATACTTCGCGGGATCCTTGAGGAACGGCTTATCGCACCCGGCGCAGCAGTAAAACACCTTGCGGCCGTCCGGGAGCGTGGTAAATGTCGTGGGGTCGATGTCCCCGCCCATCACCGGGCACTTCGTCTGGTAGGTGTAGCTGTCGGCCAGCTTGGCCGCGTACTTCTTGGGATCTTTCTTGAACTTGGGCGCGCAGTCTGGACAACAGAAATAGACCTTCTCGCCGTTGTGTTCAATGAAGACCTTCTTGTCGATCGGTTTGCCCGTGACCGGGCAGGTCACCTGGGCCTTCGGCATCGCCGCGACGGCCTTACGCTGCTCCGCAACCTTCTTGGCGTACTTCTCCGGATTGGCCTTGAACTTCTTGATGCAGTCCTTGCAGCAGAAGTAGACCGGCCCGTCCTTCGTGTCGGTCTTGACCGAGAAATCGATCGATTCGCCCATCACCGGGCATTTCGGCGGGGAGGGCTTTTCACCTTTCTTGTCGTCGGGGCCGAAACATCCGGCGGCATGAGCGGTGCTTGCACCGACGCTGAGCGCAAACACAGCCACAAGTGCGATAGCTAGCTTCACAGGGTTCATAATCGGGGTTCTCCTCTTGTTAACATCTACAAGGCCAACGGCACGCCATGTGCCAATCCTCGCTTCGGCCCATTCTCAATAAGTTACACGAGATTTGGCGAACAATCCTTCCCCAGAGACAGAAAAAACTTTCATGGGCTCCGTTCTCTCACTCCGCGGAGCATCAGCCTAGAGCATTTCACTTAATGGTGTAGCGTCCGACCCCCGTGTCGGACGTAGCATCCAGGGCAATCGCATGTGCGCGCAAGTCCTTTATTCTCGTGGGGCCGTCAACGCACCCAACTGCGATTCCAGTATTGAAACCCGCGTAAGGGGTTTGCTACATGCAATTACCCTGACGTAGCATCATCGAACAATCCACGGCCGACATGGGCGTCGGCCGCTACAGACAAACGTGAAATGCTCTAGCCGTGAAAGTCGAATCACACACGGATGCGGCATGAGACTCCAGAGACAAACGCATCCGGAGGTCGAGGATGCCCGAAGATACCCTCGGAGTGGGGGGCGAGGTCTCCGGTGGGACACCGTGATACGAGAAGCTCTCGTAGCACACCTTCGGCTCGGGTGACGGCTGCCCAGCGGGGTGGGCTATAACATTTCAAGAAACCCTGTAGCGTCCAACCCCCGTGTCGGACGACGAATACCAGCCACTCTTGACGGCCGACAGGGGCGTCGGCCGCTACACCATTTCTTAAGCTGCTCTAACCGGATGGCTAATATGGGCCATCAGAACGTCGTTCGATGGGATGCAAATAGTATACTGGAATTCTTCTTCCTCCAGCACGGGGTACAGCGCCGGAGTGGCAGACGCCGCGTCACAGTGGACGTACTTGGGGATGTGGCGATGACGCAACAGTTGCCTTGAATCTGAGCCAGACAAAGACACGGGCGGCACCTCCTTGTGGAGATGCCGCCCAATCATCGGTACTGCCTTCTTTCCGCCGAGAGACTACGGGCAAACGGTCTCCAGCAAGCAGGTCACGAATTCTGACACGTCGGCCGCTTCGAAGGCGCCGCTTTCGTCGATGTCGGCGCAGATGCAGCTCGGCGCGCCGGGGTCGCCCCCGATGTGGCAATCCGAAAACGCCTGGATGTCGGCACCGTCGACCGTGCCGTCGCCGGTCAGGTCGCCTCGCATATTGCAGGCGACCTCGCCGCAGTATATGTCGTCGAAGCGAATTGCGTCGATGCCGGCCTCGTTGATCGAGTTGTTGGGAACGTCCTTCACGCTGAAGCGGATCTTCATCTGCGACGTCAGCGGCATGATGTAGTCCTTAACGTGGATCGTTCGTTCGACCCAATCCTCCACCGGGTCTTCTTCACCGTACACCACACGCTCGATCAAGGTCCATGACGCGCCGTCATCGTCGGAAATTTCGACATCCATCGGATCTTCATCCTGATCGTCGTTTCGCCACCAGCGGGCGTACGTAAACACGGGGTTCATGGCGCTGCTCAGGTCGATCGTGGGCGAGAGGAGCATCGTCGGGCCGTCGTCGACGTCGGAGTTTCCGTCCTCGTTGTCGGTCAAGTAGCATTGGCCCGACCCGTCGTAATCAGTCGGCGGGTCTTGTCGGTCTCCGCTGCCGATGGGGACCCCGCGTTCCCAAGTGCCGCTCGTCAGGCCGGGGGCATCTTCGACGGTCCATCCCTGGTCCGTCTCGAAGTCGTCCTCCATGATGAGCACATACACGCCGACATCGGCAGTGAAGGTGGCGGCGGGCGCATCCGGCGGTTGATATACGACGCCGCTTTCACTGCCTTCGGCGCTGAAGTAGAACTCTGGTGTGTCGCCGCAAGCCGGCGCGGGCAAGGTGGCCCGGTACAGATCGCCGCCCAAGGGCGCCAGCGGCACCGCCGCATACGCGCCGCCATCATACCTGTAGTGGAGCATGGCCGAGTCCTGCACGTACTCCTCATCCCCTTCGAGAATTTGGACAGTGATGTCAGTGGGCTGTCCCGGCGGCAGCAAAACAGGCACGCCCTCCGGGAAGGCGATCTCCACGTCGGCCACCAAGAGCCCGCCGGTGACAACCAGGGAGAAATCGGCATCCCACTCCGGCGTTTCGACGTGTCCGTCTCCGTTGATCTCACTGGCGATGATCTCCACGGTCCAGGCGCCAGATTCGGGGAATCCAACAAACACGTTTTCGACCGTATCGACTTGGTTGGGACTCCCACCGGGGACGGACCAATTGCCTTCGAGCAGTCCCCAGTTTCCCCAGTAGACTTCCGCCGAGGGCGAAGTGACCTTCAGCGTCAGGTCGTTGATACGCTGTTGTGAAGAAGGCGGCAGGCCCTCCGGGTCAGCATAGACCAACGTCACTCGCAGTTGCGGTTCCCCCAACTCGACATAGGCGGCGTACTCGACGCTTTCCATGTTCTGGAGAATCTCGGTTTCGTTGATGAAGGAAAGCTTGTCGCGGATGTCGTAAATGTATTGCAGGTCCGGCAGGCCCCAACCCTGATGGACGCGCGTCAGGTCGTGGCCGGTGCCCGAGAAATCGTACGGGCTGGCGGTGTTGATCATCACCGCCTTGGCCAAGGTCATGTGGGGGCGGTTGTCGAAGACGTCGTAGCCGGTGGGGCCTGTCCCGACCGGGTAGACCTCGTTATTGAAGATGCCGTCAGACCACATCTGGTGAAACAACCCGATGTGGCCGCAGATACTGGGAGTGGCCCCGCTCGTTCCTCCGAACTCGCCGTAGCCGCTTCCGGATGAATACGTCGTATATGTGTCGTCGTAGAAGAAGCACAGATCGGGTTTGATTCGGCCGTCGCTTGCCGGGCCGATGCTTGCTCCGCCACACCAGCAGTCGTCATCACGCGTGGGCGTGTTGTAGTGCTTCACCGCGCCGCCGGACACGATGTTCTTCGCCCAGGCCTGCGGGCGTGAACTCCGGGAACCCATGTTGCTCTGCGACTGACAGTGGATGATGTCGAAGTCGAATAGCATGGCGTCCGTGTCCGCCGAAATCGTGGTGTATTCCGTCGTTTGCGAACTGCCCACGCTGGACGTCTGGAAGACGGCGTAATACGGATCTTCGAGCAACTCGCCTGCGTGGTCGTAGCGATTCGTGCCGCCCATGCCGATGACGTTGTAATCGGCGACGATGCCCTGACCGTCCGGCATCAGGCCTCGGGCCTGTGGGTCGCCGGCGCCATCCCCGAAGCAGACGCCCGCCGTGGCCGTCCCGTGCGCGTCGACACCTACCGAGCCGTGCAAGATCAAGGGCCGGGAGGCAAAGTCGGGGTGGTTGACGTTGCATCCGGCGTCGTAGGCCTCGCCGCGAACACCTTGGCCCGTGTAGCCCGCCACCGTCTCGATGTAATCCGCTCCACCGATCGAGCGGACGATATCCATGTCCTCCGAGTACGGACTCCAGCGGTCGACGAAGAGGACTTCATCCCAGCGGATGACCTCGAACAGTTGCTCCGGCGTCAGCGTCGCCTCGAGCAGGTACTTGCCGGCATGGGTCCTATCGATCGTCCCGCCGAGCTTCTCGATCCGACCGGCCACGGCCTCCTTCTGCGCCATGCCCGCTTCAAACACCTGAACGTTGTATCGCTGCAATGGGAACAGCTCCGCTGCGCGGGTTCGGTTCTCCCGCATGTACTCCTCGATGCGGTAGGCGGGATGGTAGTGGCCGACCCAACGGACATAGGGCAGGGTCGCCACTTTGTCTCGGACGGCCGGGCTCATCTTCACCAGGTGCGCGTTGTTGGCAATGAAGTAGTAGACCGTGCCCCCGAGCCGTTTGATGGCGGCCCTGAATTCGTCAAGCGGCTGCGTGACGAACTGCACGATGTACATGTTCGTCGTGGCATCCGCGAGCAATGCCGTGTCAACCGGCGGGACCGCCGCCTTTGGATCGAAGTCGCTGTGCCGAACCTTCAGCACGTAGGACGTGGGGCGAACGGTCATCATGTTCTGTCCGTCCAGGCTGATCGCTTGGAAGGGCGTCACGCTGCCGGTGGGGGAGACCTCCTCCCACACGACGAGGCGTACCGGCGAACCTTGTACATCGATGAGCCGTTCGTTGATGACGTCATTCATCGTATGGTGGAAAGGAGCGCCGGTTTCCAGGCGAAGTGCGACACCTGCGGCGTCTTTTTCAACGATCAAGGGGGACGATGGCGTGGCTCCGGGGGGCGTCTGTCCTTCCTGTTGTGCCAGCGTGGGGACGACCAGGCCTACCACCAGCAAGAACGACGTTGAAAAAGCGCGGACTGGGTTGGCTGTCATGTGTGTTCTCCGAATGAGGAAGCTGTCCCTCTGCTATTGGCTCGCCGCTGGACCGCAGACCAACACGTCCCAAAAACGTGGACGCGTCTGTCGCGAAGGAGGGTTACAGCCTGAATTGGTGCGACTATGACCCACTCCAAGAACTCATTCTACTTGAATGACGGTTCGAAATCAAGGCGGAGGCGGTGCAGGTCGACCATGCTTCGTGTGGTCGACCTGGTCGGCAAGTGAGCCGGAGCGGCCGATCGTGCGTAGCAGGTGTTCCGCCGCTTCTTCAACGCGGCGGAGCGTGCCACGGGAGGTATTTGTAGCAATTCTGGAGCGCATCCAGCGATTGGGAGTGCCGCAGCCTGCGCTATCGGTCGGCACACCGGCGTCCGTCCCGGCACCATACCAAACCGCTGGACAAGATGACGGCGCCGCCGCCTCGACCGGCCTCGATCCGTTCAGCGGCCGACTTGGCTGATCACCGGCCTCAGCAGCGCCAAATGCACCCGCGCTGACCTTCAGCGGGTCCGCGCGAAATCACGGACAGGCGCTTTCCAACAAGCAGGTGACGAACGACGAGACGTCGTCCGCATCAAAGACCCCGCTGCCGTCGATGTCGGCGCAGACGCACGAGGCCGTGCCGGGGTCGCCGTCAAGGAAACATTCCACGAAGGCGCCGATGTCGCTGCCGTTGACGGCGGTATCGCCGCTCAGATCGCCCCGGACGGCGCACTGGATTTCGTCGCAGGAGAAATCGACGACAAAGAACGCATCGATGGCCGCCTCAGTAATCGAGTTGTTGGGATTGTCCGTCACGCTGAACCGGATCTTGACATTCGGCGTTAATGCGACATAGTCGCCGATATGAAGAGCCTCCTCGAACCAGCCCTCGGTGGAGGCGACGCTGTGGACCAAAGTCCACGAATCGCCGCCGTCATTGGAGAGTTCGACATCCATGAAATCCTCGGCGGGAGGAAGATCATCGTCACAGGAGAACCAGCCGGCGTACCGGAGGATCGCGTCAGACGTCTGCCCCAGGTTGATGGTCGGCGAGATCAGTCGCGTGGGACCGCCGTCGACGTCTGCATTGCCGATGTCGTTTCCGGTCAGGTAGCACTGGCCTGAGCCATCGAAGTCAGTCGTCGGGTCGTTACGGCTGCCGTCACCGGCAGGGGCTCCACGGTCCCAGCTTCCCGACGTCACCTCGATATCTTCGACCGTCCAACCCTGATCGCCCTCGAAATCGTCCGCCACCACTAGCGCGGCGACCATCGCTGTGTACAGGCTGCCGGGCGCATCCTCCGGCTCATACAGGGTGCCTCCACCGTCTCCGGCGGCACTGAAATAAAACTCGCCCGTCGAACCGCAATCGGCCCCAGGCAGGACCGCCTCGTACAGATCCCCTCCCAACGGGGTCAGCGGCGTAGTGAGGAACGTCCCGCCATCGAAGCGATAATGAACCGTCCCCGATCCCGGCGAATAGGATTCGCCGCCGTCCCGAATCTGGACGGTAATCGAGGTCGCCACATCGGGATCCAGGCGCCAGGGCAGGGCGTCGGGCAGGTCGATGAACAGCGGGGCCACCTGCACCCCGGCCTGATCAACCAGCCAGCCTATGGCGCTGCGAGTCATCTTGACGGCATACGGGAAGTTGAGGTTGCCCACTTGCTCGAAGCTGTCCTGCTGTGTGTGGTAAAAGGGATTCGACCACACTTCACCCTCGATCAATAAACATGCCTGAAAGCCCGCGTAATCGAAAGGAGCGTGGTTGCTCGCGCTGATCCAGCCGTAGTCCGAGGCGGTCAGGCCATCTCCATACTCGGCAATGGCCGCAAGCAACGAGGTCTTGATGGGGTTCGACTCAGTGCTTCCATAGACCCGAGCATGGTCGGTGGACGGATCGTATGCCACCATGTCGGCCTGGAGCATCCCGAGGATGTCATCCGAAATGTGCGCATCGACGTAGGCATTACTCCCGACGAGTCCTTGCTCCTCGCGGTCGAAGGCGGCGAAACGAATAGTGTAGTCGGAGTCATACTGGCAGACGATTCGGGCGACTTCGAGCATGAGCGCGACGCCGCTGGCATCGTCGTCCGCGCCGGGATTGCTGACGGAATCGTAGTGAGCCCCGATCACGAACTCCTGATCGGGCCAGACGGTTCCGGTCTTCGTGCCCACCACGTTGTAGTATGTACTGCTGGAATAGCTGAACGGTTCAAGCGCGACCGACAGGCCGTAGCTCTCCATCAACAAGGCGATGTTGTCCATGGCCAGGTCGTGCTCGGGACCGTACCCCCGGTCGTCTCCGACGTGTGTATAGAGCCAGTTGTCCATGAGGTCGATATAGTTGGCCTCGCTGACCTGATCTGCCGCGGCCTGACCCAGGTCTGAAGCCATCGCCGGACACGCCAAAACCGCGACGATCCCCAGCACAGAAACCGGTACACCTTTCAGCAGTCTTCGTAACGTGTTCATGTTCCGACCTCTCCTGTGTGCACAAACTTCATCTACACGGGATTTCCAATTTATCACGCCTCGGGTCGTCATCGTACCCGAACGAGCTAACCGATTCAAGCGAGAAAGGCCCAGCGCGCCGGACACGCCAGGGCAATTGCAAGAATGGCCAGGCGGTGGTCTTTGCAGCGGTTTGCGCGCTCGTGTAGCGGCCGACCCCCGTGTCGGCCGTCGGAAACCGTTGGTGTTCTACGGCCGACACGGGGGTCGGCCGCGACATCCGCCATTCTTGCGATTGCCCTGCCGGACACGCTGAATTGCCTTTTCCTGACCGATGAAATCATCCCGTGTCTTGGATTTGTAGTATTCGTGCAGCATCATGCGGCATCCCTCCCTTCAATTCCCCGAGCCGATCGCCGACCGCGTCGATTGCTCGCCTGTCTGGGGCCGCCGGATCTTCCATCGCTTCAACGAGGGCGGCATCGACGCTATCTGGTGGGAGGTAGTGCTTCGACCTTCCGGTGAATGCTCTCAACGGCTCGATGCGACTGCGGATCGCCCGGCCGTACCACTGCCTCCAAAACAACGTGGCGTAACCGGCATGTCAATAGTCCCACAACGCCTTAATGTCATCCTTCAGCACATACACGGTCATCAGCTTGCGATTGGCCCACAATGGCTCATTGAGCTTCACCCGGTCTTCCTCGCGTTTGATATTTTCATATTCATGCCTGTGGATCGTCGCCTGGCGCGTGACGGTCTTGGCGGTTCGCGTATCAAGGAAGCGGCTCCTGGTGCCGCCTGTGTCAGGCGCTCGATCCGAGCCCCGA
The DNA here is from genome assembly GCA_030593565.1 of Phycisphaerae bacterium. Taxonomy (GTDB): domain Bacteria; phylum Planctomycetota; class Phycisphaerae; order UBA1845; family UTPLA1; genus JAFGQA01. The sequence goes on along the minus strand of JAUVGW010000171.1, from coordinate 1,840 downwards.
GCGCAAGCGGGTGGGACCGAAGATCAGCGGTCCGCCCGCGAAGACCCCGCGACGGCGATTCGGGCTCTGAACAATCCCAACCGAAACCGCCACGGATTCAAGCCGCCCTACACGCCTGCAACGACCAATAACAACACCCGCATCAGCGAAGTAGGAGGGGCAATCCGCAATGCCTGGTCGGCGCACGCTTTTCAGGCATTCATTCCGCTGGTGGAGATCGCGGCGCAGCAGCCCTGTCGGGCCATGGAGAGCCCTTTTTCAAAATACCTGGGCTTTCTTTGCCTGTTCCAAGGGCCGTTGTCGCGTTGTTGGATGGGGGAATCAGGGCGATCTCGGATCGGCGAAATGCCTGGGAACCGATCGGTCATGGCCGTGAATCTCTCGACGGTACTGTTCAGGATGGAAACCGATGTTTTGGAGGAAAGCCATGGGATCAAGAAACACATATCTCGGCTGTTGCGTCGTGGTCGGGCTGCTGTTGGCCGGCACGTCTGCGGCACAAGCGCAGATGGACCCGGTCTTCACGTATCAGGGCCTGCTCAAAGCTGAGGGCGTGCCGCTGACCGACACGGTCGATATCCGGTTCAGCCTCTGGGACGATCCGCTGACCGGCAAGCAGATCGGATCCAGTTTCATGCCCTTGCTCGGCGTGGATGTGGCAAATGGATTATTCACCGTCGACGTGGATGCCATGGCCTTCGGACCTGCCGCCTTTGACGGCAATCCGCGATGGCTCGAGATCGAGGTGCACGACGGCATCGGTTGGGTAGCACTCAGTCCGCGCCAGCCGATTATGCCCGCGCCCTACGCTCTGTATGCGCTCGATGGTGCGGGCGGTGGTGGTGGCTCGATTTGGGAGAGTTGGGGAAGCGACATCTACTACACGACCGGCAACGTGGGCATCGGGGAGCAGTACCCGTGGGCTCCATTGACCGTGGTCGGGACGGGGGACAAGGAGGCTGTTGTCGTCAACAACGCGGACGACGGCACGTCAGCCTACCTCGCTGGGTTTGGTACCGGCGTCTCCGCGTACACGATGAATCCGGATGGCGCCGGCGTGTATGGGAGCAACGGCAGCGGGGATACGGGGCTTTGCATCGGCGTCTGGGGTCACGCGTCCAAGCCCGACGGCTACGCCGGTTTCTTCTCGGGCCGAGGCTACTTCGAGGACAATGTGGGTATCGGGAGAACACCCGCCACCGAGTTGGACGTTGCCGGCACCGTTAGGATGGACGGATTTGAGCTTACTGTTTCACCTGTCTCCGGCTATGTGCTCACCGCGGACGAAACCGGCATCGGCACGTGGCAGCCGGGCGGCGGCAGTTCTGTGTGGAGCGCTGACGCTGAGGGGATCAATTATCAGGCCGGCAATGTCGGGATCGGCATTGAAAGTGACACGGCCGCGAGCCTCAACGTGGACACCAATGGCCAGCAGGCCATCCACGCCCACAACGGCAACGCGTCCGCACAGACCTTTGCCCTTTACGCCGAAGCTGACAGTACGTTGGCACGAACCATCTTCGGTGATGCGACGGCGACGTCGGGACAGACTGTCGGTGTTTTCGGCCGGGCCAGCAGCCCTGACGGCTACGGCCTCTTCGGCGATGCCTCATCTGCCACAGGCTCTGCGATCGGCGTTTATGGCCGAAGCGACGCTGAGACCGGCTACGGCGGCTACTTCGAGACCAACAGCGACAACGGCTACGCAGGATACTTCGTCGGACGCGGCTACTTCAGCGGCAACGTTGGTATCGGCACGACTCCGACCAGCTCGTCGCTAACGGTCGGCGGACTCGTCGAGTCTACCACCGGTGGTTTCAAGTTCCCAGACGGAACGATC
>JAUVGW010000036.1 GCA_030593565.1 Phycisphaerae bacterium | reverse complement strand
CCTTTTGTGATGTCGTTTTTCCATCAACATCATGGCAGGAGGCCTTGGAACGCGCAATCGCGTCTAAACGCTTGTGGTAAAATAACTTATGGCGGTGGTCCTTAACTTAATGGCATTCTAGCCTGACCCCTTTTTTCTCCTCGGAGTAGACACATGGGCCACTTGAAGATTGCCTTTCCATACATCGTCTTCCTCTGCATGGGACTGGGAGTGTACTGGTCTAACGTGCGCGGTCCCGCCGGCGCGACACTCAACGATGCGCGTGTCCCCTCCCCCGGGATCTGCCCGCCATGCGGGATGACCGTGGCGGAAGGTAAAGGCGTTTCTGCCGAGGTCGACGGGCGGACCCAGCGGTTCTGCCGCGAAACATGCCGCGATCGCTATTTGAACGATCGCACGTCAACTCCGCAAGCGGCGGCGGATAAGCGTTTGCTCGATCCTGTCTGCAAGATGGACGTCAACGCGGCCTGGGGGTTTACGCACGACTGTGACAGCACGACCTTCTACTTCTGCGCCGAGCGCTGTCGCGACGAATTCGCCGCGAACCCCGACGCTTTCATCGGCGAACGATGCCTCGTCTGCCGCACGCCCGTGAACATAGCGACGGCACTGTCGGCCACGTATATCGAGAAGCAATACTTTCTCTGTTCCGAGGAGCATCGGGCCGAGTTCAAGGCTGATCCGGCTGGCTTCTTCATGCACCGCATGTGGGGCATTCCGGATTGGCTCTATTACGTGTCCATCGCGGCCTTGCTGCTCGTGTCGTTCTTCATGTTTGAGGGTGTGGCGGCGTTTCGTCGGCGAGGACGATTGCGGCGCCACCCTCTCGGTGGTGAAAACACAGGCGAGACGCCTGTGCCACAATCCGGTGGCGGCCGGAGGCCTGTGCCCGGCTGCCCGGCCGGCGCAGTGGCAGCGGCCGCGCCAACGACACCAGCTTGTGGCACCTCGGCCCACCATCAAGCGGCGGGCGGCGGCGACCGGATCGACCTGATGCGATTCGGTGTTGTGCGTGCGATGTTGCTGTCCCGTCCGTTCCGCTTCGTAGTGCAGTTCATAATGGCTGCGATCTTCCTGCTGATCCTCGCGGCCGGCCTGTTCGGCAACCAGAATCCCGGACTGAACATCGCACCATTGCTCACCTGGACTGTCTGGTGGGGCGGACTTGTCGTGCTGATCATGTTTGCCGGCAAGGCTTGGTGCTACATGTGCCCGTGGGACGCGCTGGCGGGCTGGGCCGAGAAGCTCAGCTTCTGGAAGAAGAAGGACGACGGCCTCGGCCTAAACCTGCGCTGGCCGCGTGTGGTCCGCAACATTTGGATCGCGACGTTCTTCTTCGTCGGATTGACTTGGATCGAACTCGGCTTCGGCGTCACGATGAAGCCGGTCATCACCGCCTACCTCGGCCTTCTGATGCTCGTCTTGGCCATCGTCTCGGCATTCCTATTCGAGCGTAAAAGCTTCTGCCGCTATGGCTGCCTGATTGGACGGGTGAGCGGCCTGTACGCGATGTTCGGCGGCATCGAAGTTCGGCGGCGCCGTGACGAGGTTTGTCATGCCTGTCATACGAAGGAATGCGTCAAGGGCTCACAGACGGCCTACGGCTGCCCGACGTTCGAATACCCCGGGAACATGAATACGAACACTTACTGCATCCAATGCGCCGAGTGCCTCCAGGCCTGCCCGCACGACAACCTCGCCGTCAACCTGCGACCGTGGGGTGAAGACCTGAAGGTCGAGGGCAAACCCCGCCGCGACGAGGCCTACCTGGCGCTTCTGATGCTGGCGCTCACGGGCTTTCACGGCCTTACCATGACGCCGGTTTGGGCCTCCATCACCGGGGCGATCGAGGCGTGGCTGCCGCTGGGACAGATTGCATCCTTCTCGCTGGGGATGGCTGGGCTCATGGCGTTTCCGATCCTGATCTACACCGCGCTCGTGTGGGTCTCGTACATGCTCACAACGGGAATGGCCGTCGTGGCGCGATCTTCGAAGACGAACCCATCGCCGCAGACCGGCGCCACCACCTACTACGACTACTTCATCCGTTACGCGTATTGTGTGCTGCCGATCGCGCTCTTCTACCACCTGGCCCACAACCTCGAACATCTGCTTATGGAAGGGCAGAAGGTCCTGGCCCTGATCAGTGATCCTTTCGGTTGGGGCTGGAACGTGTTCGGGACGGCAAGATGGGTGGTGCCGCCGCTGGTCTCACTCGATGTGCTCTGGGTCCTGCAGGTCACGCTCGTCGCCATTGGGCACGTGTACAGCCTATGGGCCGCCAGTCGCATCACCCGGCGGCTCTTTGTCGATCGGGCGGCGGCGAGGCGAGGGCAGTGGCCCATGCTTCTCGGAATGATCGCATTCAGCGTCTTCAGCCTATGGCTGCTCAAACAACCCATGGAGATGCGAACCTCAGCGATGTAGGCGGGGCGGCTGCTGATCGTGTTCCCTGGACAACACGTTTCCATCGCGGGCGACACGGGGAGCATTCCCAGGGCGTTGCCCTGGGCTTTGACGTATTGCCCGTTCAGGGCATGGGGAGCTGCCACCGATTGAACGACTTGTGGCTAAAGGTGAGGGCTCTTAATGGTGTAGCGTCCGACCCCCGTGTCGGACGTTGAATACCAACGGTTTTCGACGGCCGACAGGGGCGTCGGCCGCTACAGACAAACGTGAAATGCACTAGGCCACCGGCCACCTGGATGCAGCTATCGAATCTGCATGACACTGGGCATCCAGGTCTTCCGGCACATCGCCTTGCGGTCAAATAAGGGATTCCCCCATACGGCAGAAGGTGGTCCCCCTGATACAAGGGGCAGTCGGTTACCGATTGCATCCGATCGCGGTGTGTCGCACATTATGGGAACAAGGTGGCCGGTAGTCGCTCGATGGGCATTCATGCCCGGGCCGTTGTCTGGAGAAGCTTTATCTTCTCACCCCAATCTCAACTCAGCGAGCCAAGGAGAGAATCATGAAGGCGTATTGGAAAGGAAGACCTTTGCCCTATTGGCAGCCGCTTGTCAGGATGCTTTGTAATGTCTCACCAGTGCTGCTGGCCTGCTGCTGTTGGATGGCGCTGGCAGCGCTCGCACAGCCCGCCGTAGCGGAAGATGATACCTCAAAAGCCGAGGGGGAAATTGTTACGGCTCCTGGCGGAACCGCGCGATGGGTTCTCATGGATCCGCCGCCTCAGCCGTCGGGCGGCTCCGGTGTCGAGGCCGACCCGGTCGGCGAGCCGACGTGGATCGAGCTGCAGGATTTCGTGCCGGGCGCCCCGCCGCCGGCGATCCAACAATCTGATCCCGTTCAGTCGGACGAGGATGGCGGTCCGCGCGTGACGCCGGTTCCGTCGATCAACGTGGACGGCGTGGTCAACTCACCAGCCACGCGGGTTCCACCGGACACGCATATCGCCGTCGGGCCGGGATTGGGTAGCTCCGGTCGGGTGATCATGGTGACGAACGGGGACGTGCAAATCTGGGACAAGACGGCTCCCATCCCGGCCACGATCGCCGGTCCCACGCCGCTCACCACACTGTTTCCCCCGGCCGGATTCGATCCGGTCGTTCTCTATGATGCGCATTCCGGACGATTCTTCATTGCGTGCCTCAATGGGACGACGCCGGCCACCAGCGTGATTCACATCGCCGTGTCGACCTCCAGCACGCCCGGCACTCTCACCGTCGCGGACTGGATATTCCTGTCCGGGCCGGGCACGCAAGTCATGCCCAGCAGCGGGACCCTCACGTGGGCGGATTACCCCAAAATCGGGGCCGATGGCAGCGCCCTCTTTGTGACGACCAACCAGTTCAGCGTGGCCCCGACGACCTTCCGCGGCAGCAATATCCGCGTCTTCGACAAGACCGCGCTGATGGGCGGGGTGTACGGCTTCGTCGACATCCTTCTTGACGCGGTGTTCTTTCCCGGCGTGTTCACCATTGCGGCGGCGCACACCTATGGAACCACCGACAATGGCGGTTTCTACTGTATCAACCGCATCGGGAGCACCTCGTATCGCATCTTCAACATTACAGGGCATCCGGCCGCGCCGCTGGCCGCCACGGCCACTTATGGCTGGGCCGCGGGTTCCTTCCCGGGCGACACCACCGCTGATCAATGCACGGTGGGCCTACCGGACCTGGATACCCTGTCTTCGCGCATTCAGAATGCGGTCTATCAGAACGACGCATCCGGTGTCGGCCATCTTTACTGCTGCTTGACTTCCGACCCAGATGGGGACGGACAGACGGAGGCCGTCTGGCAGAACCTGGCGACAAATAGCTTTCCGACCGCCGCACCGACAGTGGCGGATTCGGGATTCATCAACGGAACCGGGGCTGACAACTGGACGTATATGCCCTCGATCAACATCGATTCGGCCAATGACTTGGCCATCTGCTTCACGCAGTCTTCTCCCACCAAGTGCCCGGACGTCTCCTACGCGTTCCGTGCGAGTACGGCCCCACCGAGCACATTCGATGCCCCGGTCGTGGCCTGGAGCGCGGGGTACTATGACAGTTTTGTGGCGGGCTCCCCGGATCGCTGGGGCGACTACTCGGGCTGCGTCCCCGATCCGAGTCAGCCATGCTTTTGGGTTGCAAACGAATATGCCTTCACCTCCGCGGTCGGCGCCTCCGAGTGGGGCACTCGACTGGTGAGTTTCTGCAAGCTCGGCGCCTGCTGCCATGGCCCGAAGGCCTGTGCCGATCTGACCGCGGCGGCCTGCGCCGCTTTGGGCGGCGGCTGGACGTTCCGCGGCGCGGGCAAGCAATGCCCCACCCAGAACGTGCAGACGGCCATGCACCAAGGCGTGGCGGTCGTTCACTGGACCGACCCGGCCATCAACTGCTTGACGATGAAGAGCGGTGGGGACCGTGGCACCACACCGGGCAGTCCGATCGACTGGCGTTTCCTATCTGCGAAGCGGTTGGATGAGCCCCCAATGGAGGGTAGCTCGGGCAAAGGCAACGAGAAGCACGGCAACGTCGAGAAGCCGGGACATGAGGATCTCGAGTCACCGAACAACGGAGGCAAAGGGGGGCCCCGAGGGGGCGGAGAGGACTGTGGTTCGGCGATCGTCATCCCCAACATACCATACAACGACGCCGGAAATACCGTTGACTTCCTGGATGACTATGACGAGTCGTGTCCCAGCGCCTCGAATTCACCGGATGTGGCCTACATGTACCTGCCCACGGCCGACGAGTGCGTGGATATCACGCTATGCAACGGCTCGACCTACGACACGAAGTTGTTCGTATACGCCGGCGCGTGCCCCGGAACACTCGTGGCATGTGACGACGATTTCTGTGGTTCCCCCGGGTGGGAGTCCGAGGTATCACACCTGCCCCTCACCGCAGGCGAAACCTACTTCATCATCATTGACGGCTGGGGCGGGGCCGCAGGTGATTACGTCCTCGAAATCACACCGTGTATCCCGCTGGAGCCGGTTGACTGCCCCCCCGAAGGCCTGATCGAACCGGAGCCCTGCGGCAACGACACCAACGGTGGCTGCAATTCAGTTCCGCCCGTATTCACCCCCATCAACTGCGGCGACACCTACTGCGGGACGGCCTGGGCCGCTGGTGGGCTTCGTGACACCGACTGGTATGAAATCCAGCACACCGGTGGAACGCTCGAGTGGTGTGCCCAGACCGAAGTCCCGGTGGTCTTGTACATCCTGGGCGCCGACTGTGCGGACCTCCAATTGTTTGACCAGGCCGAGGCGACGCCGGGAACTCCCGGCTGCGCGTCAGCGGAACTGCCCGCCGGAACCTACTGGCTGTTCATCGCTCCCGGCACGCTGCAAGGGCCTATCTACTATGGCTATCCGTGCGGCATCGATAACAATTACGTCGCCACGGCGAGGTGTTTCGAGGACGGGGGCTGCGAGCCGGGGCCTCTGCTCGACGCCTGGACCTCGGCCGATCCTGATGAGGGATTTGACATCTGCCACGTGTTCGGCATTGAGCCGGAGTCCCCGGGGCTTCCGATGAACTTCTTCGAGCCGGGTTCCGAACCGTTTGAGGGGCAGGTCTGTCTTATGGGCGAGTCCTTGGGGACTACAACCTGGGGCGACTTCGAGACGGCTGATACGATCATCCTGCGGTCGGAGGACCCCTTTGATCGCTGTGAATTACCCGATCCGGCAGAACGAACGGTTGACATAGAGATCGTGGCCCTGAACCTGAGGAGCATCCAGCCCATCGAGGTGATGGTTCAGGGCGAGCCCACTTTCTGGGACATGGCCGTGGACCTCTCACAAGACCCGTCGCCACAGCAGGGCCAACTGACGGCGACGAAAGAGCACTGTAACGGCGGGACCTACTTCTCGTTCCTGAATGTCCAGCCGAGGTTCACGTTTACCAAGGTGAGCGGACCGGGTTTGCCGCCGGGGACGCAGCAGGTGCTGGACACCGGCCTGGAAGGCATACCGCCGGTCCTGCTCATTCAGGAGCCGCACCCGTGGGCCCTGGAGGCCGACCCGAACATCCCCTTCGATTCTCCGTGGTGCACCAATTTCCACGCGGGCATCGAGGACGTTGTGCAGACAACGGACTGCGACTGCAACGGCACCGGGATCAAGGACGCTTGTGACATCGAGTCCGGGGTCAGTGAGGACTGCAACGACAACGGTATCCCCGATGAGTGTGATCCGGATGCTGACGGCGACTTGGTCCCTGATGATTGCGACAATTGCCCGGACGATCCCAACCCCGATCAGCTCGACTCCGACGGGGACAATCACGGTGATGCGTGTGACCTTTGTCCCCTCGTCGGGCTGATCGAACACGACCAAGACGGAGACCGGGTGGTAGACGAAATCGACAACTGCCCCTGCGACTCGAACAAGGATCAGGAGGACGGCGATGGCAATGGAATCGGCGATGCCTGCGATCTGGTCCTGTGTCTTCTCGGTGACATCAATGAAGACGGCGAGTTCAACGCGCTCGACATCCAGCCCTTCACGGACGTCATGGTCGGCGCCGACACCGATCCAGCGCACATCTGTGCGGCCAACGTGGACGGGAGCGACGATGGCTTCGGAGACGATACGCTCGATTCCGACGACATCACGCTCATGGTTGAGGGTCTGATCCGCGCGGGGACCGTCGACATGGTCGGCTTCAGCATCAAGACGGCGGATTGTCCGGTCAAGAGATCGACGGTCGCAAAAACGGGTGCCGCTGGCAAGGACGTGATCGTGGAGGCGTTCAAGGGGATACACGACAGTGACTGTCCCGTGTCGGTGCAGCGGTACGCCGTCGGAGGCGCGGCGGTCGGCGCGGAGTGCATCATCCCGGCCGGTAGCTCCAGGCGCGTGACCATGGCGGCGAACCAGGAACTTGTTGTGAAGTGTCAGACCGATCCCGGTAACGACTGTAGGATCACCGTCAATGTGAAACCCGCGGATCCACAGCCGGGTGAGCAGGTCTGCCCGTAGGTCAAAGCCCCGGGTCCACCTGGACTATGGACGATACCTGCGGAACCAATTGCCCAGATGGGCCGAGGGCCTCCGACGCAAAGCGTCGGAGGCCCTTGTGTTTGAGATGGGACAGTCCGAATTGAGGCTCAACGAGTGGCCGTGGCATGTCTTTGGGTATCCATTCGTGACGACCTCAGCTTCCGTGGCGGCCACACAGGGGATTCCCTCGCTCTATTCTCCCGGTTCAGCCGGTTGCCCCCCCAAAGATCTGCGTTGCCGATGAAAAAACAGAATGTACACGCAGTGCAGAGACACATCGCGGCCTTCGGCCGCCGCCCAACTGTGGCACAGGCGCCCCGCCTGTGATCCCACCGGCTTTGATGCCGGTGCCACCGGACGCACTTCACCAGGCGGTGGTCTGGTGTTACTTCTGCGGCTGGTCTGGCGAAGGAAACACATCTCGCCGTCCCAGGACAGTGCCAAAATCTCGAGCATCGCATGGTTCACTCGCGGGGAGACGGATGCAGCCGGACAAGGGTGGATGCGACGGAGTGAGGACACGCCATCACACGGCCCCAGCGTGAGGGAGGCGGCACATTATGCCGCTTCTCACCCGCACGGCAACCGGGACAGAGAAGCCAAGTACTGGTACAGTTTGGGTGCCACGGGCGGCTTGACCGCCCGTGCCGGCACTGGCAGCAAGCTGCCAGTGGCACCCGCCAATGGGGGAGTCCGCGTGGGCTGAAGCCCGCGGTTCTTCTGTCTGAGAACGATCCAGCGCCGTCACATCAATGCCCGTTGAGACGATGGACGCGCCGGTCACCATTGCCCCGTCTCGGGAAGCGCCGCCGAATGCGGAGCCTCATGCCGACGAGGGCCACCAGTGATCCGCCCACCGCCATCGCGCAACCGATGCCGCAGATTGGGAACCTAAACAGAAGCGACAGCGGCACGTTCAGGCACGGCGCCTCTTGTGCCTGCGGCTGCGGCTGAGGCTGCGGCTGAGGCTGCGGAGCCGGGTCGGTCGCACTGTGGGCTGCGGCGCCAGGGTCTATGATGATGCCGTTGGCCGCCAGGTCTCCGTCGCCGCGCTGGCCGTCCACGAAGTGCAGCGTGATGACGTTGCCGTTGATCTCGGCGCCGGTTGTTCCGTCGAACATGAACTCGTACCAGTGTGGCGTCGGGTCATCGGGTGTCGGGCCGAACTTCCAATAGCTGCTGATCGTCGCTCCGGGTGGAAGGTCCACGGTGATCTCGACGGCAACCGCACCGCCGACCGCCACGCCCCCGACCTCGAAGCCAATGAAGCCCGCTGGAAAATCGACGCCGGCTGGGGCCGTGTCGGGGGCGGGATTGGGACCCGAGACGACGTTCGCCAGCGTCATACCGCCGGGGATCGCCACAGTGATGTAGTCGCCGTTGATGTTTGGCAACGAGGCGACGTTTTCCTGCTGACTGTCCGGGATGCCGTCACCGTTGCCGTCGCCGCCGTTGGGTGCGCCGTCTTCGGTCGCAGCGTCCACTCCATCCGCGTCTCCCACAGGCTGCGGCGCGGGCGGTTGGGCGTTGCAGCCGTTGGGATCCACCGTGATCGTCACCGTGCAGGTCGCGGCGTTGCCGGCCGCGTCCGTCGTCGTGAGCGTGATCGTCGTGCCGGCAAGGTCGATGGTCGTTCCCGCCGGCGGCGTCTGCGCGACGTCGGGGCTGTTGTCGCAGTTGTCCACGACCGTTATCTCGCCGGTGACATTCGGCACCTTTGCCTCACAATTCCCATCGGCCAAAACCGTCCGATCCGCCGGGCATGTGGTGATGGTCGGGTCTTCGTCATCGGTGACAGTGATCGTTTGCGCACATGTGGAGGTGCGGCCGTTCACGTCTGTGACAGTCCATGTCACAGTCGTGTCGCCGATAGGGAAGACGGCCGGGGCATCGCTCACCACTGTGTCGACACCACAATTGTCGTCGGTCGTCGGAGCGCCCGGATTCACGCCGGACGCTGTGCAAGCGCCGGGATCAGTGGAGACGGCCACATCGGCCGGACAGGTGATCGTCGGGTCTTCGTCATCGGTGACAGTGACCGTTTGCTCACATGTGGCGGTGAGACCGTTCACGTCGGTGACGGTCCAAGTCACCGTCGTGTCGCCGACAGGAAAGACGGCCGGGGCATCGTTCACCGCTGTGTCAATACCGCAATTGTCGTCGGTCGTTGGAGCGCCCAAATTCACGCCGGACGCTGTGCAAGCACCGGGATCAGTGGAGACGGCCACATCGAGCGGACAGGTAATGGTCGGGTCTTCGTCATCGGTGACGGTCACGTCGAACGTGCATTCTGCGGTGTTACCAGCAGCGTCCTGGGCCGTGTATGTGATCGTCGTCGTGCCAATGCCGAACGTATCGCCGGAGTCGTGCGTCGAAGTCCAACTGGTCACGCCGCAATAGTCGTCCGCAGTTGGTGCCGCCCAGTTGACGACGGCGTTGCACTGGCCGGCGTCCACGCTCACGTTGATATCCGCCGGGCAGTCCGAGATGACCGGATCTTCATTATCCGTCACGGTCACGTCAAACGTGCAGATCGCCGAGTTACCCGAGGTATCCTGTACCTCGTAGGTCACCGTGGTAGTCCCGGTGGCGAACGTGTCGCCGGGGGCGTGCGTCGATGCCCAACCGCTCACGCCGCAATTGTCGTCCGCAGTGGGTTCCGACCAGTTTACGACGGCATCGCACTGACCGGCATCCACATTCACGTTGATATCAGCCGGGCAGTCCGAGATGACCGGGTCTTCATTATCCGCCACGGTCACGTCGAACGCGCACTCCGCGGTGTTGCCGGCGGCGTCCTCGGCCGTGTATGCGACCGTCGTCGTGCCTATGCCGAACGTATCGCCGGGCGCATCCGTCGAGGTCCAGCTTGTTACACCGCAGTTGTCATCCGCGGTCGGCTCGACCCAGTTGACCACGGCGTCGCATACGCCGGAATCGGTGCTCACGTTGAGGTTCGCCGGGCAATTCGAGATGACCGGATCCTCGGTGTCCTGGGTCAGGCAGCCGCAGCCGTTTTCGTCGACGGATTCACCGTCCGGCGTGGCCGGACAGAGGTCCAGGGAATCCGGCACGCCGTCACCATCTTCATCCGGAGGAGGCTCGCCTTCGTATGAGCCAATGTCATCCGCCGCGCCCTGCGGTCTGGCGACACCGCGCTGGTCGGTGGTGAGGGTGGTATTGCCGTTGTCAATCGCGGGACTGTCCGAGGGGATGGCATGGGTCCGCGTCGTTCCGGGGGCGTTCAATGCGAGGGCTCCAAGCAGGGGATCCGTGTTGTTCATGTCGGTGCTCTGGGTGAACCCGCTCGCGGTTGTGTTGTCGCTCGAGAGGTTGTACCCGTTGCTTGTGAGCGGGCCGGCCCCACCTCCCGAATACTGGCTGTTCCCCGCGGTGTTGCCTGCCAGGATCGTGTTACGCACCGTGACGTTGGGCGCGACGGGGTAGCCGCCGCTCAAGAATCCCAGTTTCTCAATCCCATTGCTGCTGTTGCTGGCAATCGTCGTACTCTTGATTATGGCATCCACGGACTGCACAAACACGCCGTCGAAGGTGTTCGAGCTGATCGTGCTGTTTTCGATAAGCAGATCGTCCGCCTTGTAGATATGCACGCCGCTGCCGGTGTTGTTGTCAATCGTGCTGCGCCGGATCGTCAGGTCCTTCAGCCGGCTGAAAAGCGCATGATCATTGGTGAGATAGATACCGTTACCGGTGTTGCCGCTGATGGTGCTGTCCGTGACGGTCACGTTCCCGCGGCTGTCGATTCCGCCGCCGGCGGTGCATCCGCTGACTTCACAGTTGATCAGTGTGATACTGGAGTTGTAGTCTTTCACGCGGATCCCACCACCAGGCGTCCCGCTTCCTCCGGTGATCTTGAGGTCTTGGAATGTGACGCTCGCGAAGGCGAAGAAGTTAATATCAAAGACCCGATCACCGAGGCCGGTCGCGTCAATAATCGTCTGATCCGGCCCCGCTCCCTGTATGGTGATCGAGTTGCCGATATCCAGGTCGAATACCGCTACGGTACCGAAGTCGAAGTCCTCAGTTTCCGGTCCGGTCCGGCTCAGGGTGAAGGTGCCCGCCGGCAGTTGGATCACATCACCGTTGGCGGAAACAGAGATCGCATCGCGAATCGAGCAGCCTCCGTCGCAAACGCCGTCGAACGAATCTGCGGTCGTGGTGACCACGAGCGTGGCGGCCGATGCGCTGCCGGAGGCCATCGCGAGGCAAACCACTAACCCGAGCAAGCCTATGGTTCTCATAGCCGGATTGGTTAAACGCAACATCTCAAAACTCCTATCAAAGATGGTTCCTCCGGATCCACGCTCCGCAAGCGAGTGCCGAATCTGCTGTCCATGTGGGTCCATGGCGGGACCCAACAACGTGAGACGCCGCCGAGGGCGAGGTGCTCCTGCCCACGACGACCGAGCCATCGGCCGAAACAGCCGTGGCGCCACCGATAAATTTCCCACCCGGCAGATCGCCGAGCACTTGAATCGACATTCTCCGGTTTCCAGCCCTTACATCGCCTTGAGGCCGAGCGAGCCACCCGATTCAACCGACAACGGTCCGAACATCCATCTGCATAGGCCCCCATGCCGGTGTATAATGAAGATGTTCGTGTTTCGGGTTGTTCGACACATTGGAAGCCTCAGTCAGATCGCGCGGTTGGGCTCGATCGCTGAATGCAAGCCGCAACATCGCGGCTTCGTCCCTTAGATAGGCGTGAATCACGAACGGATTGGCCGGAGAATCTCCGCTCACGAAAGATCGATCATGGTGATGCCGCCCTCCGACAACTCAGACTCGAGCAAGACGGGCCGCACGCCGGAGCCGCAGGAGTTGTGGCCCAGGGTGTATACGGAGCTTCGGGCTCTCGCCGGAGCTTATCTCCGGCGCGAGCGGCCGGATCACACGCTCCAACCGACGGCCCTTGTCCATGAAGCCTATATCCGACTCGCGGAGATCGATCGGATGGCATTTCGAGACGAGGCCCACTTCGCCGCGGCCGCGGCCGGGGCCATTCGACGCGTGTTGGTCGACCATGCTCGGGCCAGGAACACCGCCAAGCGCGGCGGCGGCTGGCAACGGCTGACATTGAGCGGGCTGGAGGGGCTGCCCGCCGAATCCGTCATCGACATGCTGGCACTCGACGAAGCGCTGGGACGCCTCGCCAAGCTCGACGAGCGCGGCGCACGGGTGATCGAACTGCGCTTCTTCGGTGGGATGACGATCGAGGCGACAGCGAGACTCCTCGACTGCGGGATCACGACCGTCAAGGAGAAATGGGAGTTCGCACGTGTGTGGCTGAAGCGCGAACTCGGTGGGGACGGCATCTGATGGGTTCCAACTGGTTCGAAGAAGTGCAGCGGGTCTTCCACAAGGCGCGCGGTCTGGACGGCGACGCCCGCGCGGCGTTCCTGGACCGGGCTTGCGCGGGTGATGACTCCCTGCGCAAGGAAGTCGAGTCGCTGCTGCAGGTCGATTCCACGCCGGACGGCGACTTCATGAAAAGCCCGGTCCTCGGAGAGGGATTCCGCGTACCAGACGCGCCGGCTTCCGACGAAGGGACCGACGAACGCGTCCCCGAAATCATCGGGCAATACCGGATTCTCGACAGTCTCGGCGTAGGTGGCATGGGGGCCGTCTACAGGGCCGAGCAGGAGAAGACAGGCAGCATCGTAGCGCTGAAGGTGATCAGACCGGGGATTACCTCGCGTGAGATTCTCCGGCGGTTTGAACACGAAGCCCACGTGTTGGGCCGAATGCGTCATCCCGGGATCGGCCGGGTCTACGAAGCGGGGATCCATTCCTCGGACGGCGTTGCAGTGCCGTTCATCGCGATGGAACTGATCGACGGGCCCACACTACTGGAATACGTCCAACGGGAATCGCCGGATACGCGGACGATCCTCGAGTTGTTCGCGATGATCTGCGACGCGGTGCACCATGCGCATCAGAAAGGCGTGATCCACCGCGACCTCAAGCCAAGCAACATCCTCGTCGAACGCGCCGACCAGTCGGTGCAGCCGAAAATTCTCGATTTCGGCATCGCTCGCATCACCGATGGCGACACGCAAGCGTTGACAATCCAAACGCACACGGGGCAACTGCTCGGTACCGTCAAGTACATGAGCCCCGAGCAGGCGGCGGGTGATCCGACGGACATCGACACGCGGTCAGACGTCTACGCGTTGGGAGTGATCCTGTATGAACTGCTCGCGCGGCAATTGCCTTACGAGGTTGATCGCAAGTTGCTTCACGAAGCGGTGCGGACCATCCGCGAAGACGAGGCGCGACCGCTGAGTTCGATCAGTTCCACGTATCGAGGCGATCTGACCACTATTCTCGGCAAGGCGCTTGAAAAGGACAAGACGCGGCGATACCAATCCGCGCACGGATTGGCCACGGACATCCGGCGCTACATGCAGAATGAGCCGATCGCCGCACATCCGCCCAGCGCGATGTACCAGTTGCATAAATTCGCCCGACGCAACCGCGGCTTGGTAGCGGGCGTCGCGGTCATCTTCGTGCTGCTCGTCGCGGGCATCATCACAACAAGCTGGCAGGCGACGGCAGCATCGAAGGCACGCGACGAGGCGCAAGCCGCCAGACTCGCCGAACAGAAGCAGCGCGAGCGGGCCGAGCGTCGCTTCAAGGAAGTACGCACCCTCGCTCACTCGCTATCGAAGGCACGCGACGAGGCGCAAGCTGCCAGACTTGCCGAACAGGAGCAGCGCGAGCGCGCCGAGCGTCGTTTCAAGGAAGTGCGCACGCTCGCTCACTCGCTTGTCTTCGAGTTCGATCAGCGGGTCAGGCACTTGGCAGGCGCAACCCCGGCGCGGGAACTCCTCGTGAAGCAGGGCCTCGAATATCTGAACAGCGTTGCGGAGGAGATCGATCCCGACGATGTTCAGTTCCAGACCGAACTCGGCGGGGCCTATTTCAAACTTGGCGACGTACAAGGCGATCCGATGATGCCCAATCTCGGCGACCCCGAGGGTGCGCTGAAAAGCTATCTCAAAGGCCTGTCATTCCTCGAGACCGCTGCGGCGTCGCAACCGGATGAACTGGACACTCGGCGCTCGCTGGCACTAGGAAACAACCGAATCGGCCAGCTCTTGGTGTCGATGGGGCGACGGGAGGAAGCCGGCGAATACTACCGACGTGCCAGACACGTTCTGGTCCAACTTCGCCGCGAGTTTCCACAAAACGTGGGAGTCCTGCGGGAATTGGGGAACTGCTACGACATTCAGGCCACGGCACACAAGCTGGCGAACCGGCTGGAGGACGCCCAACAGGCGGAACTCGATGCCCTGGACACTCTGCGCGCGGCGCTCGAGCTGGAGCCCGATCACATTCTGACACGACATGCGGTGGCATCGACAAATAGCCAGCTTGCGAGGATTCTGGAAATGCAGGGCAAACCGGCAGATGCCCTGGAACATCACCGACAGTGCCTGACAATCCTGGAAACGCTGGTCACCGACGAGCCTCACAATGCAGCCTTCCGGCGCAGCGTGGGCGTCACCGCAGACAATGTCGGGATTCTGTACAAACTCTCAGGGCACTTTGAGCAGGCACTATCCTATTTCCAAAGAGCAAGCGAAATCGCCGAGCAGCTTCTTGCCGCGGACCCAAACTACGAGCGTGCTCAGGCCGATCTGCTCAGGACAAACATCCATCTTGGCGAAGCGCAACTCGCCCTGGGCCGCACGGCCGCCGCGGACGAGACGTTTCGCGAACTACTGAAACTGAGCCGGGAGTATGCCGAGCGAAACATCAACGACGCCGACGCCCAACGTCAACTCGGCGTCGCCTATTACAAAATGGCCGAACTCGAAATCACCCGAGCCAAGGGCGAATCTCAACCCGATCAAAGCCGCACGGACCACTGGCGCGAAGCGATCAGATGGTTACATGACTGCCAGGCTGTGTTCATCGACATGAAGGACCGGGGGATCTTGGCATCGAGCGACAGCGACGTGCCGGATGAGATCAGTGAGGAGATCGACCTGTGCAAGTCTGAGCTCGCCACCCTCGCGGCCGCCCCGAGACCAACCGACTGACCGGCGCAAGATGGGAAATCCCGCCCGTCTGCTAGACCGGTCAGGGAGAAGAACACGCGTCAACCCGCAGAGTCAGGGGTGAAGGTACATTAGGGCGGAACCGGCCCGGGAGGGGGAGGGCCGGGAGGCGGGTTGTCATCGTGATGGTTAGTTGAAAGTGGAGCGCAGGGAATGCGAATGGTGACCGTGGTCCCCTTGCCCACACAGCTTTCGAGATGGATCGTGCCATTGTGCTGTTGGATGGTCTGGTGGCTGATCCAGAGACCCAGCCCGGTGCCCTGATTCGGCTCCTTCGTGGTATGAAAAGGCTCGAAGGCCAATGGCAACCTGTCTTCGTCGATACCGACTCCGTTGTCTTCGACTTCCACAACAACATGGTTGCCAACTTCTCGAGCAGTGATATTGATCGCGCCGCCGTTGGCGGCCTTCTTGGAGTGAATCGCGTCGACGGCATTGGCCAGGACGTTTGTGAAGACAAGCAGCAGCTTGTCTTTGCTTCCTCTCACCGGCCGAAGGCCGCCGTTGAACTGCTCTGATATGCCGATGCTCCGTGTTCGGTGGTCATATCGGATCATGGCGACGGCCTCTTGGAGCAACCGGCCGATGTCCACCGGGGTTACCTTACTCTCCACCTTGGACCGGGAGAACGTGAGCAAGCCTTGGGTAATCCGGGATATCCTCCCGATCTGCTCCATGACCGAGTTGAGGTGTTTGGTTTGTTCCGGCGAGTCAGTCGAACGCCGCATCAACTGCGTGATCGCGGAAATACTGGCGAGCGGATTTCCGACTTCGTGGGCCACGCCGGCCGAAAGTCTTCCGACAAAGGCCATCTTCTCGGCCTGAATGAGCCCTTCCTGCGCATCGGCCAGGTTGGCGCAGGCGCCCTCGAGGGCGCCCGCCAACTGCCGAAACTCCTGGTCGGCGTCCATGGAAAAACGATAGTCCAGCTCACCCCGCTCGATCTTCTCAATGCCCTCGAGAAGGTCCGCCATTGGGGCGGTCAACTTCACCATCAAGTGAAATGCCACGATGCCCACGACGACTAGCACCGTGATCAACGTTGCCGACAGCACAATCCGAGCCCGGCGAACCTGGCCCAGCGCATCGCCGCTGCCGGCGTACGAGTGCGCCTCGGCCCAGGCCGACATCTTGCTGGTCTTGCTCACGATATCGTGAGTGATCCGTTGGATCTCCTCTTCCATCGCGGCATGGGAATTTGGGGCCTCCCCGGCCATGAAGCCGGGAACGCTTTTGAAGTACCCGTGAAAGGTCTTGTGCAGTGCGAGGAGCTCTTCTTGATGGGGGGAGCTGTGATGGCAATCCGTGCAACCATGTATGGCTTCCCTCGCAGTGTGGATATTGTCGAGGATGCGCTCCATGTCACGGTCCCGCCCGGCCTGGTGGGCCAGCAGATCCGCCTCGAGCTGGATGGCGCTGGAAACGAGAGCCGTTCGCATCGACTCGAACCGGCGAGACTCGGCGAAACGGACGAGGTCCTTACTGCTGCGATGAAGGCCCAGCAAGACAACCACGCACCCCACGAAGCAGACGATAAAGATGAGCCCAAGGCAGACGATGATTCGGCGCTTCATGCCTCATTTCCATCCAGTCGGGTGCCAAACATGCGGATAGGTAGTATACCCGCTCTCCGGTGAATGTGGGCCTCGCCCCTTCGATTTCGACACGATGCGGAGAACTTCCTGCCGAGTAACCGTTCACGAGGGGTGGCACGAGCCCAGAATTGCCTCTGACAACTGCTGCCCTTGCGTCACGACGCGCCCGGGCGGTCCAGAACCCGTGATAGGCGCGGCAACGCTTGCCGAATTCACAGCACGGGCAGACGGCCTAACAGCACAGAACCTGTCGATTTAATGGGAACGGTTTATTCTACTGATATCAAATTGCGGAGTGTAGGCTGGGACGTCGGTTTTGAGACACGCGCGGTTGTATGGAGACGACGGGCGTAGCGGTAGAAGGCGTGGTAGCTGAGGTCGCGGGCGGCGAGGTTGAACTTGGCGTGGGCGAGATCCACACCTCACTCCTGGCAAACGCGCTGGGCCTTGTAGAACCAGCCCGGGCTGCCTTCCGCGGGTGAGTCCTTGAGGTTGAGTTGCCAGACGATCTCGCCGGCGGACGTCACCTCCATGACGATTGAGTCGTCGCCCGGCATCTGCACCGCTTGAATCAGCGTGTTGCCGTTTGGCAGCCGATCCGAATCCCTGGCCGTTCTCAGTCCTTGTAGGTAGTACTGCCAGACAACCTCGCCCGTGCTCCGGTCGATTTCCACCACCTGGTGCGGCGTCTCATGCTGCAGGCAGATCAGCAGATGATCGTCGGAGAGGATTTCCGGCTCGTGCGGATCATCACCGCCGAGCGTGCTCCAATCGAACGACCACACGACATCTCCACCAGGGTTTACCTCGACCGTGAGATTGAAGTTCCTCAGGCTCACGAGTGTGTTGCCATTCGACAGCCTGGTGACGGCATTTGCGTGGGTCCAGCCTTCGTCGTCTATGTCCGCATAGGGCGCCACGTCGTACTCGTCCTTCGCATACCAGGCCCACTCGATTTCTCCGGCAGGCGTGACCTCCTTTGCCTGAGCGTCCTCCTTCGCATCGCCTCCCCCCCAGACAATGAGCGTATTGCCGTTGGACAGGCGGTCGGCGTCATGCGACACCTTCGGGTCCAGGTAGGACCATACGACGGTGCCGCTGCGGTCAATCTCGTAGACGCCGTTGCGGGGTAATACGAACAAGATGTTGCCGCTCGAGAGAACTTCCACGTCCAGGCCGGGGTTGTGGTATTGCTTGAGGTCGTCCGGAATGACGTATTCCCAGACAACCTCGCCGCGCATGTTTACTTCGACGATCCGCGGCCGCTGGGAATCGTGGAGGTCCGGCAGGAACGTCGTGCCTTCGCAGGTCTTCTCCGAATCGTAGACGGCGACGTAGATATCGCCCTGCTCCACGTCGGCTTCGCGGACATAATCGCCCGCCGTGCCGTTTTCGCCGTCGGACGACAGGGTATCCGTATTGCAGGTCGTTGACATTGAGCAGGAAAAGACAAGGAAACAGAAGGAAAGTTTCAGCCATCGCATAGGTGATCCTCCCTGATTTGTCCTTCATCCACATCTCGCCTGGTGGATCGATGCGGATCGATACGTCATCCAACTCTAATGCATTGGCGGAGCCTCCTTGGCTTCGCTGATGCCGAGCGTACCGGTTCGGCCGGGAGGGAGCAACCACCGCGGCAAGGGCGGAATTGTCACGATGGAACGGTCAGACGGGCACGAAATACGGTGAGAGAAGGCCGTTCTTGTTTGAATCGAGAGGCTTCAGCCGGTAGGGTGATGATCCAAAATCCGGTAAATGGAGAATCCCGGATGAAACGGTACCGCAGGAAAACGACACCCAAGGTTGTTAGTGGCAAGGTCCAGACGAAAAGCCGCCGGGCCGAGACGCCGAGCTACTATAACACGCCACAAGAGATACCTGCCCTCGACCGCCGAAAACCCGGTCCCGGCTACCGGCACCTGATCAAGAAGAAGGATCTGGTCAGGTTCATAAGCATTCTTCCCGATTGGGCGGAACTGTCAGCAGGGCTGAATGTGGTGGTGCTGGCGCCGGGTGAATGGGACTGTCACGGTTGGCATGAACCCGGTGTCGTGGCAATATGCGCCTGGGACAGGGGGCTTTGGCAGGAAGCTTCCAGATCGTTCCTTCAGGAGCACCATGCTTTACTCGAAAGGCTAGGTGTCCCCGTTGAGAAGAAGCAGGGAGTCTACCTCTGCAAGTTCGATGAGGCTTCCGCCCGGGCATTTCAGTTACTGCACATCATGCTTCATGAATTGGGCCACCATCATGATCGTATGACCACGAGATCCAAAAACCGTGCAGCCCGCGGCGAGGAATACGCCGAGCAGTATGCAAGGAAGTATGAAAATACAATCTGGCATCGCTATTTCGAGGTGTTCCGGATCGATTAAGCGAGCAGTTCGGACGGTCAGCACAGGCTGCGGTTGGCGGAAGATGCGCAGCCCCATAGACCAGGGATTGGTGGATGCTGTCCCATAGGTCCTTGAACATGCCATAGCAATCCCAGCCGCCCCTGACAGCTATAGCATTTCACGTTTGTCTGTAGCGGCCGACGCCCCTGTCGGCCGTCGAAAACCGTTGGTATTCAACGTCCGACACGGGGGTCGGACGCTACACCATTTGGGCTACGGTCGTCAGCCTCATTGGGGCAATCCGTTTAAGGAAGGATGGCTGCGGAGCCAAGGAATCCCAAATACCGGCTGGCACGGGGGTTTTTTTTCTGATTCTTCGTGAGGCGCGCGAGGCGCGGATATCGCATTGTAGGGTGGAAGACCTCTCCAACCGTCGTCGGGCGGTTGCTTTCAAGCGAGCCAATGACATGTGTGGCGCCGCCGTGGATCGCGCGGCTCCACACGCCGTGTAACTCGTCGTCGGGCAAAAGCCGTGAACGCACGAGCTCGCCCGCGGTCCGCGCGGCATCTGGGCGGGCCGGCGCGTGGGAACACGGAGACGCACCCGCGCGTCAGTGCGCGACCGACGGCGAGGCCCGCTTCAGACATGTTGCGGCCCGGCCACCTTGATGAGTACCCAAAAGGAACCCCCATTCAAAGGAGAACAGAAATGAAAACGGTAAATTCGGCAATTCTGGTTGCTACGTTCATGTTGGGCGTGGCCAATTCGGCCTGGGCCGACCCGATGGGGACGGCATTCAGCTACCAAGGGCAACTCAAGGAAAGCGGCCTGCCGGTCACGGACCTCTGTGACTTCAAGTTCACGCTGTATGACGGCGAGGCGTCTCCGACGCAGGTCGGCCCGACGTTGACGTTCGACGGCCAGGGTGCAAATCCTTACCCGATCGATGTCGAGAACGGCCTGTTCGGCGTCAAGCTCGACTTCGGCGCTGACATCTTCACCGGCGAGAAGCGCTGGCTGGAGATCGAGGTCGCCCGACCGTCAGGCGGGGCGTACGTGCTACTCGACCCGCGGCAGGAGGTGACGCCGACGCCGTACGCAATCCATGCCGGCACGGTCGGGAGCGTCAGCGGGACCGCGAATCGCATCGCCAAGTTCACCGGCAATGACACGATCGGTGATTCCGCGGTGTACCAGAACAGCGAGGGCAACATCGGCATCTGCGGGGCGCCCTACTGGGGAGGCGGCTATGGTCCAAACCTGCACGTCAATGCGGGCGCTGAACAGGCAACCGTCTGGATCGGCAACAACATGACGGGGGCGGGGGAGGAAATTGGCTATTTGTCGTGGGTAGGCAGCGGCGGAATGGGCCCGACCACCTACGCGAGCATCACCACGGAGATTGTGGCCACCTCCCCATGGCCTCGGGGCGCGCTATTGTTCCGCACGGCTGACACCCTTTCGATTCCACCGCCTCCCGTAGACATGCGTATCAATCCCAACGGCGACGTCGGCATCGGAACGGACACGCCTCAGGCCAAACTGCATATCGGCGGCGTGGCAGGCACGGACGGGATCATGTTCCCGGATGGAACCGTCCAGACGACGGCAGCCAGCGGCGGCGGTGGCGGCGGCTGGGTGGATGACGGCGGAGTCGTCAGGCTCCAGTCCAGCGCCGACTCCGTCGGCATCGGGACGACCAGCCCCGGCGCCAAACTAGATGTAAGGGGCACTAACGAGACGAGCAGAGCCTCACTCGATTCAGACCGTTGGATCGAGATGCTCTACTCTTCAGGTTCGGGACCGCTCCTGCGGGGAGACGGCTACCCACGACTCACACTCGATGCAGATGTCGGGGCCGCCGGCATAATCGCGCTGGGCGTCGGCGGGGACAAGGTCGGCATCGGTACGATCACGCCGGCATCCCAGCTTGATGTCGTCGGCACAGCCGAGATGGATGGCTTCAAGATGCCCACCGGCGCGGCCAACGGCCGAGTCTTGACCTCGAATGCGTCCGGCGTGGGAACCTGGCAGGCTGCATCAAGTGGCATGGGCGGGAGCGGCTCCACCAACTACCTCCCGAAGTTCACAGACGCCAGTACTCTTGGAGACTCGGTCATCTATCAGAACGGCAGCACCATCGGCATCGGGACGACCGTCCCGGGCGGATACGCAAAGCTGCACGTACACACATCAGATGAGGCTAGCCTCAAGCTAACGAACGGCGCCACCGGCACCGACTATGGCGATGGGGCGCAGCTTGCTTTCTGGAGTCCCAGTTCCTCCAACCTATATCTATTGAATCGCGAAAACGCGCACATTCTCTTTGGCACGAACAACGGCGAGAAAATGCGATTGACGTCTGACGGCAAGTTGGCCATCGGTAACACCGCCCCGTGGTGCAAGCTTGATGTGCGCGACAGCGGCCAGCGTGTCGTGCATGCGGAGAACACGGGCCCCTCCGGGCAACTGGACGCCGCCATCTATGCCATCTCAGGCCCGTTGACTGGTGCCGGCACCGCCGGAGATTTCACCGGCGGGTACCGGGGTGTTCTCGGATCAGGTGGCGTTATCGGTGTCGAAGGCATCGCAAATGGCGACGGCGGCACGAAGATGGGGATTTATGGCCACGCCGCGGGCTCCGGCATCAACTGGGCGGGCTACTTCGACGGCAACGTCTTCGTCACCGGCACGATCAACAAGAGCGCCTGCTCCTTCAAAATCGACCATCCGCTTGAACCCGCGGACAAGTACCTCTATCACTCAGTCATCGAAAGCCCGGACATGAAGAACGTCTACGACGGCGTGACGGCGCTCGATGCCGACGGCGAGGCGTGGGTGCAATTGCCCGAGTGGTTTGAGGCGCTCAACAGGGACTTCCGCTATCAGTTGACCTGCGTCGGCGGCTTCGCGCCCGTGTACGTGGCTGAGGAGGTTTCCAACAACCGCTTCAAGGTCGCAGGCGGCAAGCCGGGGATGAAAGTCTCCTGGCAGATCACTGGGATCCGGCAGGACGCCTACGCCAATGCGAACCGCCTGCCGGTCGAGGTGGACAAGCCGGCCGAGGAGCGCGGCAAGTACCTGACTCCGGCCGCCTTTGGCTTGCCGGAGGAAATGGCGTTGCACGCACGTCCGAAGGCTGTGGCAAATGACTAGCGGCGTCAACGTTCTCTATCGAGTTGACCCAATCTTGAAACGGAGATGAGCGATGAACCGCAAGATGAAAACAACGATGCCAACCTTGATGCTGTTTCTCATCATTCCCCTCGGGCTGGTCACGGCCGGCGATTTCGAGATCGAATGGTACACGGTCGACGGCGGCGGTGAGATGCGGAGCAGCGGCGGCGATTTCGAGTTGAGCGGCACCATCGGTCAGCCTGACACAGACGAGATGTCCGGCGGGCCGTACACGTGGGACGGCGGCATCTGGGCTGTTCCTCCGTGTTGGTGCATGTCGGACATGAACAACGACGGCCTGCGCAACGGCCGGGACGTCGAGGATTTTATCAGATGCATGTTCGCAACCGGCTCGAACTGCGCGTGTGCAGACGTGGAACCGGGCGGCTATCTGGACATGGATGACGTCGCCGAGTTCGTGAACGGCTTGCTCGCAGGTGATGCGTGTCCATGAACCGACAGCCCCCCTCAAGTCCGGCCTCCCCGCCCGCCCGGCCAGCGCTGGCGCTGGCGCGGGGGTGCCGGTGCAGCGATTACATCGCCCACGGGTCGCCGCGGCGGTGGTATAATACATGCCCATCGGAGAACCGTGGCGCCGGCGTTCCGCCGGTGTTTTGTCGCGGGCAAGGTATCCGGGCCGAAGGCGGTCTAAGGATAGGGTCTGTTCGTGTTGCGATCGGCAACCTGAGCCCGTCGGAATCGGGGATTCGGCTCGGCTCCGGGCAAGGGCATGAGCGAGGTCACACGCATTCTGAATGCCATCGAGGAAGGCGATGCTCGGGCTGCGGACGAGCTGCTGCCGATCGTCTACGACGAGCTGCGCCGACTGGCCGCCGATCGACTCTCCCGCGAGACGCCCGGTCAGACGCTTCAACCCACGGCACTCGTACACGAGGCCTACATCCGGTTGATCGGCGCGGAGGATTGCCGTTGGGACAGTCGCGGTCATTTCTTCGCGTCGGCCGCGGAGGCGATGCGCAGAATCCTGATCGACCAGGCTCGTCGCAAGCAGTGCCTCAGACATGGCGGCGGACGACGACGACTCAGCCTGGACGACGTCGCGTTGACGGGGGAGCCGGCCGAACCGGACAATCTCATTGCCCTGGACGAAGCGCTCGCCAAGCTGACTACGGAGGACAAAGCCAAGGCGGATCTGGTCAAGCTGCGGTACTTCGCCGGCCTGACCGTCAGCCAGGCGGCCCAGGTCCTCGGCGTCTCGCGTGCCACGGCTGATCGCCATTGGGTTTTTGCGAGGGCTTGGCTCTATCACGAGATCACGGCGGATGATGAACTGACGGACCGTTGAGTGCGAAAAGGGATTGTCGTACGTGTATAGCGCATGATTGGGGTGGCATGGGCCAACTTGCCTGGCCTTTGAGCCATGCGAAAAGGGGAGGCCGTGAGGCGAAGCCGAACGGTTGGCCCGTGTCGAGCCCGGGTGGAGAAACACGGGTAAGCGCCGCCGGAGGCGGCACAGCTTACCCATGCCACCCAACGCCGTTAACTATCTGTGGCCTCGAACGCATTCAGCACCCCATGGATACGGTGGATTTCGTTGCGATTGAGCTTGCGCAACCGCGGGGGACTCGGCGGCGATTCGTTCTTCTTGTGTGGCCAGT
>JAUVGW010000303.1 GCA_030593565.1 Phycisphaerae bacterium | reverse complement strand
AGTCGATGATCCGGCGCCCGACGACGTTCGTACCCAGCCAGCCCAGCATGTACAACATGAGCACCGTCAGGATGACCGCGATCAAGCTTTGGTACCAAGTTGCTTCGGCCGGGTCGATGGTGACCGGTTCCGCCGTAGTCTTCAGATTGAACGCCCAAATCGCGGCCTTTGAAACCCAATACACCAGCCGAACACCCACCGCCAAGGCCGCGTTGTACACGTACCGGATCAGGATCGCCGTTACCGCCAGTGGGATGATGATCAACACACCCGCCGCGATCCGACCGCGCATCGAACGGGGAGCCACCGATCCCTTACGCTTCGGCTTGCTTGGGTTCACCGGTGTGGTGTCCGACGACTCGTTCCGCCCTGACTCCGCGTTAGCCATGCACATCTCCCGTCTTGTTCTGTTGTTGGAGTATATCGTGTCCCCGGCGACTCGCCACCGGCATACCGGTCAATCCGGCGGTCGGGTCCATGACGGATTCGGCGGGCTGCGACGCCACATCTCGCGGTACTGAAGTGTCCTGCCGAATCTGTCATGGCCCCGTCGCCAAGGCAAGACGATCCACGAGGGTGACGGTCGCCATAGCAGCCCGTGGCAAAAGTCGGCCGCTACATTACTTTTGCCACGGGCTGATAGCCCACGGTAGAATCTGCGATTGCCCTTTGACAGGTTTGAAAGCGGCTCCAGGGCCCTGGAGGACGGAATACCAATGCCGGTCTCCTACGCTAACTTCGAGCGTCTGAA
Organism: Phycisphaerae bacterium; assembly: GCA_030593565.1. Taxonomy (GTDB): domain Bacteria; phylum Planctomycetota; class Phycisphaerae; order UBA1845; family UTPLA1; genus JAFGQA01. Next base: position 5,726 of record JAUVGW010000303.1, on the reverse strand, counting down.
AGAAAAAATGCGCCGCCGCCTACAAGAACGGCGACTATGCCGCGGCAGGTGAGCAAAGAGGATCTTTGCTCTACGCGAAACATCGACGTTGACGGGGCACGAGGGCGTTGCGGAGCGCCTACAACACGAGATGAAATAAGTGTCGAGGAAACGACTACTCGGAGAGAAATCGCGCAAGAGGGAGCCCGCCCCGCAGGCAGCCCACTTTCCCTTTGTCCTCGCCGTTGCGTTGCTCCTCCTGGCTGCGGCCGTCATCACCCACCTGTCTGCAGGCGACCTCCGGGTATGGCCGCGGTATCTCTTTGGGGCCATTATCTGGTTCGCTGCCATCGCCATTTTGCTGCGGGACGCACACCTGCTCCGGCAAGCAGAGGACCGTGCCGCGTCGCGGACGCCTCGTCGTTCGCCTTGGCGTCTTACGTCCTTCTTCTTCAAAGGAGCCGGTCAAAAAACGACCTTGCTTTCTCTTGCCGTCGTCGCCTTGTTCTCCGTGGCGTCCCATTATGATTTCGGGCGTTTTCACCGCGGCGGCCATTTCTTGCACTATCACGACGTCTATCACTATTACATGGGCGGCAAATACGCGAGCGAACTGGGGCATGACGGTCTCTACGCCGCGACCCACCGGGCGCTGATCGAGAATGACAGCTCCTTCTCCGACAGAATCTCGATGGTCAAGAATCTTCGCACCTACCAGCGCGAAAGTGCCGCCATATCCTTGCAGCGATCGGACAGCATCACCTCGCGCTTTTCTGAAGAACGATGGCGGCAATTCAAACAGGATGTGCTTTTCTTTCAATCCAAGATCCCTCCCGGCTTGTGGCAACTCCTCCTGCTGGACCACGGATTCAATGCCACGCCTTTCTGGACCCTTGTCGGATCTTCATTCTCCGCCCACCTGGCCCTCAACGACCTCACCCTTTATCTCCTTGCCTCGCTGGACCTGTTGCTCATTGCCGCAATGCTCCTTCTCATCGCGTACGCATTTGACCTGAAGACGTGTCTGCTCTTCGCCATCTTCTTCTTTGCCAACTTCTTTGCTTCCTTTGACATTACCGGTGGCGCCTTTCTACGCCAGCTCTGGCTTGCCTCCCTGATTGCCTTTATCTGTTTCTTCAAGAAGGGCAAGATGACCGCGGCCGGCTTTTGCCTTGCGATCTCGGTCCTTGATCGGGTCTTCCCGCTCGTCTTCGTGCTTCTGCCGGTCGTTCTACTCGTTAGGCATTTGGTCCGGGAGCGATCTCTGCACCGCGGGCACGCACGTCTGCTCGCAGCCTTTGCCTGTTCTGCCGTGCTGCTCGGCGGATTGAGCGCGCGGACCGGAGGACTTGCGGCGTGGAAAGACTGGTACGGCAAAGTCAGCACCCATAACCGCGGGTTCTATATCAACCAGATTTCAATGAGGAATCTCTTCACGGTCAGCCCGGCAACCGCCCTGGAGATGAGTACACCGGAGTGGAACGAAGCATTATGGTTGAGAGATAGGGAGACACGGGACGCACAGTCAAGGAACAGTCTTCAGGCGGTCCGCGCCGTCATGCTCTTCTTTCTGATCGCACTGATGGCGACGCGGCAGGAGCCGGATGTGTCGCTGGCCTTCCTTTCGTTCGCGCCATTTATCCTGTTCTATCCGGCCAATTACTATTGCGTTGTCCTATCGGTTGTTATCCTGTGTTGGCGAAGATGTTTTTGGCTTGCGCTGACTGTGCAGGCGATGCAGGCGTTGTTCTGGCTTCTGCAGAGTGTCTTTTCGACGCCGATGCACCTGGAGTTCCTTCACTGGATAGTGGCGTTGTGTCTTGCGCTGGTGTATGCGGCCTTCTTGGCCGGTGCGCTGCTTCGGAATGCTCAGCGGCATTTTGGATTCAGGAAGGGCTATCTGGCCATTGTTGCCGGCGGAGCATTGTGTGTTGTCACAGCAGTAGTGGCGGATGTGAAGGCCGTCCGCGAAGATCGCACCTGGGTGGCCTTGGATCTCACGCCGGCAGACATCGGGCGTGTTCGCCGGGCAACAGTACACTCCGAACAGATGGCCTCTTGGGGCAGCGGGTGGTCGGGAGGCGATCATCTCGTGTTTGTTGGGCAAGGGGTGGGTGCAGTGGGCACGGTGGAGGTTTCTGTCAAGCACACAGGCCCGTACCGGGTAAAAGTCGATTACTCCGTGGCACCCCCGTTCGGTGTGGTCGAGTTCTCTGTGAATGATCAAGCGCCGCATGAGCCGGTCAATCTGTTCTCCCCTCGGGTCGGAATCCGTTCCGTCGTGTATGACGGAATTGCCTTGGATGAAGGGATTAATGACGTCACGTTTACGGTAGTCGGCAAGGATCCGGCGGCTACGGACTATCATTTTGCCATCGACCGGATAGTGATCAGCAAGGAAGCGGGCGCGGGCGGCGTTGTTGACCCGGCGGCGACCAGGAGATCGCGTCGGGAGGCGTTGGACAGGGCGGTATCCTGGATCCTGGCTCATCCTGCCGACTGCTTTGACGGCGGACGTATCGGCGTATGCGCGGAAATCTTGGCGCTCTACTCTCTCTCAGAAAACCCCCAACTGTCGGGGAGCAGATCGAGCTACTTGAAGGAGATTCGAGAGCGTTTCGTCAGGCTCGATTCGGCACGCGGATACCGGACCCAGCCGGCTGAATACGAGATGCTCGTCGCGGCGGCCTACGTTGGGCGGCGGCTCGATATCGACCTTGAGGCGTTCGACCTCATCGCCGAGGACGTGTCGCAGTGGGCGGCGGCATACTATGGTGATGAATCTGGCCTTCGGCCCTTGTTTCTGTGCGAGTATCTCAAGCGTGTGAATCCAACCGCGGACGTGCCCTGCCACATCGCCCGGAGCATTCTGGGGCGCGAGTATTCGGCAAGGACGTTGTTGAAGGTGCTCGCGGGCGACGTTGACAGAACGACGGCCCCCGTGGTGTCGTTCACGCTCCGCGCTATCGCCCAGGACGTCTGCGCGCTCAGCGACTTCGGGAATGAGCCCCTGCCCCAAGAGGGCGTGTTTGCCGACAGTGCATTCTGGGCACAGTTGTGCCAGCGGGGGATTTACTGGGGACGAGAAACGGGAGACTTGATCGGCGTGGCCAGGATGATCCTCGTCGCCAAGTGCTTGAACGTGGAATCGGCCGTTCCATCGTTTCAAGGCGGCGTTCGTTTTCTCGTGCAGCATCAGGAGCCTGATGGGTGTTTTGGCGTGAGCAGTCCGTACAGCCCGAATGCCTATCGCGATGGTGTCCTTGCCGCGATGATGGCGCTGGGAGCGAGCTTGTGATGTTGGGCTTGTCGAAGCGGATATTCGAGGAAATGGAGATTCTTGGTGAGAATTTGTGTGCGTAGCGGCGCACCCCCATCGTCGCACGCGACGGACGCAACGGTTAAGATAGTCATGTGAGCGGCTTGCCACGCGAGGCAGGCGCCAAGGGATCGCCGGGAGTAGGCTTCATGAGCCGGACACACGGAACATCCACGAACCTCGACAAAGACCGGCTCGCCGAGATTGTGTGGCGACTCGTTGCGGAATTGTCGCCGCGGGCGATCTATCTGTTCGGCTCGTGGTTGTACGGCGCAGCAACGCGGGACAGTGACATTGATATCATGGTGCTTGTCGACGACAAGCGTGTGGGTGTCGAGCTTCACCAAAGAGGGTACGCCTGTCTTCGAGGGCTTGGCTTGCCTGTGGAACTGCATTTCTGCGATACGGCCCGCTTCGATGCCTGGGGCCAGGTCGTGGGAACCCTACAGAGGGAAGTCCAGCGGAAAGGACGATTGCTCTATGCCGACGAAGCTTGAATTCGTGCGAGACTGGCTGCGCTTGGCGCAGATGGACCTCGATTCGGCTCGCCTTCTGCCTACTCAAAAACAACGGCATGCGGGGGAGTTTTGGCGTACAATAGAATAGATGGTATTCAAGATAGACTGCATGAATTGTGTGCCTCGCCGTCAAGCATGAGGTGTTTTATGAATGACCGTATCGTGATAGATCCGACGATTTGCCATGGTAAGCCCATCATCCGGGGAACTCGAACGCCCGTGACGGTCATCCTCGGCGCCTTGGCCGGCGGTGACAGTTTTGAGCAGATTGAGCAGGATTACGGCATCAGTGCTGATGATATTCGGGCTTGCGTGGCGTTCGCCTCCGAAGAGGTCAGCCGACAGACCTATCACCCGCTCTCAGCGTGATGAACATGGTACACTTCTTGGTCGATGCCAGCATGCCCCGGGCGACCGCCGAGTTGATTCGTACGTTCGGCCACCAGGCCACCGATGTCCGAGATATAGAACTCGGTTCTGCTGCCGATGCCGTCATCGCCAGGCACGCAAGAGAAAATCGGTTGTGCATCGTGACTCGCGATCGGGACTTCGGAAACATCCTTGATTATCCGCCGGGCCAATACGCCGGACTCGTGGTCTTGCGGACTCCCGAGGTGGCTCCGCGGTCTGTTGTCCTGGCAATCCTTGAATCGTTTCTGCAGCAAACGGAAATCGTCGAACAGATATCGGGGCGCCTCGCCGTTGTCGAGCCGAACCGTATCCGGGTTCGATCGGCATGAGGCGCTATGAGGAACGACGGACCGCCGGGTGCCATGCCTTCACGGGCGCAGCCCGGGTAGGCATGTTTCTCTCAGGCCGCCATGCTTACCCGCGACTCCGTCGCGTGAAAGCATGGCACCCAACAGGATAACATTCGCAGCGCCGCGCGGGCTGAAGCCCGCGGCTCTTCGGCGATTTGGGATCGTGATTTTGAGATGACTGTTTCATACAACACCTTCGAACGCCTGAAAGAAAAAGGCCTTGCCGCGTACAAGAACGGCGACTATGCCGCGGCGAAACCGTTTTTGATGCAGGCGGCGGATGCGATGATCAAGATCGCGGGGCAGACGACGGATCCCGCTCGGCGGCGGCGGCGTAAGGCGATGGCTACCGAGTTGATCGAGTTCGCCAAGCAGTGCGACGATCGGGCCGACGCCAAGAAGACGGGCCGTCGGACGGCCGCGCGGGAAGGCGAGGACGGCGCGACGAAGGCGTCGGACTGGATCGTCCGCGAGAAGCCGAACATCAGCTTCGACGACATCGCCGGGCTGGACGACGTCAAGCACGAAATCCGCATGAAGATGATTTATCCGTTCAGCCATCCGGAGCTGGCGGCGAAGTACAAGATCGCCAGCGGCGGCGGGCTGCTGCTGTACGGGCCGCCGGGCACGGGCAAGACGATGATCGCCAAGGCGATCGCCCGCGAGATCGAGGCGACGATGTTCGTCATCTCGCCCGCACAGGTGTTGAGCAAATGGGTCGGCGAGGCGGAGCAGAACATCCGCAAGCTGTTCACCGCCGCCAAGAAGGAAGACCGGGCGATCATCTTCATCGACGAGATCGAGGCGATGGTCCCGGCGCGGCGTAGTTCGCAGAGCAGCGTGATGACGCGCGTGGTGCCGCAGATATTGCAGGAGTTGGAGGGCTTTGACCGCACGTCGGCATCTCGGCCGCTGCTGTTCGTCGGGGCGACGAACGAGCCTTGGGCGTTGGACAGTGCCGTGATGCGGCCGGGGCGATTCGACTCGAAGGTGTACGTGCCGTTGCCGGATGCGCCCGCGCTGCACCGGCTGTTGGAGATATACCTGGGCGGTCGGCCGTTGGCGGACGACGTGGACTTCGGGCAGCTCGTCAAGCTCCTGGACCGCTACAGCGGCGCGGATGTCAAGTCGATCGCGGCCAAGGCGGCG
>JAUVGW010000064.1 GCA_030593565.1 Phycisphaerae bacterium | reverse complement strand
CCTTTTGTGATGTCGTTTTTCCATCAACATCATGGCAGGAGGCCTTGGAACGCGCAATCGCGTCTAAACGCTTGTGGTAAAATAACTTATGGCGGTGGTCCTTAACTTAATGGCATTCTAGCCTGACCCCTTTTTTCTCCTGAACAAGACAAGGCGATCGACCCCGTGCGGGGGCCAATCGCCTTGTTTCCGTTCGGTCTGAGATCCGGGTCAATCGTCGATGAAGTTCGACCCGAAGTTGCTGCCATAGACGACGTAGACCTCGCCGGCGTCAGGTCGCCGTTGGTCGGGCGAAGCGATGTTGACGAAGTCGGCCCGCGGAGCACCGATCGCGATGTCGTCGAAGCCATCGCCGTCGATGTCACCGAGGCCGCCGACGGTCTCGAGCGGCGCCTCGTCGATGGAGCCTTGGACGAAGCGGCTGGTGAAGACAATCCCCGGCAATGCGGAAGAACCGACTTGATCGAGATTGAAGGTCTTGTTGTACAGATGGTGGCCACCAAAGATCAAGTAAGCAACGCCAAGACGAGTCTGTCCGCCGACGGTTTTTGTCTCGCCGGGGCAACTGATCAACAGATCGCCATCGCCGTCGCCATTGAAGTCTCCGGCTGATGCGATGTCGCGGCCCGCATACGCGCCCGGTGCTGAGCCGATGAACTTCACGCCGGGCAGACTCGGTGTAGCGACATCCTCTGGCGAGAAACTCAGCTCACCTGTAATCGGTCGATTGCCGAAGATCACGCCTACATAGCCGGCGTCTTGGCCGACGGTCGCATCGTCATAGTACTCGGCTGCGAAAGCGATATCGGCGATTCCATCGCCGTTGATGTCTCGGACTGAATCCTGGACTTTGCCGAATCGATCACCTTCGTGCGACCCGATGACCTTCAAGTGCTCGAGGGGGTTTCTCGACATGTCCGTATTGCCAAGCGGCGCCACGTTTAAGGCGAGGACGTACACGATGCCACAGTCAGTTAGGCCGCTCCGATCAGCGCCCGGAGCTCCGGCGAGAATGTCTTCTGTGCCGTCCTGGTTGAAATCACCGGCCGCGGTGGCATAGCCGAACAGGTCGCCCGGCTCCTCACCCAAGACAACGATGTGCGACGGCAGACCCACCATACACCGGAAACAGACCCCCGGCTCGCCATCACTGCAGTTGTTATCACACTGGGTGTAGTTCGGCAGCGACATCACCGTGTCCGAATACCAGTCATCGTCGGTGTAGAAATGCGACAACCAAACCTGAATGGCGCCTCGGTTGAAGTCATCTGGATCCCAGGGGGCCATAGAGCCGTCGACCAGGAACCCACCCATCGGGTCGTCGCCCGGCACGGAGATGAGGAGTTCGTCCCCCAGCATGTTGTCGAAATCGGGAAGCCTCGCCACCGTTCGACCAAATTCGTTCCGAGATTCGTAAACAAACTCGTCGACACACGTGCCTTCACAGAGAAATGTTGCCAAATCTGCACAATCGGCGTTCCAGCCTCCCTCTTCTTCTCCCTCGCCACAGCAATACTCGAAGCCAAGCCGTGCGCAGACCAGGGCCTCACAGGAGGAATCGTCGCAACCTGTCGGATTCTCCTCGTCATGATCATGTGCCGAGCAGCAATTGCTTATTTCCTCGCCCTCGGGCAGGGGGAAGTTTCGATCCCACCACCCCCCACGGAAACGCATACCTAACGGGATCATTGCCCCGCTCCGCCACACGCCCTCGTCATCAATCGCCCCAACTGGATCATGCTGACCAGCCAGGCCCGCATCCAGGGACCGATTGAAAATCGTGCTGATATCGTTCGTGCCGTCAACCATGATCACAATACCCTGATTTACCTCGTTGTCGAATACGCCGGCGGGCGGTGGCGGGTTCCGTTCGGAGATCATGTCATCGTTCGGAGGCTGAGTGCAGCGATCGTAGTTGGGGTAGTAGCGGTAATCCCAATCGAACCATCTGTAGCTGTCTCCACAACCGTCGGCTGGATCATCATCATGGTGTTCCCACGCGGCGGAGACATACGGCAGACCGAAGACAAGATCCGGGACGCCGTCCTGGGTCATGTCGATGCGCGTGATGGACATCAACCCCGCAGTGAGGATGCCCGGATGTTCGCTTGCGGGGTAGTAATCTTCAAAGAGCTCATCCTGCGGCGGCGTGTAACCATGAGGCTCGGGCATGGTGTAGACCGTTCCGCGGAAGAAGGAAATCACGCTGTTAATGCTGACAATGCCGCCGAAACGGCCGACATTCGCCGCGTCATACGGGTTTGGCAGATACTCGGGCGGCTCCGGGAAATCCACGAGTGTGCCGTCCGGTCCGAGCACGTCTGGGAGACCGTTGTTGTTATCATCGGACGGGAATGGGGTCTTGCGACGGCCATAAACCAGGTAGGCCGCACCCGGTCGATTGCGATTTCCGGGGCTTGCAAACCGACTGGCGATCATGAATTCCTGGGGGCCGTCGAGGTCCAGGTCGGAGGCCGCGACAAAATCCACGCCGAGGTTCTCGCCTTCGCTGAAGCCCTGGAACCTCGCCCCCGCCAAGGCTCCGCCGATGTCCCCGATGTCGACGTCACCACTGGCCAGCGACGAAATCGCCAGCGAGCCGACGGCATAGCTGTGTACTTGTGGCGCGATTCCGTCCGAGATCGTGGCTCGGATGAAGTACGGTTCGGATCGGACCGGTATCTGCGCGAGATCGATGATGAAACGATACTCCTTGAGTTCACCAGCAAGCGGCGCGCCCGCGAATGGGAACAATCCCGCGACGGTCGAGGTGAACGTTCGAGGATTCTGGCGTATCTGAACGCTATCCGGCTGAATCGGTGGGTTGTTCGGATCGTCCGGCGGCAGCGGATCTCCGTCGAACGTCGGATCCGTCGGGAGTCGCACTGCCGACGGCAGGATAAAGATCTTGGTGCCGGGGTCCTGCGGATCGCCTGGATTGCTGATGTCGTCGTTTGTTGGGTCGAGGTCTGTATCGAGCAACAAGGTCAAGGTCACGTCGTTGTCCGGATCCGCATAGATGTAACGGATGACGACTTCGTCATTGGCGGCGAGGCCGAGATTCGGCAACGGATTCAGAAAGGCCAATTGAGGCGGGCTGTTCAGGGCTTCGAGGCCCTCCGGCGGGATCGGGATGATCGTCACCTGGTTGGGATAGGTCGTCAGCACGGGCGCATTCACCAGGTCGTCCGCCTGGGCGAAGATGTGGTAAGAGCCCGGCGTTACACCGGTCGTATCCCATACCGCCGCCCCCGAACTCACGCCCGGGCCGAATGTGCTGCTGCCGCCAAAAATCGGGATGTTGATCGCCGCGGCGGTATCGCCGCTCGCAAGCGTCGTGGCGTACACCCGCACGAATGTGCCGTCCGCACTATCATCCCTCGTGGTGAACTCGACGTTGATGAAATCGCCCGCTTGCGCGGTGTTTTCACCCCGGTCGGGCGGCGTCGTCACACTCGCGATGGTGATCATCGGCGGCCGATCCGCGTTGCCCGACGGCGGATTCAACGGATCCCCGCTGTCCCCCGCTGGACACGCGAGGCCAAGGCACAAGGCCAAGGCGCAGGCCGCGAAACAGGAAGACACGACTGTTCTACGTATTACGGAATGACGACTCATCACGGATTACCTCCAACGCGGTGCGGGTCGGATTTTGCGCCCCCCAGCGCGTCCTGACGGCATGACGTACAGAACCCCCTCGCTGAAATATCCTATCCCGCAAGTGGTCCCCGGGTCAAGGCCTTGGGACGCCACAACTCTGGCCCCTGCAAGCACTTTGGCGTGGCCGCCACCGACGCGCCCAGCCTCACGGAAGGTCCTGGAATCTCCGCCTCGGACCGTGGGCAGCCTCGTCCCAGCGGTGACGAGGTCCGAAATCCCAGATCCCCGCGCCCTTCGGGGCACGGACGGACGCATCAGCCTCGGTACATCAACGATTCTAGGGCCGAACCATGTGTCGAACACCCTCGGGATGATGGCGTTCCGGCCCCGAGTCCTGTATTTTCCGGGCGTGGACCTGGACCCCGGAACCACCCTAAGGCCGCGTACGAGCAGGTGAAACGTGTCAATGCCCCTGGCAGACCGAATCAGCGATGAACTGCTGCCACAGGTGACCAAGCCGGCCCAGTATATCGGCCGTGAAGTAAACCAACTCGTTGCGGACGGTGACTGGGAACGGGCCGACGTCCGCGTCGTGATCGCGTTTCCGGACGCCTACGAAATCGGCATGTCCCATCTCGGCTGTCAGATCCTGTATTGGCTGGCGAATCACATATCGGGCGTCTGTGCCGAACGCTGCTACACGCCGTGGGTCGATGCCGTCGAAGTCATGCGGCGGGACCGGATTCCGCTGTTCACCTGGGACACGCGACAGCCCGTCGTCTCCGCGGACATCCTTGCCGTCTCGCTCCAGTACGAAATGGGGTTCACCAATCTGCTGCTTATGCTCGACCTGGCCGGCATCCCGCTCCGCGCGAGCCACCGCGACGACACGCACCCGCTGGTCATCGTCGGCGGCCCCCAGGCCGATAACCCCGAGCCTGTCGCGGATTTCGTGGACCTCGTCGTGATCGGCGACGGCGAGGCGTCCATGGCGGCCATCCTCGAGTTGTGCAAGGAACTGAAGGCCGGCGGCACGCGGCGACGAGACATGATCGAGATCATGGCCCGGCGTTTCCCGTGGATTTACGCGCCGAGCCTGTACGACGTGACCTACCGTGATGACGGCACGATCGACCGCGTCTCACCGAAGCTCGCGGACCTGCCCACTGAAATCCAACGTTGCAAAACACCGGATTTCGACGCCGCGCCGTTTCCCGTTCGGCCGATCGTGCCTTACGTCGAGACGGTCCACGACCGCATGGCGATCGAGATCATGCGCGGCTGCCCGCAGCGCTGCCGGTTCTGCCACGCCGGTTACACTAAGCGGCCCGTCGGCGTTCGCTCCGTCGATACGATTCTCGACATCGCCGAACAGATGTACCGCGCCACGGGATACGACGAACTCGGCCTGCTCAGTCTGTCCACGGCCGACTATCCCCGGCTGGGCGAGTTGTCGTCACGGATCAACGAACGCTTCGCCGAGCGCCGCGTCAGTATCTCGATGCCGTCGCTGCGCGTCGACAAGATGCTCCGCGACATCCCCTGGATGGCGGCGAGCGTCCGCAAATCCGGCCTGACGATTGCCGTCGAGGCGGCGAGTGACCTGCTTCGATCCGCCATCCACAAGAAGGTCACCGACGGCGCCCTGATGGACGGTCTCGTCGAGGCGTATCGCGCCGGCTGGCGACGGGTCAAGTGCTACTTCATGGTCGGCTTCCCCGGCGAGACCGAGGACGACATCCGCGCGATCCACGAGCTGTCCATCGAGATGTCCATGGCCCGCAAGCGCATCGGCAAGCCGCCGGCCAACGTCAACGCCGCCATCGGCTGGCTCGTGCCCAAGCCGCACACGCCCCTGCAATGGGCCGCGCAACGGCGGCTGGAATACTTCGAGCAGGCCGAGCGGATTCTGTCCGACATGCGGCACTCGACGCGCCTGCGTGCCGTGCGCATCCGCACGCACGACGTGCGCCGCTCGATCCTCGAAGCCGTCCTCGGTCGAGGCGACCGGCGTCTGGGGCCTGCGATCGAGAAGGCCTACCGCCTTGGAGCGACTTTTGACGCCTGGGACGAGCAATTCCGCCACGAGACATGGCTGCGCGCATTCGAGGAAACCGGCATCGACCCGGACTGGTACGCCCACCGCGAGCGATCGCTCGACGAAGTCCTGCCATGGGACCACATCCGCTCCGGCCCGAAACGCGAGACGTTGGAAAGGCACTACAAGGACGTGTTCGACACGATCGGCCAAGCAATGCCCACGCCCGGAATCGTTCCGATGACAGTGGATCATGTGAAGGACGACGAATGAAGGACTACCACATCAACATCTTCCACAGCGAGGAAGATGAAGCCTACGTGGCGGACATACCCGATCTCGATGGCTGCTCAGCCCTGGGCGATACTCCCGAGTCGGCGTTGCAGGAATTGCTCAAGGCCAAGGCGGCATGTCTGGAAGCTGCCCGGGCCAATGGAAACCCAATCCCGACCCCGAGCTATCGTCCGGCGTTCTACCAGGCAGGATAGAACAGGGAACAGGGGGGGGCACGGACAAGCGGGCAAGACGAGGCGACGTTGATCCGAAGCCGAGGCGTGTCGGCTAGGTGAGCCGGACCGTCCTCGGTCCGGTCCGGCTCGACACGAGCCGGCTCCGACGTCCCCAATTCACGTCGGCCGCGGGGGGCCGACGCTACTACGGCAGGCAGCATCACCCTCTCGTACATACCCATGCACACCGCCAGCGCGGCGAGCATTTGCAGATGTCCTACCTGTGGTGATAATCTCCCGAACTGAAGCCTGGACTCGTCCCGTTGGAATGGCCCAAGGTGGAGGCAAGGCGCAGACAACGTGATCGTCATCATCGACAACTACGATTCCTTCACTTACAACCTCGTCCAGCGTCTCGGCGAGATCGGCCTGGACGAGCCGGCGCTCCGGCACGACATCGTCGTCCATCGGAACGACCAAATTACCGTGGACCAAATCGCCGATGCCAAACCCACGCACCTGATCATCTCGCCGGGACCCTGCACCCCGCTTGAAGGCGGCATCAGCAACGACGCCGTCAGGCGATTCTGCGGAGTGATCCCGGTCCTCGGCGTTTGCCTGGGGCACCAGTGCATCGGCCACGCCTTCGGCGCGACGGTTGCACAGGCCGACCGGATCATGCACGGCAAGACGAGCGAGATTCATCACGATGGCAGGACCATCTTCGACGCCTTGGCCAATCCGTTCACGGCCACGCGATACCACTCCCTCACGATCATGCGCGAAACGCTGAGCGAGGATTTTGAGGTTTCCGCCTGGACGGATCAGAACGAGTGCATGGCGGTCCGCCACAAGACGGCCCCGCTGGAGGGCGTCCAATTTCATCCGGAAAGCTTCCTCACAACCGAAGGCGCGCGTCTCCTGACGAACTTCTTGAAGATATAGAGCCCGTTGCGATGCGGGCCTCGATCGGCATGACCATCGAAAACAAGCCAGGACCCAAACACCTTGCACCTTGATCCGCAGCAACTTCGAGAAGCGCTCCAACAGGCGAGCCCATTCCCAATGAATGGCGCGAACGACCCGGCGGCACGTTTGGCTGCCGTCCTGGCCCTGTTTGTCCAGCGTCAGCAGACGAACCTCCTGTTCATCCGACGCGCCGACCGCGGCGATCCCTGGTCGAGTGACATCGCGTTGCCGGGCGGGCACGTCGACCCGGGCGACGCCGACGCGTTGGCGGCGGCCTATCGCGAAACGACCGAGGAAATCGGCATCATGCCCGATGCAATCACCTACCTCGGCGACCTGGGCGCCCTCGCCACGCACCTTCCGGGCCTAACTGTTCGTGTGTTTGTCGGGCTATGGGACGGCCTGGCGCCGGTCGAACCTGATCCCGTCGAGGTCTCCCGAGTGTTTGAAGTGCCGTTGGCCTTGTTGGTCGATTTGCATCGTAGGCACGGCTACGATACGGAATCGGGCGAAGCGCTCTGCGATCGATTGGAGTACCCGGTCAACGAAGGCGCCATTTGGGGTCTTACCGCGCGGATCATCCATCGCCTGCTTGGTTTGGTTGCAGTCTAACCCTACAGCCTTTCGACTCGGCTGACGTGCCTGGACCACTCCTCGACCCCATTTCGGAGCCCTATCGAAACAGGGGGAATCCCGGTAGACTAGGCTTCCGGATGATCCGTGTATCTTCTTCACAAGGAGCAAGCCATGAAAGCACTCGTTATCCTCATCCTGGTTATCGCGCTTGCCGCCGGTATTTGGTATTTCATCAACACCCAGGCAAGCAGCACGAACATGGGCGTTCAGGTTGGCTTCGGCACGCCGGCCGAGGGCGCCATCCCGATGGACGTTATCCTCACGACGGCAATGTCGAACATCGAGGAGCCCGACGGAGACACACGGTTCGGCGGCGCCTGGCAACAGTGGCTCGATAAGCACTTCGAGTTGCTCGACGGATCGGGCAAGAAGGTCACCATCCAATACGCCAACAGCAGCAATTTCATCGGCGGCTCCCACGGCGCGGCGGACGTCGGCTACCTGCATGTCGTCGTGGAGCCCGGCGGACGGTACACGCTTCGCTACACGCCGAAGCTCTCCGAGGCCACGACGTATCAGGGTGCCATCACTGTGCCGGACCAAGCCAGGGCGCCCGCCATTCTGACGTTGGCCCGTCAGTAGCCGCGTTCAGCGGCTGAAGATACTGAACACGCTCCAACCACGGGGGGGGCCCAGTCAAGCGAAGCTTGGCCGTGGTTTGCCGCGAACAGCCCGTGGCAAAACTGTGGCACCGGCGTCCCGCCGGTGCACGCACGACGGGCGCGAGCGGTAGGATGACATGACATCACGCGCTTTGCTTACGGATCGTGATGTCGAATGTGCGGACCATTGACCGGTGCATCGCAAACCCGATCAGTCCGTATATGACGGCCGAGCAAATCGACGCGGCGAAGGCGATGATGCGGCACACGCCCAGGTCCGTTCCCTGCGCCAACGGCAGGCCGTTGGTGACGGCGGTGCCGGGGTCGATGACGATGAAGGGGGCGGTAAACGGCGTCAGGGGCATGAAGGCGGCCGTCAAATACTCGCTGCCCGATTCCTGGATGCCGAGGGCGCAGCCGGCCGTTACCGTGAAGACACCGATGATGATCCCCATGCTGGTGAATACCGACATCAGCGTCTTCTTGGCCTTGATGGACGACTGCAATCCCACCATGCACGCGAAGGCCGTGAAACACACCAGCAGGATCGGCAGTGTGATGGTCGCCTCCCAGTTGACGACCGGCCCCGGGCCCTTCGCGTCGAAGCTCGCGCCGGTGATCAAGTCGAACAGGACAAACAGCCCGATCGTCAGGTAAGGCACGAGCAACAGCGGCCCCGCCGCGCGGACCAACCCCCACGTCTTGCCCCGGATAATGGCCTCGCTGGTTGTCGGCGTCGCCAGAATGAGCTCCAGCGTGTTCGATTCTTTCTCTCGCGTCATGCTCGTCGCCGCGGCCGCGGTCGCCAGGAAGAGCGCGATCATCAGCTCCACCGTGACGAGGCCGTATAGCCACAGCCGCGTGTCGGCCGTCGTCAACGCGTCGGTGCCGTAGTAAATGAGCAAGAACAGCCCAACGACCAGTCCCGCCCCGAACACGGTATAACGAACCATCGGCCCGCCGCCTGCCGACGCACTGGTGACGGCTTCCCGCCAGGCGATCGGGTTGCGGCCGACGTGCCGCGGCTTGCGCGCCAACTCGCTGGTCTGGGTCGACGTTTTCGAGCGGCCCAACAGGCGCGAGAAGAACGTCACCTCGCCTTCCTTGGCCCCACGACGTACGAAGAACAGGCTCAGTCCGATCAACAAGACCGATCCCAGTAGCGTCACCACGATAAACGCATACTGTGGATATGCGGCCATGTAACTGAATGGAAAGCCGTAGTGCGCCACCGCGCCAAACTCCGGCGCGGGCGTTTGGCCCAACACGACCCACAGCGCAAGGAATGGATGAAACGATGCCAGCCAACTCATGCACGCATCCTGGCTCGGCGCGGGCTGGGCCTCGGGCGGAATGACGCCTGACCAATTCGCGAGGCTGTGAACCACGATCAAGTAAACCGCGATGGCGAGGTAGAACGAGAAGATCGTTCGCCCCGTGCCGATCTTGATGACGCTGATCGCGATGGCCAACGAACCGGTAAACATAGCCGTACATGCGGCCAATGTGATGGACATCGCGATCTTGTCGCCCGTCACGCCGCCGTAAACCATCATGATGCAAAACAGGGGAATGCCGGCCAGCAGCAGGACACAGACGAAAAACAGCCGGCTGAGCAGCGAGCCGAGGACGATCTGGCCGTTCGTCAACGGCGTCGACAGAAGGATGTTGAAGGTCTGCGAGTCTTTTTCCTGCGTGATCGCGGCCGCCGTGAAGATCGGCGCGAGGATGCAGACCATGCCGAGTTGGATGATCGAGATATACTTGAAGACCTGCGTCGCCTCCTTGGCCAGATCGGCCAGCGAGGCCCCACCGCGAGTCTGGGCCAGGACCACGCCGATGACCACCGCCACCGCGAGAATCGACAGGTAGCCGATGCGAATCCACAGGTGTCGATAACGCCGCCCGCCCGCGTGAACGACGCGCACCAGGATCGGATTGGCGGGAACGAGCCGCCAGAACCACAGGCCGAGATCACCGAAGAACGAGTGCATGGTGCGAGTCGCAGTCTCCCGGCATTACACCAACGGGGGTGGCACGGCCAAACTCTGCTTGGCCGTGCCAAGCGAGCCGGGCCGTCCCCGGCCCGGTCTCTCAGACAACAGCCCAGGACAATCGGATCCCTGAGAGAATCGGCCGTGTGCCACTGCTTCAAGCAGTGTTCATAACGGTCACACCCACAAAATAAACACTGCTTGAAAGCAGCTTCACACGTTCAGGCCCCCAGGAAACTCGTCAAAACAACTTTGATGGACCACTAGCTGCGCCAGACCGTGCCACCAAAACGCCTGTATCCCCGCCGCCTTGAGTGGCCCAGTCACGAACGCGGCTACGCCGGCAGTTTCGTCATGCCCTTCTCAGCCAGCTTCTTTCGGACTTCTTCACGGGCCATCGCACGTTGCCCTGAATTCGGGATGTCCTCCAGCCGGCGTTTCAGTTCCTTCTGCAAATCCAACAGTGGCTTGCGCATCTTCTCATAATCGGCCTCGAGCTTGAACATCCACGGCCCCTGATTCACCTCCGCGCCGAGCTTCCAACTCAGGCGCCGGGCGATCCGATTCTCGATCAGGGCCGCTCGCAGTTGGGGCGTTTTGATACGCTCGACCCGGCCCTTGCAGTCCTGAAGCACCCCCCTCGCCGCCGTTTGCTGCGGCTCCATCAAATCATAATACTCAATGAACCGATCCACATAGGCGTCCCACTGCTTGTCGATGTCGATCTGCCATTGAATCCAGCGTTCCACGTTCTTGCGCGCGCGACGGTGATCAGGATGTTCGTTGGGGTCTTCCGGCTCGGGTTCCGCCTTCGATGGATCGTCATCGGCCGGATCCCAGAACGGATTGGCATTGTCGCCGACCTTGCCTTCTTCCCAACGCTTCATTCGCTTCTCGAAGACCGCCAGCCCGGCCGTTGCCGCCGCCATGTCGCCGGTAAACTTCAGCCGCTGCTTGATGGTCAACTCCTTGCCGATCTCCGCCGCCGACTCGGTGAAAAACCCCCGCAAAGCGGGCATCAATTTCACCGCCGTCTTGCCGATTTCCTGGGCCGCTTCCTTCGGAAAATCGCCCCCGTTTTCGATCACCGTCTCGAGCATCATCTCGATCATGTTGCGGCCGGTCTCGGCGTTTTCCGTCGCGACCTTCATGAATTGCCTGCCGACGATGCCCCTGATGTCCTCGACCTGCTCGTCGTCGAGTTCATACCGGTCCTTCATCTGCTTGACCATCTCCTTGCTGATCGCGCTTGCCATCCTGGGGGTGAATCGCACCCCGAACTCGGTCGCCTTCATCTCGATCGCGCCCGCGGCGACGCCGTTCCCGTCGTTTCCCTCGTCACCTTCGTCAGCCGCGACAGACGAGCAGACCGCCGGTAGCGTTAGGCAAACCATCATCAAAGACAGCCGACCGCCCCACATTTGGAGCCCGCGGCCCGAATGTCGACGATTCGACGTTTCAATATTTCGACTTTCGACTTTCGGCTTTCGGCTTTCGACTTTCGGCTTTCGACTTTCGACTTTCGGCTTTCGGCCTTCGACGTTTCTCATTGAACTATGCCCTTGGTCAATCGCATGAATGCCGTCTCGAGATTCACGTGCTCCTCCTTGATCTCTTGTAACGGCAGTTTCGCTATCAACAGCGCCCTGGCAAGGAAGGAAAAATCGTGCGTTTCGTGCTTGAGTGAAACCAGCAGCCGCCCGTCTTCCGATTCCACGTTCGAGACGGCATCGAGCTTCTGGAGAACGGTGGTCGCCGCATCCTGTCGGCCGAGCACCTTGATCTCCACCGTCGTGCCGGTACGGGTGCGGCTGATGATGTCCGCGAGCGTGCCGTGAAACAACAGTTCGCCGCGCTCGATGATGCCGATAGTCGTACACAACTCGGCAAGCTCGTGCAGAATGTGCGAGCTGATGACGATCGTCTTGCCCATCCGGTGCAATTCCTTGAGCAACTCGCGCATCTCTATCCGGGCCCGCGGGTCGAGGCCGCTTGCCGGTTCGTCCAGGAACAGCACCTTGGGGTCGTGCAGAAGCACGCGCGCGACGCTCAATCGCTGCTTCATGCCGCGCGACAGCGAGTCGACGTAGTCGTCGCGTTTGTACGCCAGATCGGTCAGCTCGAGGACGTCGCCGACGACCCGCTTGCGCTGATCGCCTTGGATGTTATAGGCGGCGGCGAAGAACTCCAGGTACTCCTGAACCACCATGTCCTCGTACGCGCCGAAGAAATCCGGCACGTATCCGATCAACGGCCGAATCAGCCGCGACTCGTAGCCGACGGTATACCCGCAGACCTTCGCTTCGCCCCACGTCGGCTGCAACAGCGTGGCGAGGATGCGGATGGTCGTCGTCTTGCCCGCGCCGTTGGGGCCGATGTACCCGAAACAATCGCCTTCCTCGATGTTCAGATGCAGGCCGCTCAGGGCGACGAGCTTTCCATAGCGTTTAGTCAGGTTGATCGTCTGAATGATCACGTGTCGGCCTCGTTGTCCGCGGTCACTTCTTCCGTCGCTCCACGGGAATCGCGAACCGGTATATCGTAAGCGATTTCTCGGGCTTGTGGTTCGCCCCGTCAATTTCGAGTACAGCCGGCGAGGGCTCGTCCGACCAGCCGATAAGAACCGCCCTGCGATTGCTCAACCAGTGGGAACAATCGAGCGACCGGCCGTGCGAACGGTGCAGCAGCTTGCCGTTCAGCGTGTCCTTGTCCGCCAAGCTGAACGTCGACAGTAGCAGTAGCGACAAGTACTCCTCGTCGGCCCGCAACGGCTCGGTTCGTTGCGGCCTCCCCGTTGTGTTCAGCCGCACCCCCGGCAGCTTGGCAACCCAATCGTTGATCGAATCATTCAATCTGGGCCAACTCTTGATGCGCACCAGCGGATCACCCGGTTGGGCGCCCTTCGCCTTTTCGAAGAACAGCCGCTGACGAATCTGCTCGTCATCGAGCATGGAATCGGGACCCGCCATGGGAAGATCGCCGAGCCTGAAGCAGTGAACCCTGAAACCCGCCATCGCATTCTTGACGGTCGCCTCCGTTTCCAGCAAATAGCAATCGCGCAAGGTCACACCCAGGTTGTTCCGGATGTAGCTGCCCGGGCCGAATTCGTATTGGATGGCGGACCTGCCGGTGCGCCGCTCGACGAGTTTGGCGTCCAGCGTGCCGCCGAGCGAGCCGTGCCATCGTCCGTGGAATTGCTTCAATGTCGCCCGAACCGGGACGCCGACTAACCTGGCGTGCGCCACATCCAATCGGTAATTCTCGGGGGCGACGAAACGGGACTCCACGGCATCACTCGATGGTTCCTCAGGCATCACGCGCAACGGGCCGGATGATCGGTCGTCGTCCACGCCGACAGGCAGGCGTAGATCGATATTGGTGTGATTCGGCGTTTTCACGCCGAATAAACACGTGGCGTGGCCGTAGTCGATCCCCGACTGGCCGTCGACGATCGTAGTCTGCCACACCTTCTTCGTCACGCCCCGCAACGTCCAAACCATGCCCGTCCCGATCACGCTACCGACCACGCCGATCAACGCAAAGGCGATCCAACATTGATGTTCCCAGCAGCGGCGCTTCAGATACCAGTAGCTGCCGAACGTGGCTGCGAGTGTGTAGGTGATGGCAAACAGAATGGCAAAAATAAGAAATGCCCCTCCGACCTCCCTGAAGCCCACAGTGTCGCGAACCTTGCGGAACAAGTTCGTCGGGACGGCCATGCTCACAAGGCTACTTGTCTTTTCGTGCACCTCCGCCAATCCGAGGAATTTGCGGCCGACAACATCCTCGCATCTCCGCACGAACGGGTCATCCAATGTCGGTTTGATTTCATCCGGTGCCGGATCCAGTTCCCGTAGCGACGCCCCCACAAACGTGATCGAACCGCGCCCCAGCAACCTGCGGTAAACAATCTGTTCATTGACGCAGTCCGCCGGCAACGGTAACGCGATCGGCAGCGGTTGCATCTGACAGCGCGTGATCGGTTTCTGGTTATGCGACTTGGCCAACTCCTTCTCGTCTTCGTCGTTGTTGACGATCTCGGTGAATTCCTGCGCCTCACTCGCCTTCCGAACGCCGGTGATCGTCACCGGCAGCGTGTCCGCCAGCGCGGAATTCTTCAACGCCTTCCACTTCGTGCTTGACGTCAACAGCAGGCGCCCGCCGGCCTTCACCCAATCCACGAGCGCGCGGATCTGCTGTTGCGACAGTTCCGACGGATCCGCGTTGTCCCACACGATCGCGTCGACCGCATCGAGGCCTTGCCATCGCCGGGGCAACTCGCCGGGGGACATGCCTCGGACTTGCCTCGCGTTCCACCACTCCGTCCGGTTCAACCGGCCGCTGTCGAGCCAAGCCACGTGGTCGAGCTTTCGCGGCGTCGTCAGATCGACGACGAGGAAGTCGTCCGCGGCGACGTCATAGATCGGATCGGACACCAGTTCGCTGACCATCTCGCCCGTTTCAACACGCATCTTCACGAGACGCCCGTTCTCGTCGAACAACTTGACACTCACGGTGTTGGTGCGGTTGATGTCATGCGGTACGAAGTAGACCTGAAACCGATGCCACTCGCCATCAGGCGGCAGTGCGACCGGCAATACCGCCGTCACCACATCGCCGTCTCGGTCAGGCTGATCGACGTGCAGTTCGCCGTCGAACGGTCGGTCTCCCCCCCAACTCAGCTCCACCTCGGCGAACGACCAGTTGCCGCTCCGCACGATCGGTTGCGCTTCGGCAAACAGACCAACGCGCACCAACCTGCCGTCCACCTGAGCCTCAGCACCCGAAGCAGACAGGCCGATCAGCATCAGCGCCGATCCAATGGTGGCATATCTCCGTTTCACGCTCGGGATTCCGTCATACGCCGCCTGACCAGGACGGCAGCGTCGCCATGGGGCCTCGCGCCCCCACCGCAAGGTGCCATCCCAGGATTGCCCCCGCCTTCACACGTTATTCTATGCTGCCACGTCAAGTAAGACAGCTACGGTTTCTCTGTACAGCAACAGACCGTCTCCCCGCAACCAGGGCACCCGGCGGCGTACTTCTCCATGGCCTTGTTGAGATCCACCCCCTCCACGTTGGCGAGCGTCGCGAGCCACGCCAGGACATCAGCGAACTCGCCCTCCTTCTCGGCGTGGGTCCCCTCACCCACAGCCGCCGCCAATTCGCCCACCTCCTCCATCAACCACAAGAATGTCCCCGCCGCGCCGCGCTTGCGGTCCTTGGCGGAGTACATCGTCTCGATAAGCTGCTGTAACTCCTTGAGATCCATGAACTTCCTATCTCCGTTCCGGATGAAAACCCGCGTCCAAGCCCCCCCGACCTTGTACGTATTTGGCGTTCAGCCGGGGTGCCATGCAGCCGGGGTGGCATGGGTAACGAGTGGGGCACCCCGCAGGGTGGCCCACTCATTACCCGTGGGAACATCTTGATGTTCCTTTCCCACGGGTAAGCTCCGCCGCTCAACGCGGCTCCGTTAACCCATGCCACCCCGGATAAACGCGTGCCCGAGTTTGCTCAAGAGCCGATCTTCCACTCCGGGGCTCCGTGGGCGCGGTTGCCGCCAACGTCACGATGTACTGTCACTCATCTCCGTGTTGCTTGGGATGCCCGTCGTCGCCGCTCCCGCGCAAGGCCTCCGCCCGTCTCTTGTACGTCGCCGCCTCCTCCTGGTTTCCCATGGCCTCGAGAACGCGGCTTAGCCCGTCATAGCCGATCGCGTCGTCGGGCAACAGCTTGCATACCACGCGATATTCCCGCTCGGCGGCAGGATATTGCCGCAATTCAAAACAGGCGTCCGCCAGCGCTCCGTGCGTATCCACGTCGTATGGATCAACTTCGATCGCCCGGCGAAACCAGTCCGCCGCCTTATCATACTCACCCCGGTCGAGGTAGACCGACGCAATCCGCCGCGCCACCACCGGATCGTCCTCCGTCAGCCCGAACAACGCCTCGTATTGGTGCAGCGCCTTGTCGGTCTCCTTCCACCGCAGATAGATTGCCGCAAGCCGCCGATACGTGTCGGGATCCTCAGGAAACCGACCTTGATAACGCGTCAGCAGGCTGACCGCTTCCCGCCACTGCTCCCAGGCCTGTTCCACATAGCCCAAATACTTGATCGCCGCGGGATGGTTCGGGTCGAGGTCGTGCAGTCGTCTCAAATAGGGCTCGGCCTGGTCGATCAGCTCCCGGCGTTTCGCGTCTTCCTTCTCCCGCAACATCCTGCCGATCAGGACATGGCCAAGGACCTCCAATGCCGTCGCCTGGTCCTTGTCTCGCTTCAACGCCTTACGGGCCGACGCCTCGGCAGCCTCAAACTCGGCGTCGAGGAGTTCGGCATACGCCAATTCGGCCAGCAGGTCGGGATCGTCCGGCTCGTCTTTCAGCTTGACCTTGACCTTCTTCGTCTCCATCACCGGTCGGATCGGCAAACCCCACTCGGCCGCCTGCCGGGAAGCCCACGCCTTGAAATCCCGCTCGAACTCCGCCGGCTCGATCTTCAAAACCTGTCTGAACGCGTCTGCCTGACTTGCGCCTTCACGAATGACCTTCAGAAACCGCCCGACTGCCGCGTATTCATACCGGCCGATGATGTACTCGATCATCCACTCGCTCTGCGCGTAGGCCAGCCCGCGATCTTCCGGCCGGCGAGGCCGGACGAAGCCCCAGTCGATGGATTCCAGTGTGAACAACCTGCCCCGCATCACCGCGCGACTGAGTAACTGCTTAGCCATCCACGACCGGGGCGCGGGCTCCTCATAGACCGCCAGGCCCTCGGTCATCCAATGCGGAATGCGGTTCTCGGTCGCCGCGAGCGTCACCGTGTGCGTGAACTCGTGTCGAAGCGTGGTCTTCCAGTTGTACTGGCCGAACGGCGACTCCGGCCGCGGCGCCGCCATCGCGATGACGCGACCCGTACACGCCCCGACCGTCGCGATAAACGGCCGTGCCGTCACGCGAACGCTGAATCCCAGATGATCCGGAAACAGCTCGACGATGGTCGGCGCCTGCGGCTCGGTACCGAAGTGCCCGCAGATCTCGCCGTACATCCCCTCCAGCGACTCCGCGAAGTACGGGGCGACGACCGCGTCCATTTCCGCGTCGTACTTGATGACGAAATGCTCGGTCCGAAGCCGCGCGAACTTATCAAGGCTGTCCAATAAGTCCAGCAGGTAAAACGTCCGGCGGTCGAATCCGTCCAGCTCGAACGACGTCTCCAGGGCCTTGCGGGCAAGGCCCTCCTCCCCCGTCTCCATGTACAATTGGCCCAATGCCGTCAACGGCTGCGGCCATCCCGGCGAAAACTCGATCGCCTTCTTGAAATGCCGCTCCGCTTCGACGAACTGCCGGCCACTGGATAGCCACGTCCCGAGCACAAGGTGCAGTTTCGCCGGCTTCGGGTTGATCGCCTGGATCCGCTTCTGCGTCTTGGCCAATCCCGTCGCGTCACCCGATCGCAACTGGGCCGCGGCAAGAAGGCTCAACGCCTCGATCGATTTCGGGTTTGTCGACAACGCCTGTCGCGCGACCGAAGCTGCATCCGCATACCGGCGCTCGGTCATTCGTGTGGAAGCCAGCAGAACGCGGGCTCCGACGTGATTCGGATTGGCGTCCAACGCCGTCTCCGCCTGCTTCTCCGCCTCCTCGAACTCCCACCGATCCAACGCGATCCAGCCAAGTCCGACGAGGGCGTCGGCCGCTCGCGGGTTCTGTTCACGGATGCGCTCGTAGTCCGCTTTCGCCTCCTTAAGGTTGTGCTTCTCCAGAAGCAGGTCGGCCGCCGCGAGACGAGCGGGCCAATACAGCGGGTCCACATAGTGAAACGCCGCCTGATAGACCTCCTGCAAGACGTGGCGCGTCCGGTGAACGAGATTCGAGTCGCGCGTCATCGCCGTGTATCGCAGAAAACCATCGCCGAGCCACGTCAAGTCTTCCGCGCTTTCCGGCAACTCGCCACCGGTCATTCGTTCTTCGAAGACCTCGCAGGCCCGAATCGCGTCCCGCCGACGTCCCAGCATTTCGTACAGCCCGCCAAGCTGGCAGCGCGCACGGAGATGATTCTCGTCGATCGACAATGCCTGTAGGTTGTGTCGTTCGGCCTCCTCGCAGCGCCCGACCTCCTCGTATAACGCTGCAAGACAGGCGTGCCACTCGGCCGAGGATTGCCCCTCCGCGGCCACCGCCCGCAAACGCTCAATGCCGTCGGAGTAATCGCCGACCTGACGATCAACCTCCGACCGACAACACGCCGCGCGCACCGTGTTGTCCGGCTTCTTGCCCAACACCTCGTACAGCGTGACGGCCTGATCGTATTCGCCTTTCAGCACATGCTCGCGGGCAACATCAAACGAAGCTTCCGCCTGCACCTCAGGCGGTCCGCAACCAACTGCGACCGGACATACGCACAGCGCATACATCACCATGAACCCTGCCGTTGAAAAACG
>JAUVGW010000262.1 GCA_030593565.1 Phycisphaerae bacterium | reverse complement strand
TCAAGAAGACCAAGAGCGGCGTATGTTTGGTTCACCAGGTGATGATGAGGCTTCAACAGAGCTGGCGACGACTCAAATCCGCCCACCTATGCGGGACGGTCCCGCTGCCGAAGCCAAAAGCAAAAACCAAGAGCAACGCCTCATGAGAATCGTGAAGGATGACCCTCGGCAATTTACACAGGACTTGACACTACCTCCTTGTCATCGCAATACACGACCTTGCCGTCCACGAAACAGCCGATCTTCGTGAACTTCTGCACGTATTCCTCAGATGCAGAGGCCAACGCCCCTTGTGCCTCGGCTTTGTCCTCGTAGGACTTCCCGGCCACGACGAACATCACCTTTCCGCCGCTGTCTTTGGCCAGCTTCTTCGCCGTCATCGGACACGTCAGCGTCTTGTCGCCCACGCGCATCACCATCGTGGGAAACTCGCCCGAATCACTCGTCTTCGCCGAAGCGCAGCAACCCTTACCCGCCTTCGCATCTGCCTTCTGACCACCGCAACCGGGACCGGCAAACACCGTGGACGTGACAAGCCCACACACCAAACCAAGCGTCAACACAAACCATGATACTTTTCGCATTGTCATTCTCCCTTGATTCTTCCAATTCTCTACAGAATCGGGCACAAGCAGACGCTACACAGCAACCGCTTGCCCCTTATCACCATTCCATGCTTTCAATGTCGCATAAATGCGATTGCCCGATAACCCAACACGCCTCAATTCCACAACGCGCGGGTTTCCCCCCCCTCAGTCACCGACTCCGGCATACGGCGAAGGAAACCCGTTCCATACCCCCTATCGAAACGGATCCTAGCGCGGACTTATTCCCCCGGCGCACCGTTCCCCCGGAAAAAAATCGCGGAGCCGACCCCCAGATGAAATGGTTAGGCATCGTGCAGGAATAACACGACCGATTATGCCGCTTGCCCATGTGCCACTGCTTCAAACAGTACTTCTCTGCCTACTGGCTTGCCGTTTGGCGGATCAACCGTTCCCGTTATTCCTGCGCGACTCCCTAGTCGTCGTAACGTTTCTTGAGGCGCTTGTACTTGTCTTTGTACTCGTCTCGCTCGTCCTTGTACTTCTCCTTATCCTCCTTCAGATCGCGGACCTTGCGATCCAGATAGTCGATACGCTGATAGGCTTCCGCGATCTTTCGACGAGCTTCCTCATGTGAACCTGTCGGCGGCACACGACTCGTGTCGATCGGCTCTCGACCCGGGCTCGAGCCGACTTCAATCCTCTCCGGAGCCTGGACGTTCACACACCCCGCCAGTCCCGCGAGCATCGCCGCGATCGACACACAAACGAGCAATCCGGGCATACGCGATCTCAACATGGTAGGATCTCCTGCTGTCAAGCCCCCCAAACATGACGACATGCTATTCTCAGACCTGACAGGGGTCAACACCCATGGCCGAAACCCAACAGCGGCAAACACGAATGATCCTACTGCTCGGCTGTACCGCCGCCGGCAAGACCGGCGTGGCCATCGAACTCGCCCGGCGCATCGATGCGGAAATCCTCGGCATAGACTCGATGCAGGTCTACCGCCGCATGGACATCGGCACGGCCAAACCGACACCCGATGAACTCGCCGCCGCCCCCCACCACATGATCGACATCGCCGAGCCGTCCGAAGCCTTCAGCGTCGCCCGATTCGTCGAAGCGGCCGACCGAGCCGTCGCCGACATCACCTCGCGAGGACGGCAAGTCCTCGCGCTGGCCGGCACACCGCTGTACCTCATGGGCTTGATGTACGGCATGTTCGACGGCCCCTCCGCTGACGAGACCTTCCGCGCGGCGCTCCGCCGACGGGCGGAGCAAGACGGCAACGCCACCCTCCACGCCGAACTCGCCAAGGTCGACCCAGACGCGGCGGCACGAATTCACCCCAACGACTACAAACGCATCGAGCGAGCGCTGGAAGTCTGGCACATCACGGGCCGACCGCTCAGCGAACAACAGCAGCAATGGTCATCAGGCATACTGAGATACCCCGCAATCGTCCTCGGCATCCGCCGTGAAAAAGAAGACAACTCCCGCCGGATCAACGCCCGCGTCAGGCAAATGATCCAGGCCGGCCTCGTCGAGGAAGTCCGATCGCTGCTGGCCGAACCCGCCGGCCTCGGCGAGCAGGCGCGCCAGGCATTGGGCTATGCGCAGATCATCTCGCACCTCAGCGGCACGATGTCCCTCGATGACGCCATCGAGGAAATCAAGATCCAAACGCGACGACTCGCAAAACACCAGCGAACCTGGTTCCGCAAGTTCACAATGACCCAATGGATCGATGTCGCGGCTGACGAGCCGACGGGATCAACCGTCGACAAACTATGCGATCTGCTTGAAAAACCTACTTCAAGAAGGCCGTAGCGTCCGACCCCCCGGTCGGACGACGAATGCCAACCAATCTTGACGGCCGACGGGGGCATCGGCCGCTACACCATTTCTCAGACTGTGCTAGTCGTTCGTGGCCGTGGTGGCTTCCAGGAATGAGCGCATGTCCTGTTCGTTGATGGTGGGTTCGCCGGGGCTGACGTTATCGAGCCTGCCGTCGAGCATCCAGCGTTCGAGCTCGTCGACCTGCCTGAACAGATGATCGAACGAATCGACGACGAACAGCAGCGGCTGATAGTGGTCTATCTCGAAGTACTGGTTGACGACCCACTCCAGTTGGATGGGGTAACGCTGCACATCGGGTGATTCGATACAGTGGGCGATCTCGCCGTACGAACTGAGCAGCCCGCTGCCATACACCTTGAGATCGCCATTGGAACGCATCAGCCCAAACTCGACGGTGAACCAGAAAAAGCGCGCCAGGGCCTTGATGATGCTCTCGGCACGCCGGAAGCGCGCATGTTCATCCGGGAGGTCGGCACTCAATCGGGCCGCGGTCCGGGCCACCTCGCCGAGGCGCACCAGCACGTCGGCAAAGACCCGATCGGTGTGCATGGGCACGTGCCCGGCGATGTCATGGAAGAGATCCGGCTCGGGCAGGTAGTCCAAGGTGTTGACGTCACGGATGGTGATCGTGGTAGGAAACGCCCGGCCGCGCAGGCAGTCGAAGAAAATGTAGGCCGGCACATAACCGCTGACCGCCTTGGCGGAGAAGCCACTGAGTGGTTCGAGGAAGGTGTTGATTTCCTCCAGGCGCGGGATCCTCTCCGGGTCGAAGGCCAGCTTGTCGATGCCCTCGAGGAACCGGGGATTGGCGTACTTCCGCCAACGGGGCAAAATGCGCCTATACATTCGTCGCCAGGCTTCCTGGTTCTGCTCGGTGTAAAGCTCGTAGGGCTGGCGGATGTACAATTCCCCCTTGGCCTTGGCATCCTCGATGAAGGGGGCCTTCGTGGTGGTCAGTCCGAGTGCCGACGTGTCCATATCGTTTGCCTCCGCTACTGGGATGGATAGGCGCCCCCTCGCGATTCGGCAACCACGAATGTGCCGAAAAGTGCGGCTGACTCGCTTTCGAGGCGCCGATGGGTGCTCCTTGAGTCACTCGAATTGGCCAGTCGGCGCGTTACGCCTCTTCGGGCCGGGGCAGGTCGAAGTTGTCGGTTGTCTTGGCGTAGGTGTTCCTTCCCATTCGGCCGACGGCCTTCAGTCTGGCCGGGTCGGCGAGGCCGTCGCCGGCGAGGACCTCGTCATCCACGTGCACGGCGACGATCCGCCCGAATACCACGCTGCCGGCCCCAGGCTCACGGCCGAACCGCTTGATCTCCACCAGCTCGCACTCGATGTTGGCCGGCGACTCACTCACCAGAGACGGCTTGACGAACTTGGCCGGTCGCGGAGTCAGCCCCGATTTCCCGAACTCATCCACGTCGGGTGGGTACTCGAAAGCGCAGCGGTTCATGCATTCGACGATGGCCTCGTTGACCGTGGCGACCACGAACTCGCCGGTCGCTTCGACGTTGTTCAGCGAGTCCTTGCCGGTGCCGTCGCGGCGAATGGACGGCGAAAACATGACCACGGGCGGATTGGCTGAGACCATGTTGTAGAAGCTGAACGGGGCCAGATTCGGCAGGCCGTCGGCGGACAGCGTGGACACCAGGGCGATCGGGCGGGGCTGGATCAACGTGGTGGCCAGCTTGTAGATCTCCTGCCAGTTGGATGCGTGATTACGTGTGTCGAGAAACATGTCTGCTCACTTCAGCCAGGATGCGTGGTAGTCATTGTCTTCCAGGTCCGCGGCGGCAGTGGTCATGTGCAGCGGTTTATAGGTGTCGCACATCACTGCCAGCTCATTGGTCCGTTTGGTGCCGATCGACTTCTCGAACATGCCCGGATGAGGTCCGTGAAGGATGCCGGCGGGGTGCAGGCTAATGGACTCCGGCTGGATGCCTCGGCGGGAGGTGAAGTTGCCATCGACGTAATAGAGTATCTCGTCCATGTCGGCGCTGGCATGTCCATAGGGGCAGGGCACGGCCTGTTCATGGAAGTCCACCATCCGGGGAACGAAGGAGCAGACCACGAAGCCGTCACCGGCGAAGGTCGTGTGGATCGTCGGCGGAAGGTGTACCAGGCCGGTCTTGGGCTGGAAGTCGAGGATGTTGAAGGCCACCGGGTAAATTGCCCCGTCCCACCCGACGACGTCATGCGGCCAGTAGTCATATCGGTGGACGGTGAGCGCGTCGCCGCGCTTGACCACCAGCGGGTAAGGCGGTGGCCCGTGCCGATCGGGGTCGAAACTCAGCAGTTCGGCCGGCAGGCGAAAGTCGCGATGTGAAAAGGGCGCGTAGTCGGTCAACTGGCCGGAGCGGTTGCGGTATTCGCCGGGGATGCCCAGCCAGGGCCGGCCTTCGAAGATCAGTAGGGTGCCCTTGTCGCCGTCCAGGTGGATGCGGTAGGGCGTGGACTTGGGGATCAGCACGTAATCGTGCCGGCGAAAGGGCAAGATGCCGTACACGCTTTCGACGAAACCGCTGCCGGCGTTGATGAAGTACAGTTCGTCGCCGTCGCCATTGGAGAAGAACCGCCCTGGTGGATCGACTGGTTTGCAGATCCCCATATGGACGTCGCTGTTGAATAGCAGGGTTTTCCGGCCGGTCAGAAAGTCGCCGCCAGGCGGCAGGCGACTACTCACCACGTGCCGTCGCCGCAAGTCCTGGCCATCCATGCTCGTGATAGGACTGAAGTCCGGCAGCGTGTAAGGTTCCGCCACGGCCTCGTCAGTCGGCGGCCTTCGGTAATACAGGATGGAAAAGGGACCACTGAAACCCTGGCGCGTGACGCAGACTTCCATTAATAGCTGGTGGTCTTCATCGTAGAACGCGGTGTGCGGCTTGGCCGGTACTTTGCCAAGTGTATGGCGTTGTATCATGGCTGATTCTCTCGCAAACTGGCCAAGACGCCTAGGCGTTTGGCGTCTGTCTCAGATCTGTAGGATGGGCCATCCGGCCCATCTGTTGAACCCATCCACCTATGAACACCTCGCCGCTGTCGACAGACTTCAGCAGATGGGCAGATTGCCCATCCTACGGTTGCTCGTAGTAAACCTCATTCTCCAGTGTCCCCAGACCGTCGATCTCCAGGCGGACCACATCGCCGGGCCGGAGGAAGCGGTCCTGTTCCAGCCCGCAGCCCGAGCCCACGGTCCCGGACCCGAGGATGTCGCCGGGAAAGAGGGTGCGTACCCGGCTGGCGTAGCTGATCATCTGGGCGAAAGTGTAATGCGACGAACCGCTGTTGCCCTCGCTCCACAGTTCGCCGTTGACAAAAGCCCGCATCCGCAGGTTGCGGACATCGGGCAGCTCGTCCGGCGTCACGAGGTACGGTCCCAGTGAGGACGCGTGGTCCTTCCCCCGGCACGGTCCCAATCCAATCTGCATGACCTGGGCCTGGAGGGTGCGGGCTGACCAGTCGTTGAGGATGGTGTAACCCGCGATCACCGCTTCGGCATCGGCCTCGCCCACGTTTCGGCAGGTCCGGCCGATGATGCAGGCCAGCTCCAGCTCATAGTCCAGGCGGTCTTCTTCCAGTGGGAAGGGCACTCTTTGTCCGTGGCCATAGAGGGCCGACGGATTGGAGTTGTAGTAGGCCGGAACCTCGTACCACTGGGGGACGACCTCGAGCCCGCGCTTGGCGCGGCAAGTCGAGACGTGCTGCTCGAAGGTGTAGAAGTCGAGGAAGGCCCGGGGGCGAATGACCGGCGGAGCCAGGAACACTGCGTCCAGAGGTAGTCGCCGGTCGGCCGCTTGCAGGGACTCGAATCCGGCATCGCCAATGGACTCCAGGTAGGCGGGTAGGTCCGAGTCCGCTACGGGGTCGCCCGCAGGCAGCGTCAAAGGGACCACCTGTTGGCCCTCGACCATTCCAAGACGCGGCCGGCGCGGCCGGCGCCGGGCGAGGTCCGCCTCGCGCTGCGCATCGGATTCGTAGAACTGGCAAATCTTCATGACACCACAAGGGGTGGCCCGGGATCAGTCGACTAGGCTCTGTCGGAAAACTCCTGTAGCGTCCGACCCCCGTGTCGGACGGCGAATACCCATGTCCATCGACGGCCGACAGGGGCGTCGGCCGCTACGAAACGTGGGTTTTCCGACAGAGCCTAATACTCGGTTCGTCGTTGCAGAAATCCGAGTCATCTGCATGGCGGGATCTTAGGCGCGGCTTGATTGCCGGGCAAGGATGACTGGGCCAATCGGTACTGGTAGCGTTTGGGGAGCATCGGCCTCTGGCCGGTACGTAGGTCGAAAACGAGGATTTCGTACCGGCGGGACGCCGATGCTCCCCAAACGCTACCAGTATCCGTTTTCTCCGGGGCACTTGACATGGACATGCCTATCCAGTGTGATTTACCCGTGTATTGACATTGTTTCATGTTCTCAAACATCAGTCAGGAGAAGACAAGATATGGCAGACAGCGCATTTAAATGCCCGAAGTGTGCGTTTGTTGGGAAGTCCGTACAATCGTTGAGGGTACACACCGCACGCGCCCACGGAAAAGGGATCAAGGCCAAGGCAAAGAAGAAGAAGGCCGCGGCGGGACGATCCGGTCGTGTCGTCGCCACTCGCGGGAGGCGGTGCCCGAAGTGCGGCAAGATGATCAAGACGGCGGCGGCCCTGAAGGCCCACATCACCCGAATGCACAAGCGCGGCCGACCGGCGGCCGGCAAGAAGGCCGGAGGCGCTTCGCAGCTTGATCGGGATCTGATGGAACTGTCGCTGGCCGGCCTCGTCGATCTATACGACGCTTGCCGAAGGGAATTACAGCGACGTCTTGCTGAGATGGTGGGCTAGGTCCGGTCGTCTGGGCGAGATGTGAAGGCCGGCTGCAAATGCCGCCGCCGCGTCACGCTTGTTCGGAATCCCCGCTCGGTCGTCCTCCCTGGGTTGCGGCTAGCAGCCCGTGGCAAAAGTAATGTAGCGGCCGACCCCCGTGTCGGCCGAGCCCGTGAGCGGCTGTTTTCCCGTACTCTACGGCCGACACGGGGGTCGGCCGCTACAGTCCATGGGTGCAGCCGACTTTTGCCACGGGCT
>JAUVGW010000014.1 GCA_030593565.1 Phycisphaerae bacterium | reverse complement strand
GTCTCACTGATGTCCGCCGGGCGGTGAAGCTGTTGTCCAAGACGGACGCGGCCAAGGCGGCGTGTGACATCGAGGGGGTGAAACAATACCAGCAATGCGCCCACAACCATCCACACTTGCTGCAAATCCTGACGGTCGGCGAAACGGCGGACAGCTTCTACTATGTGATGGAGGCAGCGGACGATTGCTCGGCGGGTGACGCGGCGGAATACGTCGCGTCTACGTTGCGTACGCACATCGAGCAACGCGGTCGGTCTGCTCCAGGAGATGCGCTTCAGATCGCCGCTAATCTGGCCGCGGGTGCTCAGCGGCTTCATGAACAGGGACTAGAGCATCACGACCTGAAGCCGGAAAACGTCCTGATGGTGGAGGGCCAGCCGAAGATCGGCGATGTTGGACTGGTCGGACCGAGTGATGCGCCCTCGCCCACGTCCGGCACGCCCGGTTACATGCCGCCGGAGGGGCAGGCAAACGATGTCTATGCGCTCGGGAAGATACTGTACGAGTTGATCTCCGGTTCTCCGGCGCGCGACTACCCGCGATTGCCGCCGGAGTTGGCGTCCGCGCCGAGGGCGGAGCTTTCCGCGGCCGTACGCATCGTCAATCGGGCATGTCACCACGATGCTGCCAAGCGGTTTGCCTCGGTGGACGAACTCGCGCAGGGACTGGAGGCGGTCCTGCGGCCGAGGCCCCGGCAACGAAGGGCGGTGGTCTGGATGGGGATCGTGGTCGTCCTGGGCCTGTTGGGCGTTTGGGGCGGCGTTATGTGGCGAGACCGTTCCATTGCGCAACAGCGGCAGCGCGATCTTGTGGCCGCGCGCAACCGCGCGTTGGGGATCCAGAACAGGCTGGAGATCGGGCAAGCACAGAGCGCGGCTGAAGCGGCAACGGCTTTGTTGGAGCAATATCCGGAGTTGCCCGAGGCGCTGCTGATCTGGGCGCACGCCCGGTTCAAGGTTGCCGCGCAGCTCGGCGATGAAGGTCCGCGAGACCTTGTGATCGCAAGCCTGAAGGACGCGTCGGCTCACGAATCATCTTCGTGGGCGGCGCGGGTGCTGTTGTCGGAGGTGTACCGCGCCACAGGCAATCCCGAGGCGGCGCGGCTGCGCGAATCGGCCGATCAACAGATGTCCGATACGGCCGAGGCGTGGTATGTTCGATCCTACGCGACGTTCGATATCGATGTTGCTTTTCGATGTGCGGAAAAGGCCGTCGCGCGTGCGCCCGACGACAGGCTTGCCTTGGACCGGTTGGCGAATTTGTGTTTGCGAACGGGCAAATACGACCGCGCGTTGGCGCTGGCGGGTGAGATGAGGAATCAGGGGCGAGATCGTCTCGGCGTGGTCATGTTCGAGGGTCGCGTTTTTCTGCGGCGGGGGGACTATGCCCGCGCAGTAGAGCGATACACTCGCGCGCTCGATCTGAAACCGGAGCGATATTGGACGCACCGATTCCGCGGTGTCGCATTCCTGTGTTTGGGGAAGTACGCCGAGGCCATCGCCGACTACCAAACGGCCGCGGCGATGGAGGATTCGGGCGTTCTGTGGGAACGCTATGCCTGCGCGACGCCGTGCTGGATCCTCGGTCGGCGAGAAGCGGCCGCGGCCGATTACCGCGAGGTCCACCGGCTGCGGGGCCAGGTGGGCTATGGCAACGCTCGGTTGTTTCTGGTTCTTCAAGATCAAGCTCGATTCCTGCAGTCGCAGGGACGGTCCTCCGACGCGGAGGCGGCGCTCGTCGAGGCGGCCGACGTGCTCGAAGGGGGGCTCCGCGGTGCGACGTCCGGCGGCAGGGTTGCGCGGATTTTTGCGTGTCTGGCGGGCGAGTTGACACCTGTGGAGTTGGCGACGAACGCCGACCCGACGGACGTGGAGGGCGTCTGCGAGTTGTGCTATTACGCGGGGGAAGCCTGCTTGTTGGCGGATCGGCCTGACGAGGCGGCGGAGTGGTTCAGGAAGTGCCTGGACACAGGGCTGGCGCTCGATCCGAACAGCTCCTATCTCGACCCGATGAACGAATACCATCTGGCGCGATGGCGCCTGTCCGACATCGGTTCATTGACGATTGACGATCGTTGATCCGCGCGTGTTTAGCGTGCGACTGGGGTGGCATGGGCCAACTTGGCTGGCCTTTGAGCCGTGCGAAAAGGGCAGACCGTGAGGCGAAGCCGAACTGGTTGGCCCGTGTCGAGCCCGTGGGGAGAAACACGGGTAAGCGCCGCCGTAGGCGGCTGAGCTTACCCATGCCACCCCGCCGCGTGCCGTCACACCGGCGAGACGCCGGTGCCACAAGAGCCGGCGCCGCAGGGGCCGGTGCTACTTGTGATGTACGTCGGCATGGTATGCTATGGCCATGAAGGTGCCGATCATCTTTCCTGAAGTCGGGGGACAGCGTTTCGACTGCCAGCAATGCGGGCGGTGCTGCCGCGAACTCGTGATCTACATCACCGAGGGTGACCGCAAGAAGATCGACAAGCAGGATTGGCAAGACAAGCTCGACGGCCCCCCGTACATTCGGTTTGGACGCAGCTATGTTCTGAACCACCGATCCAGCGGTGATTGCATCTTTCTGACCGACAACCACATGTGCCGCATCCACGCGGCGTTCGGCGCGACCGACAAACCGCTTTCATGCCAGTTGTTCCCGTTTTCGCTCGAGCCCGAGGCCGATGGCTTCCGTGTGTCGGTCCGTTTCGACTGCCCGTCGGTGGCGAGAAGCGTGGGGAACCCGCTGGCGAAACACCGTCCGGATGTGGCGCGGCTCGCGTCCGCACTGAAGGCGGCCAATCTCGTGGAATTGGCACCGT
This sequence comes from Phycisphaerae bacterium, assembly GCA_030593565.1. Lineage (GTDB taxonomy): Bacteria > Planctomycetota > Phycisphaerae > UBA1845 > UTPLA1 > JAFGQA01. The sequence goes on along the minus strand of JAUVGW010000014.1, from coordinate 29,170 downwards.
CCATGGCGCCCGTGGAGTGGACGACGGGCCGGGCGATGACCGACGACGAGCTAAACCGGCTCGTTGAACGGGTTGACTGTTGGATGCGCGACGATGGCCGGCCGATCATGCAGCGGTTGGCAGGTTTCGACAATCTGATCGGCACATTGGGGGCTGCCCGCCTAGACGCGATTCGGGGGGAGGCGTTTGGGGAGTTGGTCGAGATGTTGGTGGACGATCTGCCGAACGTGGCGGATTCGTTCGATCCGCAAGCGATCGAACGGCCCACGCCGCGGCAGTTGAAACTGTTTCGCCACACGGTTTTTGCCTATTGCGAAAACATCCGCCTGGAGGATGCCTGCGCCGGGCTGTTCGGCAGGCTGTCGAAACGGCGGGATCAGTTCAAGCGTGCCAGGCGGCTGGCGTCCGGCAAGGGCGCCATCCCGCGTCTCGTACAGGGCCTTGTCGGCGGCACGTTCGATCAGCTCGAGCAAATCCGGCCGGATCCTGAACTGCCGGCCGACGAGAGTGCCATGCTTCTGACACGATATCTCCGTGCCCGCATCACCGGCCGAACAGCGTTCGGCCACGGCTACTATGGCTGGCCGGTGTTGGGCGGCCTGCAATCACTGTTGTTGGCGGTTGCCGTGGCGAGCTGGCTCGCCCGATACGTCGCACTATGCGACGACCGAACGACCTACAGCTTCGAGGACATGGTACAGGCGATCGGCATCGTGGACCGCAATGCCACGCGCAGCCCGGAACTCGGCACGCGATTCGCCAAAATGCGCCTCCGTTACCTGACCGCCGGTCAAGGCTTGTTGCGACTGCTGTGTGCCTATCCAATTCCGCAAGGGTAACGGTACCCACACCACCGAGGAAAAAAGGGGGTCAGGCTTACTTTATCTTGGCCAACCCCTTGAATAGAGCGAGGACTCTGTCGATAAAGTAAGCTTGACCCCCTTTTTCTCCCGTCATGGAGCACGATTCACGTACTGCTGCGCGAAGAATTTCGCCGACAGCGGTTCGCCGGTCGCGCGGCGCGTCAGGTCGTTCCATGAATACAGGTTGCCCGATCGGAAGATGTGTTCTTTCATGTACTGCCCGGCCTCCTTGCTGCCGTGGAAACTCGTCGCGCACGGATCATCCACCCCCAACACCTTCCGTGCGATGTGGGCCTGGACCTGGCACGCGAACAGATCGCCCATCATATAGCTGTGGTAATACGCCGGCGTCGTCACGATGTGGTTCTTCGCGGCATAGTCCGGCCGGCTTACGTTCGGCGGCGGGTTCTGCAATTGATACTCGCGCTTCAGGTCCCACCACAGCTTGCCAAGGTCCTGGTCCGGGTCGGCGTACATCCCGCGTTCAAACCGGGTCATCACCTGCGACCAGCGGCTGAAGATCAGCTTCTCGGCACGGAGCCCGCGACGCGCCGCCTGGACGATATCCTCCGCGCGGTCGGGCGGCAGCTTGACGACTTTCACGAGATATTCGGGGTTCTGCGCGATGGCCCCGAGCATCATCGCGATGCCCTCGGTGGTGATGCTGTGTGAAGGCTTTCGCAGGATGAACGGCAACTCCGGATCGATGTACTCGTCGTAGACGGCATGGCCCAACTCGTGCAGCAGCGTGTCCATCCAGTACAGGTTCGGCTTGAGGTTGCACAGGATTCGCACGTCGCCGGCGCGATCCAAGTCCGCGGCGAAGGCATGTGGCGACTTGCCGGGCTTTTCGTACAGGTCGCTGCGCCGCAGGATGTCGTGTACATCGAGGCCCAGCCCGTCGTAGTAGGTTTTTGCCAGGGCGAGCAGGTCCTGATCCTCATAGATCACGTCCAGGTCGACGGCCTCGGTCGTGGGCGCTTCCTGGAAGAACAGGTCGCCGTAGTGCCACGGCCTCAGCTCGGCGGTCGGCACGCCGAATCGGGCCGCCATCGCTTCGTCGATCTCGCGCTTCAACGTGGCGAACGGCGCCTTCGTCAAGGCGTCCAACTCGTCGAACAGTGTCAGCAGTTCACCCTCGTCGATCTCGTTCAGCGCCAGGTTCATCGCGTAGAAATCTCGAAACCCAAGTTCGCGTGCGACTTGGTTCCGCAACCGCACGACCTCGCGGAGCTTCTTCTCGACCTTCGCGCCGACCTGCATGTAGGCGCGCCACGCCTTCTCGACCTGCGTCGAGTCCTTCGACTCGGACAGGATTTTGCGGATAGCGTTTTCGGTCAGGGCCTTGCCGTCGACCTCGCCGCGGTGAACGTTGAATACCTGCTCCAGTTCCCCTTCGATGACCACGATGCGCTTTTGCACTGCCGGGTCGGCCTGGCTCCGAAGAAACTTCCGCACCATCACGTCGAGTTGACGCCGGCACACCGGATCGCGAATCTCGTCGGCGCCTTTCAGCGCCTTGAGCTTGGCGAGCATCTTTCGGTCGCTGTGAAGCTCGACGAGCTTCCCCCCGGTCGCCTCGCTCCGGGCAAACGCCTCGTCGGTGCCGCTGACGTTTGCCTCCCACTTCGTCAGCCTCGACGCGCGATAAAGCGGCTCATACCTGGCCAGGTAGGCATCATAAAGCTCCGTGAACACCGCCTCCGCCGAACCAGCCGCTGATCCACCGAGCGCCGCGGCCTTGTCTTGTCCCACGACCGCCCCCGCCACCAGCAGGCACAACGCTACACCCATCACGACAACATTGCGCATATTGTTCTCCTTTGTCTCGATCACCCGTCCCCCCGGACATCACGATTCTAGTGCATTTGCGATCGAACGTGCGAACGCGGAGCCACGTAGGTCGGGTCCGCAGACCCGGCGATTTATGAACACGCCGCAATCCTGTGTGTCGGATCTGCGGACCCGACCTACCGAACTTGGAGCGCCTCATTGCGCATAGTCCTGGCCGGCGCGGGATTGGGGCGGCGCTATGGGGCTACCGGCTCCGCGACGAGATCATAGTCCTGCGTGCCGGTGACTCGGACGGAGATGAAATCGCCTGGTTCGTGAGCGCCGTCATCGACGTAGACCACGCTGTCCACCTCCGGCGCCTGGCCTTGATGGCGGGCGACGTAGACACCCTCGTCATCGACATCGTCGATCAGGACTTGTAGTTGCGTGCCGATGCGTGATGCCGCCTTCTTGAACGCAATCTCCTGCTGGGTCAGCATCAACTGCTCAATGCGAGCCTCGATGACGTCCGACGGGAGTGGGTCCTTGATTCGATAGGCGGGCGTATCGGGCTCGTTGGAATAGGGGAAAACGCCGACGGCATCGAAGCCGAACGCCTCGACGAACCGCCGCAGTTCCTCAAACTCCTGGTCCGTCTCGCCCGGGAAGCCGACGATGAATGTCGTTCGGATGGCGACGTTCGGGATGCGCCCTCGCAGCTTGTCGAGCAGGGCTTCGGTCTCGTCGCGCGTGACGCGGCGGTGCATGGCCCTGAGCACGCGGTCGTTGATGTGCTGCAACGGGATGTCGACATACTTGACGACTCGGTCGCACTCGGCGATGGCGTCGATCATCTCGTTGGTGAAGTTAGTTGGGTAGGCGTACATCAGCCGGATCCACCGGGCTCCGTCGAGTGTGTTCAGCTTGCGCAGCAACCCGGCGAGGCCGGGATCGTAGCCGATGTCGCGTCCGTAGCCGGTGGTGTCCTGCCCGATCAGGAGAAGCTCCGCCGTTCCGTCATCGATCAACTCCCGAGCCTCGGCGACGATCTCGTCCATGGGCTTGGAGTGCATAGGGCCGCGAATCGCGGGGATCGTGCAGAAGGTACACTTTTGGTCACAGCCCTCGCTAATGCGGAGATAGGCGTAGTGTTGCGGCGTCAGTCGCAGGCGGATCCTGTCGGACTGATTCGCGCCGGTCCAGGAGGCGGGGAGATAATCACCCATGAAGACGCGGCCGTGGGCGCGCGAATCGTCGGCATCTTGCGGTTTCGACGTTTCGACTTTCGACTTTCGACTTTCGATTTTCGACTTTCGGCGCTTCGACTTTCTGGCTTTCGTCGTGACGGCACGGACGATGTCCCGCCGGTTATTGACGCCAACGAGGACGTCGATTTCGGGCACCTCCTTGAGGAGTTGCTCGCCGTCGCGCTGGACGAGGCAACCGGCGACAACAAGCCGCTTGATTCGGCCCTTGCGCTTTTGCTCGGCGGCCTGTTGCAGGATTTCGAGGGCTTCATCGCGCGCGGCGGCAAGGAACCCACAGGTGTTGACGACCATCACATCGGCGCGGCCGGCATCCTCGCCGACGATCGGACAGCCCGCTTCGGCGAGAAGGCCGAGCATCTTCTCGGAGTCGACGAGGTTCTTCGGGCAGCCCAAAGACACAAAGGAAACGGTTGGCTTCGCCACAGGCGGAAACTCCCTTCTGCGTTCTGTCAATCCTCAATTGACCGATTCGTGTGCCACTGCTCCAAGCAGTGTCTACGACGGTTACGGCATGCGGGAAAGCACTGCTTGAAGCAGTAGCACACGTCAAGGTCCCCATGCAACCCGTTAAAACGACCTTGGCGGAGCACAAGGCTCTGTCGGAAAACTCCTGTAGCGTCCGACCCCCGTGTCGGACGGCGAATACCCATGTCCATCGACGGCCGACAGGGGCGTCGGCCGCTACGAAACGCGGGTTTTCCGACAGAGCCTAGCATGGCGCGCGCGGGCCGGTTACGTGTCGCGTTATCACCGTTTCTTCGCGGACAGCAGCTTTCGGATCGCTTTGGCGGCGGCCTTCGCCTCGCCCTCTGTCTTGAACGCGAGGTAGAAGATGGCTTTGCGTCCAATGATCGCTACGGAGACGCCCCGAAGGTTGATGTCGGCCGCCGCGACACACCGCGATATCTCGGCGCCCAGTCCTTGACGGTCGGGCCCTTCAATGCGAAGGGCATTTATGCCGACGGCCGGGAGCAAGCCGACGTCCCGCGCGGCGTTCTGTTGCTTCTTGCCTTTAAGCGGCGAGACGAACACGCGGGAGGTTTTCTCCGACGCGCGCCGCGCGATGATGAATTCGAGTTGCGCGCCTGCCGCAGTCAGCGATTCCAGGACTCGCGCCAACATGCCGGGGCGATTCAGAATGTCCCCGGCCCAGACTTCGGTCTTCTTGATGGTATACGGCATCGTCTTCCTCCCGTGTTGCGTCGGCCCGAATGCGACGGATCGTATTGCTTCGCCGCCCATGTACACAGGCGGCAGTCTGAGCCGGGGCGTGTCGCCCCGGACCGGCTCGGCACGAGCCGGCTCTGATTCTTTGCTCGTGCAAGATTCCCATCTCGCACGCACTCTTCGCAGGATTCTAATCCCGCCGGAATACGGAACGGATTCCCGTCGGAGTGGGTGCGAGAACGGATTCTCGCACCAGCGGCCTACCGCGCCGTTCGCAGTGCCGCAGTTTACTCGGTCAGGCGGTAGCGCCCCATATTTATCTGAAAGAAATCGCGGAAGGCCGCTGCCCGCGCAGTCTGAGCCGGGGCGTGCCGCCACGTGAGCCGGGCCGTCCTCGGCCCGGTCCGGCTCGACACGAGCCGGCTCTGATTCTTTGCTCGTGCGTGATTCCCATCTCGCACCAGCGGGATAACCGTAGCGTCCGACCCCCGTGTCGGACGTTGAAGACCAACGGCTTCCGGCGGCCGAAAGGGGCGTTGGCCGCTACGACATTTCTTAAAGTGCCCCAATCTCCGTATAATCAATGGCATGCGTTACGAAGGATCGGTCTATCGGCCGCCCAGTGAGGCCCACTCGTACCTCCTCCAGGCGACCATCGGTTGCTCGTGGAATTGCTGCACCTACTGCGCGACGTACCACGGTAAGCAGTACCGCGTGCGCCCTGTGACCGAGACGCTGGAGGATATCGCCATGGCCGGCCGCTCCTTCGGTGATCAGGTTCGCAAGGTGTTCGTCATGGACGGTGACGCCCTGGCGATGGACCTCGGTCTTTGGGAGCCGATTCTCCGAGCACTCGCCGACACCTTCCCCAACCTGCGCCGCGTAAGCTGCTATGCCACGGCCCGAAACCTGCTGGAAAAGTCGCGGGAGGAGTTGAGGCGTTTGCGAGATCTCGGATTGAAGCTGCTCTATATCGGCCCGGAGTCAGGCGACGACGTCACACTGAAACGCATTGCGAAAGGCGCCACCTCGGCCGACCATGTCGAGGCCGCGGCCAAGGCCCGCGAGGCCGGTCTCAAGCAATCGCTGATCTTCCTGCTCGGCGCGGGCGGCGCCGAGCGCAGCGTCGAGCACGCCACCGCCTCCGCCCGGCTGGCCACGGCCATGGATCCCGAATTCCTGTCGACCTTGACGCTGATGCTCATACCCTCGACGCCGATCCACAGGCTTGCGGAAAGCAAGTGTTTCCAAATGCCGAGCGTGGAAGACCTTCTGCAGGAGCTGCGGATCATCGTCGCGGAGACCAACGCCACGGAGGCCATCTTTCGCTGCAATCACGCATCCAACTATCTCCCAATCGGCGGCCGACTCCCGCGAGACCGCGAAGCGATCCTCCAAACGATCGACGCGGCCCTCTCCGGGGATGTGCCTTTCCGGGCGGAATGGTCACGGGGGCTATAGATCGAACCCCTCACACCCCAAAGACCGCGGAGATCACAGCACGGCCTTTCTTGAGGTCCGGATTCCGCGCGCCAAACCATCCATGTGGAGGCTGACAAGGCTATTTGTCCCGCGACAGAAACCAGGGCAATCGCAAGAATGGCCGGGCGGTGGTCTTTGCAGCGGTTTGTACGCTCGTGTGGCGGCCGACCCCCGTGTCGGCCGTAGAACACCACCGGTTTCCGACGGCCGACACGGGGGTCGGCCGCTACATCCGCCATTCTTGCGATTGCCCTGCGACAGAAACGGTCTCAGCTTGGAGGGGGCGTATACATGGAGCCGTGTGTGTTAGAATACACAAGTCATTAGCGAAACACGGGGCTTTGCTTCCCGCTGTCCGGCATCGGTGCTTTTTGAACATGCCAAGTGTGTAGGGATGTCCCTTCAAGGCCGGTCACTGGTGTTGGACCGCCCCCGACGTGGTCCGTGCCGGGCAGTTGTCCGGTTGCGGCCCGGCCACCATCACCGCGCGTGGTGTTCAACGGAGGGAGTTGAAGTCCGATAATCGACGCTGTCATCGGCATCCCCGCATGGAACACGCTTCGTCGTCTCCTTGCCGGTAGCAGAGGTGCGTAAGGACGGCTGGACGGAGGAATTGGCTGGGAAGAAAGATGGCTAACAGTCCGTGGTAAAAGGGAAAACAGCGGTTCGGAAACGCCGTTTTCCCTTTTACCATTGGCTGATATGGGTGATGCACGTATGTGATTCCACCGCCGAGACGGCAGTGCCACAGAGCGCAGAGAGTGAACCGGGATTGTGTTGTTACCATGGCGAAGGTCTCTCAGCACGTGCGAGAGAAACCACGCGTCTGGCCACAGCCGTGAAGAACCCAAAAAATGTGGTTCTTCACGGGATCTCGGGGAATGTACACAGCCCAGCCAGCCACGGAGTGGCGCAAGAAGACAGCCCACGGCGCAAGCCGTGGGATCGCATCGGCACGCGTTTTGCCCAGCCCCAGCGGGGCGAAAGATACCACCCGACCTCCTCTTTCGCCCCTCTGGGGCTTGCTGGTTCGCACACGCCAGTGCCCCACGGCTCGCGCCGTGGGCTATGCCCTTACGCCCCTGCCGGGGCTTCGGCACTCCCCGATAATCCGCGAAGAACCAAAAATGTGACTACTCGGAAGCTGCCGGTCGCCTGAACGGCCTGGGCCAGAACTTGTAGGGCGCGGGCTGAGTCGTCGGCGTCCTGGGCCGGATGTGCCCGAACAGCGATTCGGCCTTTTTGTCATAAGCGACGCGACCATTGACGATGGTCCACTGCACGGTCGTGAAGAAATCCAGCACCTCGCCATCGCAAACAGTGAAATCGGCGTCCTTGCCGACCTCGATTGAGCCGACACGATCTGCGATCCCGAGCACGCGGGCCGCGCCCAACGTGATCGATTCCACCGCCGCCGCCTCAGGCAACCCGCCGCGAACCGCGTAAGCAGCTTCCATGGGCAGGTTCAGCAAATCGCGCCCGGCAATGCCACGAAGGCTGACGTTGGCCGATCCGGTCGTCACCGCGATGTCCACACCGTGATCATACATGACGGCCGCGTTTTCTATCGAGCCGCCCGTTGGTCGATTGATCTGCTCGTTCTTACCGGGCAAGCTGCGTGGGGTCACGATCACCTTCACGTCCGCCCGGCCGAGCAGGCCCGGCACCGTCCATCCCTCATTCGCACCCCTGACGACGATGCGAATGCCGAAATCCTGCGCCAGCCGGCACACGTCGACCAGATCATGCTGGGCATCCGCCTGGATCAAGGCCGTCTTCTCCTTCTTTATCAGTTGCAGATACTTCGCGTTGCCGCCTTTGACCAAGCCCTCGTCGGGCGCTTCGGCGTCTTCATCATCTTCGCCGTCGCCGTCAGCCTTCTTTTTGTCGTATGCCGCCTTGTCTCGCAGATACTGCCGCACCTTCCCCAACACCTCGCGTACCTTGTGCTTCTGCGCGCCGGTTGCGAATGACAACTTGACAAACAGGTCCTTGCGCAAGACGTGACCTTCCAACGTGCCGAAGGTGGTCTTCGCCGCAGTGTTACCCGTGACCACCGTGGAAAGGCCGCCCGACAAGGCCAACGTCATGTTCGTGCCAAACACATCCGTGCTGTTCTCCGGCGGTTCCGATCCGACAATGCCCCGGCTGCTACAGGCGACCAAGCCCGGATAGACGTGCATCCCCGACACATCGAGAATCTCGGCATCCTCCGGAACTGCCAGGCTCCTCCCGATCGCCTGAATGACGCCGTTCTTGCACAAGACCGTCGCGTCCTGCAAGTCCGGCCCCGCGACCGTGTGGATAATCCCCCCTGTCAGCACAAAGTAGCTGTCCTTCTTCTCGTCAGGCTGGCTCGTAGGCTGCGTGGCTGGTCCGCTGCTCGTCGTTGTGGTCGTCGGCTGTGACGACGGAGCGGAGGTGGGCGCAGTCGTCGGGCCACTTGTCGGGGCGCTTGTCGGCGCGTCCGTTCGCTTGCGGCCGCGCCTGCCCTTGCGACCCCGCTTCTTCTTGTCACCATCGGGTTTCGTCGTCGCCGGGGGCTCCGAGATGGTGGCATCGCCGCCGGATGACGACGGCGCAAACGCAGCGCCTCCAAGCCCCAAGGTCGAGGCAAAGATGACAGCGGCAATGGCGATCAACGAGTGTCTCATCTTCCTACCGTTTCGACTTCTCCAGGTCCAGCACCATCTCGCCGCCGACCATCACGCGGCGGACTTCGGCAAACGGATCGAGCGGATCACCGTCAAGGAAAATCAAGTCGGCCTGCTTGCCCTTTTCGATGGACCCGAGGCGATCATCCAACGTCAACACCTTCGCCGCGTTCAGCGTGACGGCCTTCAGCGCATCGCCACGATCAAGCCCCGCGCGCACGAGCACGGCAAGCCGCTCGCGAATGCGCTCGTGCTCGGCCACGGTGTCGCCCGCGGGAACAACGGCCGCCTCGCAACCCGCGTCGATAAACGCCTTGACACGGTCGTACGGATTCGCCGTCAACGGCATGTTGACCAATGTCGGCGGCAACACGACCAACGCCTTCGCCTCGCCGAGCAGTTTGTGGCCGGTGACGTGGTGAACGTCGGACGCCCGACGCCCCGAGAACAAATAGGCTCGACGGAATTCGTGCTTGCCGACGGCATCCTCGAAATGAACCACATCCGACGCCCGCGAGAACTCGACCAGCGCGATGAAGCCCTCCTGTTTTTTCAGAAGCGCAATCACCGGAACGATCTCCGGCTTGACGGTGGGCTTCTTGGATTTTGGCTTAGCCTTGACACCGGCCGGTTTCGTCGTCGGTGCCGTCGAGGGCTTGGATGTCGGCTGCGTCGTCGGCTTGGCATCCTTCGCCTTCGGCTGCGTCGTCGGCTTCTTCGTCTCGGCCGGCTTACTCGTAGCTTCCTTCTCCTTGTCGATCTGCTCCTGGGCCGCCTTCAGCGCACCGGCGAGCACTTTCTTGTCTCTCGACGGCCGGTTGAACGCGATTCGCACAAGGCCTTCAGACTTGAGGCCGCTCATGGGCTTGGCGTCGTGCGTCGAAACCGCCAGACCTTGCCCCGGTAGACCGGAGCCGGCGACATACAGGCCGATCGTGGTGTAGCCCGCCTCCAGGAGCTTGCGGTACGTGTCATCTTCCGGCGGATAGTAGGCATCGGCGAGCTTCAAGTGCGACTTGTTCCCGGCCCTCGAGATGCTCGAAAGGCCGATCGCGCTGTACGGATTGACCAAACCGGGCATCACGACCAGATCACGAGCGTCAATCACCTTGCTTTCGGTCGGATAGGAAACGTTTTTCCCGACGGCGTCGATCTTCCCGTCCGCGATGACAATGACGGCATCCTTGATTTCATCGCCGCTGATCGTAATCACCGTGCCGGCCTTGATGACGATCATCCGGCCGTCATCGCCGCCACTGGCGCGTTGGGGCGCGCCGATCGCAAACGCCATCGCCGCGACCGCGGCGACCCACACGGCCGACGGGCACGGCCGCGTCCTGCCGACGCCTCGGCCACGTCGTTCCGCAATCGGTCTGGTTAATGGTTGGTCTTTCACAATCATCCCTAGTAACGCCGTCTCACTTTCGCGTCATATGCGATTCTGCCGTTAACGATGGTCAGCTTGCACTGCGACCGAGGATCAATCGGACTGCCCGTCCAGATGCCGACGTCGGCGTCCTTGCCTTTTTCGAGACTACCCACGCGATCGATGATCAGCAGCGACTCAGCACCGATACGCGTGACGCTCTTGAGCGCCGCATAGTGATCGTCCCAGCCCAGCCAGCACGCCATCGCCGCCTGGTAGCTCAGATCCTTCTGCGAAACGACCGGCGCGTCGGTGTTGATCCCGAGCCGAGTCACGCCCTGTTCGGCAAACCGCGCCGCGCATCCGTTGATTGTTCGGTCGCGCCGGTCAAGGTAGAACTGCCGTGGGCCGACGACGCTGTACATGCCGCGCTCTTTGACGAACGACGCGAGTTTGTACGAATCGAACGTCGAATGGTCCGTCACAATGTTGAGGCCGAAGCGATCGTGCAGCATCAGGATCGACATCATGTAGACTTGATACCACTGCGTGTGCAGCCCGGCGGGATACTTCTTTTCGAACAACCCGCGAAATCCGTGCCATACGAGGTCGTACTGCGGCGCCTCGGGCGTCTCGCCCTTCTCGTAGGCCGTCCAACTCTCGTGGTATGCCTTCGCCTTCTCGAGCGTTTGTCCGAGGTTCCAGTTCATCATGGTTCGGCCCACACCGAACCAGTACCGCTCGGGGTTGCCCGCCTGCGCAATCTTCAGACAGCCGGGCGCGCGGATCACCACATCCTCGACACTATTGCCATAAGTCTTCACGATCGTGCCGAATCCGGACATGTTCGTGCCGGAGCCGGGAATCACCAGGACGGTCGTCACGCCGCCTGCGAGCGCGTCCTCCATCCGCTCGTTCCGCGGGACAACCATATCGATGGTCCGAAGCCCCGGATTCGTTAGATACACACTGTCGTTCAGGTCATACAGCGACCCCGCGCTGTGGTCGTGGGCATCCACCAGACCGGGAACCACCCACTCGTCTTCAGCATCGATGACGCGATAGCCATCGGGGATGGTGATCTCCGAAGCCTTGCCAATAGCCTCAACCTCACCATCGGCCAACAGCACCACGCCGTTGTTCACAATCGTATCCACGTCATCCATCGTGATGATCTTGCCCGCCTTGATGGCCAGCCGCGGCACATCCCCGGCAACCACAGGCGCGACAAAGAAGCCACTCACTCCAAGCAACACCACGACAACCACGCCAGCGCCCCCAAGCCTCGACGTTTCGATATCTTGACGTTTCGACGTTTCGACGTTTTGACGTTTCACCGCCCCACCTCCTTGCCGTTGATGATGACGCGTGACAGGCGACTCCCCGGCTCGAGCGGCGGGCCGTCGAATATCAGCAAGTCGCCGCGGCAGCCGCGCTGCAGGACGCCGACTTGATCGTCGCATCGCATCAACCTTGCCGCGTCGATCGTCAGCGCCCTCAATGCCGCTGTTGCATCCATGCCCAGCCGAATGTGGTACGCCGCCCGATCCGGTAGCCCGCGAGCGCCATCCTCGGCATCGCTTTGAAACGCCACCGGGATTCCCCCGCGGGTCAAATCGACCGACTGCACATAGTCTTCCCGCCCGATGCGACGGACCGCCCGCGTCGGCAGAATCACGCCCGTCTTCGCGCCGGCGATCTGTTCCTTCGCCTGCCCGGCCCCTTCGGCATTCAACAGGATGAACGGCACCTTGTAGTCCTTCTGGAAGACCGGCAGCACCGCCCCAATCACACCCGGCCCTTTCACGTCGATCACCACCGCGATCTTCCCGGCAAACAGATCGCGATAGGGCTCCAACGCCTCGTTCTTTTTAGGCGCCTCGGGCTCACCGTCCTTCTTCTTGCGCTTGCGCGAGATCTTGATCTCGGGGGCTTCCTTCTCCGTCCGCTCCGCCTCCAACTCGAAGCTGAAGCGGGAGCCGATGTTGAACGTCCCCGTCAGGTGGTCCGGCTCATCGATATCCGCCTCGATCGTCGGCTTGCCGATCGGAATATCCAGATCGACCTCCAACGACAGATGCCCCTCACTGAAAGTGCCGGATACTTCAATCTCCTCGCCACCCCCGAAAAACGTCTCCAACGAACCTTCCACCTGATCGCCGCTCAGCTTTAGTCGCGCAGTGAAGTCTTGCGGCTCCGGCAGCGGTTCGCCCGCAACCGAACCTTCCCACGTCCCCGTGACGGGATCAGCCTGCGGCTTCTCCGCCTTGACCTCGTCCTCCGTCGCATCCGGCTTCTTCTTCTCGGCGGCCTTCTGCTCTGGACCCTTGGCCTTATACTCCGCGAGCGCCTTGTGATACTTCTTCCAGGCGTCGTCATACGCCTTGCCCGCCTTCAACGCCTTGCGAAGAACATCACCGGCTGTCGCGGGGTCCGTACCACGCAGCGAGAAGATCAGGCCGGCCGCATCCTTCACGATCAGTTCGTCGCGCGTTTCGCCCGCAGTATGGATGGCCGAAATCCTTGCGCCCTTTGAATCCGGTCGATACGCGGAAACCAGCACGGTCGTAACACCCGCTCGCGCGACCCGGGCGAATTCCGGCCTTGCGCGTGCCAACGCCTTCGCGGGCGACAGATCGGCTCCGACCCGGCTTCGATCGCCTTCCAGGCCAAGATGCCCGCGGCTGTCGATAAAACCAGGCGTAACGACGGCCTGCGGTCCGGCATCAATGACCCGCGCGTGCGGCGGAACAGGAACCGTCTCGCCGACCGCAGTGATCCTCCCGTCCTCGACGAGCACCGCGCCGCCCTTGATCGTCGTCTCACCGGTCCAGATCGTGCCGGCCTTGACGACCAACTTCGCCGACTGCTTCTCAGGCGTCTCGAAGACGGTGCGCCCGTTCACAAACACTCGCCGTACGTGCGTCGTTGCCAGCAGCGGCTCGCCATTCAACACGACAAGATCGGCATCACGCCCGGGCTGAATCGAACCCACGCGATCATCTACGCCGAGGAGCTTCGCGGCGTGGATGGTCACCGCCTCGATCGCCGCACGTCGCGACAGGCCGGCGCGCCGAGCCGCCGCGGCATACAGCATCAACTGCGCGTGTGGCTCGCCCTCCGGTCCGGCAATGGCGATCGGCAGGTCACGAAGCGCGGGCGGAATGTACAGATCATCATCCAGGCGATCTGGGTCCGGCCCGAGATTTGGCCGAGCACCGACAGGCCTCAGCGGCGCCTCATACACGATCCCCACGCCTGCCCTCGCCAAGATGTCGGCCACCAACTCCGATTGTGACGCCCCGGTCAAGACGAACTCGAACCCGCGCTCCCGGCAGAACTGAATGGCCTGTTCGATGTCCGTCGCCCGGTCAGCGTTGATGCGCAACCGCACACCGTCGCGGAGCAGGCCCTCCAGCGCCGCAAGGTTGTCATCGTATTGCGAATGCTTGCCCCCGGCCCCCGACCGACCGCCGTCGCCCCGCCCGACATCATACGACGTAGCCGCATCGAACGATTCTCGCAATTGCAGAAACTGCCCCAACCGCGAACTCGGCCGCTGAACCAGCGATGGTTCGATCCGCGAATCCGAAGATGGCGGTAATAGCCATTGCTGCTTCGCCGGCGGGTCAAACACCCGTTCGCCGAGGTTGATAACCAGGTCCGCCGTCTCGCGCAGAATCGCCGCGCCCGGCGCCGCACCCAGCTTCGCCACCGCGCCGACGCCAGTCACCAGTCGGTGCCGCCCCGGATTCAGATAGACCGTCGTCACGCCGCCGGACAGAATCCTCCCGTAGTCCGCATACGCGTCAAACGCATCGACCGCGCGATATCGCGGCCCGACCGAATCCTCCGACGCGTTCCGACCCGCCAGACTCGAATTCGCCGCGACCAGCCCCGGCATCACGATCGCATCCGGCAGCTCGATCATATCCACAAACAACGGCACGACGATGTCCGCGCCCACGGCAACGATCCGGCCGTTCTCAACGAGGATCATGCCGTTCTCGATGATCCACCCGTCACCATCGGCCATCGTGTAGACCCGACCGGCCCTCAAGACGAACGTCCCCTCCGAAATATCCGCCTGCGCGCGCTCCACGACAGCGACGGATGGCATCGCCACAACGACCACCAGTGCCGCCGCGCAGCGCGTCAGTCTGCATCTGAATGTGAGCGCACTAGTCATGGCTTCCATCACCGGCCGGCTCCTCGGCCTTCTCCGTCGTCGTCTTCCGCGTTGATGCCTGCCCGCCGCTCGCGGCGGGCTTCGACGTGCCGGGCGATTTCTCGTCCGCGTCACCGGCAGCCCCGCCCAGTTCCTCCTCGGGCGTGGCAAACAGCTTCTTCAATCGGATGTCCTCGGCCTTGTCATACACCGGCACACCCTCGATGATCACCTTCTCCACCCACGTCTGCGAATCGAGCGGATCGCCGCTCAGCACCAGAATGCTCGCATCCTTGCCGGGCTCCAGCGTGCCGAACCGATCGCCCAATCCGAGCATCTGTGCCGGGCGCAGCGTGATCGCTTCGAGCGCCGCCGCACGACTGATCCCCTCTCGAACGCACCGCGCCGCCTGATACCACAGATACCGCTCCCCCAGCGAGGTCCCAGACCGGCGTTGCAGGGCGAACGTCACGCCGGCCTCGTCCATCACACCAGGCACAAACGTCTCGATCTCCTTGCCCGTAATCGGATCCGTCTCGCGATGGATCAACTCGGCGTCAAGGACGACAGGCCTCCCCGCTTCCTTCAGGACGTCCACCGCCTTGTAGCATTCCGATCCAAGCACCAGCACGCACCGCTCGAAGAATCCATTGTCCTTCGCGATCTTGATCGCCCTCGGCACATCCATCGCCCGGCCACAATAGATGAACGCCGGCAGCTTCCCCCGAGTGAGCAACAGCAGGTTGCGGTCCTTGTCCGGGATATCCTCATCTCGAATCAGTGCCCGACCGCGTTCTCGCGCGACAGCCGGCGGTACATCCAGGTCCTTTTTCTCGTCGCGCAGCTTCTCCTCGTATCGCTCCTCGGCCAGCCGCTCCATATCGTCGGCGAACTTCAGAAACGCCTCCCGTAGCGTCGCCATTTGAAGCATCCGGTCGAAGCCCGTCTTCGGTGTGATGGCGATCTTGATCGCCAGGTCGGGCACAATCGTCATCTCGTCAGGCGTCATCCCGATCGGATGCACCACGCGCGACAGCCCCCCGATCACACAGTCGTTGCCTTGCATCAAGTGCAAGACGGCAATCCCATCCCGCAACGCGTCTTCAAAAAACAGCAGTGACGGATCGATCGCATCGTACACATTCAGAAACGGCGCCACGGGAACGTTCTCGTTCGGCCGGTCCAGGCCCAGACCGGCAACGTGTACGTCGATCATCCCCGGAAACAGCGTCTTGCCCGACACGTCGATCACCTTGGCATCGAAAGGTACCTCGACGGTCTTGCCGACCGCGAGGATCTTACTACCCCGAATCAGGATGCTGCCTTTCTTGATCGTCTCCCCACTAACAGGAATGATCCGGCCGCCTTCGAGCACAATCGTCTGCGCAACCGCACGACCACCGACGGCCGCCGTGAAAATCGCCGCTAACATCCAGAACAGGCGGCCCCACGGGCGCGATCCGCCTCCGGGCTTCATCCACAATGTACACCGCCGCATGGTCTCAACCCCTGTCCTACAAACGGTCCAAGTCTCCACTGACTCCGCGCAATCTCGCCTTCCACCATCCATCGCTCGCCCCCTCGATCCCCTGGTCCCCTGATCCCCCAGTC
Organism: Phycisphaerae bacterium; assembly: GCA_030593565.1. Taxonomy (GTDB): domain Bacteria; phylum Planctomycetota; class Phycisphaerae; order UBA1845; family UTPLA1; genus JAFGQA01. Next base: position 12,818 of record JAUVGW010000014.1, on the reverse strand, counting down.
CCCTTCTTCCCAGCAGCCGATGACCGCGCCGGGCACTCCTTCACAATGCACCCACCGATCACGACAACATCCGCCCGAGTCGTCACGTCAAACGGTTCGCCGGACCAGACAACGAGATTCGCCGGGCGCCCTTCGGCGACGCTCCCGGCAATGTCCTGTATTTCCAACAACGCAGCCGGCGTCGTCGTCACCGCCGCCAGCGCCTGACGGCGCGTCAATCCGAATCGCATGGCATACATCGCCTGCTGCGGCAATGCCGCCTCCCCCGTCAGATCATTCGCCGACAGCGCCATCGTGACCCCGGCATTCAGCAAGACCGACGGTGTGCTGTATCGGTATCGGTTCGCCTCACCGCCGCCACGACGAAGGCCGCTCGGATAGTCGAACAGCGGCCCGAAAATCACGGGAATCTTCCGCTCGCGAAGTTCATCCACACACCGGTTCGCATCCGTCGCGTCCTCCAACACGAACGGAATACCGAATTCATCAGTGACCCGAATCGCCGTCAGGATATCGAGCTGTGCCCGGGCTTGAATCCGCAGTGGAATATCGCCCCGCAAGATCGCCTGCAAATAAGGAATCGCCTCGTCGACCGGCGATCCCGCCCCGCGCGAACCGGGCTTGCTGCCCCGTGCGAACGTCTGCGCATCGTGGAATGACTTGCGAAAGACCCACACGAGCCCCATCCGAGTCGTGGGACGCCGCGTCAGGTACGTCGTCCCCCTGCGCCTCGGCGTGCGGCTCCGGCTTCCTTTGTAGATCGGCTCACGTCCGATCGTCGCCTTGACGCCATACGCCTCCCGGACAACGCGTTGATCAGACGGCCCCCCGGTCTGCACAACCGCGCCCTGTGCGCCGATCACACTCGCAGAATCCGCGCTCACATACACCGTCGTCACACCGGCCGATGCCAACCGCTCGAACGCGCGGTGGCCCAGATCAATCATGTCGATCACGCGCAAGTGCGCGATGCACTCGAACTCGTGCTCCGCACGGTCAGTCCGACGCGTAAAACCCGCCGTGGAATTCGCATCGATCAGCCCCGCCGTGACAGTACCATTCGGCCGGTCTATAACCCGGGCGCCTTCCGGCGCCGTCACCTCCTTGCCGACCGCGACGATTTTCCCGTCCTCAATAAGAACCTCGCCACCTTCGATGATCCGCGACGGATCCGCATATATCTTGCCCGCCTTCAGGACGATCGACCCGCGATCTGCGCCTTGCCCGGATCCGGTCCGTGCGGCATCCACGTCGGCCGCGGCGGACGAAGCGCAAAACGCCGCCCACAGAGCCACGCCTGCCACGATGATCACCCGCCGGAACATCAATTCACCCTCCCGGCCGCGCCATCTGGTGAACGACTTGTCCCACCCGCCTCGCGCGTGTCCGCGCGATACACGCGGCGTCCGTCAACAAATACCTCGATGATGCGCGACGTCAAGTCCAACGACTGACCGTCCATCAGGATGAAATCCGCGTCCTTGCCAACCTCCAGCGAGCCGACCCGGTCCTGAACCCCGATGATCTCCGCGGGCGTCGTGGTCAGCGCCGCGTGTGCCGCGGCAGCGTCAAGCCCCTGCGCCATCGCGATGGCCGCCCCGATACGCAACAGCTCAGGCCCATAGCGCGGCGCGTTGCTCGTCAACGCGAAGCCAACACCCTCGCGTTGCAGAATCACCGGCGTCCGCGTGAATCGGAGCGAATCAGTGAATTCGTATGTGCCCAGGATGACCGGCTGCCCCGTCAGCTTGATATCCGACAACCGCTCCGCCGCATAGTTGCCATGCAGCGCCACACATTTGACACGTTCGTCGGCAACCAACCTCGCCAGACTGCCGAGTTCGGCCGCCTCGATCGTGTCGACGATCGCAACCGCCTCCCCGCGTGCCCACTTGGCGAACGCCCCCTCGTCGTTTCGGTCCGCCCGCGCCGCCGCAATCATCCCACGCAACCTGGCCAGACCACCTTGCAGTGACGTCGGAGGCCGCGCTGTCGTGAACGCCGCCGGCGCAAGTGACAGCTTGATCGGTCCCGGACCAACGATCCGCGTCAGCGTCGTCTCACCGGCCGTCTTCACCGCCACGGTTCGGCCACCCACCAAATGCGAACTCCTCGGTGTAAGCAGCACCGTCGTCACACCCGCCCGCACGGCACGGTCGAAATCATGGTGATATCGGTTGAACAATTCCGCCGCGTCCGCCTCCGTCTCAATTGAATTCGCAGCTTCCCCCGTCCGCCCCATCGCCCCGAGCGTCACGTGCGGATCGACAAACCCCGGACAGATCGTCGCGTCCGGTCGATCAAGAACGAAACACCCCGCCGGTACCCGAACGTCCGACCCAATAGCCGATACCTTCCCATCTTTCACGATCAGCGTCGCGCCATTCACGACCGAGCCGTCCCGGTCAACGTACGCCTTCGCGCGAACGGCAAACGGACGGTCTCCACCCTCGACCGGCGGTGTGAATCCTGCCGCCCAGGTCGCGACGAGTGCCGCTACAATCGTGCCCGTCTGTCTCGACAAGACGTCAGCCTCGCATCCAATAGCCGCCGCACACGTCAAGGCTCGCGGCGGCAAACTTCCTTCCCCCCCACGAACACATATTCCACAACCGAGCCGCTTGACAGCGGATGCCCGCTCCAAACGACGACATCCGCCGTTTTGCCGGGCTCCAGACTACCCAGCGATTCCGCGACACCACACACGCGAGCGGCGTTGATCGTCACTGCCGCCAGTGCGCCCTCAGCATCCATCCCCGCGCCCACCGCGATCGCCGCATTCTGCCGCAGGTAGTGCGCACGGTTGCCGCCTCCGCCCGGCCCACTGCCGATGACGACCGCCACATCGGCTTGGCTCAAGACCGCCGCGTTCACCGAATCGTGGTCGCGATAGTGGCCATTCTCGAACAACGCCGTTCGGATCATCCCGCCCAGTACGACGGTAGACTCCGCCTTACCCAACGGCTCCGCAACATACCGCCCGCCACTGGCCCCAACGACCGCCGCATCGAGATTGAACTCGCCCGCCAACTCGAGCACGTTCAGGATATCGGCCGGCCGATGCGCTTCGAAACGCACGGCCAATTCACGCTTGAGCGTGCGAACCAGCAACTCCTTGTTCCGGTCCTTCTTCGGCCGCTCCGGCTTCTTCGCCTCGTCGTCGGCCTTCTTCGAAGCATCCTTCTTCTTCCCCCCGGACGATCCGTCACCGCTCGAAAAATACACATCCAGCCAGGAGCGCAAATCGAAGTCATCTACATCCGTCGCGTGCTCCTCGTCGCTGCCATCTTCATCGTCTTCGCAGAACTGGGTCTCGCCAATCGACACAGCGCCCGGGCCGGCCGCCCCGGCATTTCCCCGCTCCAGTTCTTCAAGCCACGCCATCAGCGATTCGCCCGACGAATCGCGAGGCCGAAGGCGACGTCCCTTGCGGCCCTTTGGTTTCTTTCCCTTTTTCCCGTCAGCGGACTTCGCCTTTTCCTTCTTCTTGTCCAGCTTGACTTTCTTGCCCGCCTTCAGGTCCTTGGCGTACGCTTCAAGCTCCTCCTCATACTCCTCCCACGCCTCCCGGTATTCCTTCGCCTCCTTGAATGCCTTGCGGAGTTCGGCAAGCTCCTTCAATCGCAGGAACGGACCGACCTTTCCCACTCCCAGCCGCACGACCAGACAAACATCCGTCTCGGCGGACGCGCCGATGTTGTCAAGGTCTGCCAGTCGCACAAGCGCCGCCGTGCCGACGATGCCCTTGGTCGCGGCCGGCTCGACGCATATCGCCGTCACACCGTTGCGCAACGCCTGCTCGAAGTCATGGCGGTCGAACATGTCCAGTCCGTCGATCGCCCGACAACTTGCGTTGGCTGTGCCGGCATTCCCACCCGGTGCGACGTTCAGGTCGGCCCACGCATCGATAAGCCCGGGCGTCACATACTTCCCACTCGCGTCGATCCGCACTTGGTTTGGATTCGGCATTCCCCCGGCGCGACCCGCCCCACGAACAGACTTGATCTTACCTTTGCGCAAGGAGACCGTGCCACCCTCGATCACACCGGCCGGCCCCATGCTCAGGACCGTCCCCCCTTCAATCATGATGGTCTTCGCCTTCGGTGCGTCCTGCGCAGATGCCGGGCTCCCTACAAGACAAGCGCCGACTCCTGCGGCTATCGCAACCACCCTCCACAAGGCGCGTAACATCCAATGCCCCTCAACTGCTCGAACGATGACACCACAACCAGCGAAGGTAGACCTTCTTCCCAATTCTCCCAGCGTCACTTCCCCAATTCACTACTGATAGTATAACCGAATCCGCCCCCCCGAAGCGACCCCTAGACCATGACCATTGAGAATTCCGGTAGTGGTTCACTTTGCGTGCCACTGGCGGCCTGACCGCCAGTGCCGACACTGGCAGCAAGCTGCCAGTGGCGCCCGTCGATCAAAGTGATCCACTACGGGAAGCCCTGCGAAACCGGACTGAAAGTGCTGTTCTCCGGCTTTTTTCGGTAACGCGCGTGACGGTCGGGATCCACACGTCGCTTTCAAAGCAAGAAGAGCGATTGGGACGAAAGGCGTCCCGACGCGGCGGTGCGAAAGCAAAAATGCACCTGGCCTCGCGAAACCAAAGGAGACAGAAAATGTTGTCGTGGACGAGATCCCCCGCCATTCGGATGTTGCCGGCTGTCGTTCTGGTTTTTTGTATCGGCGGCTGTCTATGTTTTGTGACCCCGCGAGTCGTGGTGAGCACAAGCCCGATCCACAATGAAACCAACGTTGCGCAGACCGCGACAGTGAGCATTACCTTCGACGGGTCGGCGATTCCTGACAGCCTGGACGGCTTCATCACGCCCGACATCGAGTTCACTCTCGCTTGGTCGAAGGACAACACGATGGTCACTCTGACCCCGTCGAGGTCGCTGGCGAGCAATACGACCTACACGGTGACGGTCTCAGCGTGCAGCTTCACCGATGGTTGCTCGCTGATGACGCCGGCGTCGTTTAGTTTCACGACCGTGGGGGGCAGTGGGCAGGCGGGCAGCGCGAGCCCCGGCAACGCGGGTTCCACATTTTATGTGGACGCCAACGCGCCGGGAGCCAGCGACAATAACGATGGTCTCTCACCGACGATTGAAGGTGGCACGCACGGCCCCTGGCAGACTATCACGCATGCCGCGGCCACGATGCAGGCGGGCGACAGGACCAATGTTCTGGCCGGAACGTACCACGAGAACATGATTCAGTTCTCCCGCGCGGGCACGGCCGGCGCGCGAATCGCCATCTCCGGCGCCGGGCCCGCTGACGTGATCATCGACGCCGGCGGCGCCCAAGCCGGCATAGTCATCGATCCGGGTGTTGGGTACATCGCGCTCGAGGGGATGACCATCCAGAATCTCGCTGGTCACGCGATCGTGGCGGGCCTGGATGGGAATACGCAGCGTGCAGCCGACATCTTGATACGCGACGTGCACGTCAACACCTTCGGCGGTGGAAACAGCCCGAACGCGGTCGCCGGGATCATCATGTACAACGTCGACGGTTTCAGTCTCGACAAACTCGAAACGGCTGACGGCGGGTCCAACGGCGTACAACTCGTGGACTGCACGAACGGTACGGTAACGAATTCCACCTTTCACGGCAGCCCCGCGCCATTGGCGAACGGACTGGAGACCCAGCAGGGTCACCATATCACGATCTCCAACTGCGTCGCGTATAACAATGCCGTGTACGGCTTTGATGTCTCTTTGTGGCCCAAGGAGCATCGGCCTTTCGCACACGATATTACCTTTGAGGAGTGTCTGGCATACGACAACGGCCACTCAGGGTTTGCGGTCAACTCTCGATCCCACGACATCGTCTTCCGCCGGAATACCGCCTGGCGAAACGGATTTGATCCCACAAGCAAATGGGGTGGATTCGTCTGTTACGACGGTGCGTACAACGTGCTGTTTGAACACAACGTGTCTATGGGCAACGACGGCCCGGGCTTCATCGTCTCCAATAGTAGCTGGCAGATGGTAATGGAGGCCGGCCCGTTGCCGAGCAACACGTTTAACTTCCAAAACAACATCACGTGTGGCAATACTGAAGGAGCCCTACTGGTCGAAGGCACCAACGAATGGACGATCATCGCGGAACACAATAATTGGGACGCTCTGGCCTCCGGACAATACACGGTTTACGTCATGGGGCAGGCCTATACGCCCGCGCAGATCAACGCGGGTTCGTTCGGGGCAGGCAACATTTGCGTCGATTCGCTGTTCGTCAGCGAAAGTGCCACCCCTCCGGATGTGCATTTGCAGGCCGCGTCTCCATGTATTGATGCCGGTCAGGCCCTGGGACAGTCGTACACAGGCTCCGCACCGGACATGGGCAGGTATGAGTACGGGGCACCGTAATCGGCGTGACCGCAGGCCCTGGCCGTTGCTTGGCTGGGGGACAATTGTGCATCGATCCATCGAAGACACTCAGAGGGCACGAGAAGAAAGTCAGGAGGTTGTGATGTCAGTGTTGACCACGATTCCGAGCATCCCAGGCGGCGGCTATCGGCAGCGCCGAGCGGCCGAACTCAAAGCCCAGATGGAGGCCAAGGCGAAGCAGAGGGCCGAAGATGAGGAGGCTGCCAAGCGGCATAAGAAAGAGGAGCACGGTACGGGTCCAGTCGGCGAGGGCGAGTACGAGGTCGGCCAAGGGGAATGCATCTCCTCGATCGCCAAGAACACGGGCCACTTCTGGGAGAAAATCTGGAACCATCCGGCGAATGCGGCACTCAAGGAAGCGCGCAAGGATCCGAATGTGTTGTTGCCGGGGGATCGCGTGACGATTCCAGCGAAGACGCAAAAGTATGAATCAGGCGAGACGGAGATGCGGCATCGGTTCGTTCGGCGCGGTGAGCCGTCCAAGCTCTTGCTTCGTATCGTGGACGAGGATGGCCCCCGCGGGGACGAGCCCTTCACACTTGAGGTCGATGATCGAACCTTCGAAGGGACGACGGACACCGACGGTCGACTCGAATGTCACATACCTGGCAACGCGAAGCGAGGCAAGCTGACCGTCGGAGAGGGCGCGTGCCGTCTCGTGTTCAATCTGGAACTCGGCGGCATTGATCCGATCACGGAGGTCGCCGGCGTGCAGATGCGGCTGAACAATCTCGGTTTCGCCTGCGGGCCCGTGGATGGGAAGCTGGGTCCCAGGATCAGCTCAGCCCTGAAATCCTTCCAAGGGAAGCATGGAATGGCCATGACGGGGGCGTTGGACGAGGCAACGCGGGCCAAGGTCAAGGAAGTGCACGGAACCTGAGGCCAAGCGTGAGAATGTAGAATCGCAGGAGCCCCGCCCCGTCGGGGGAGGCAACGCAACGCAAGGAGCAGGATCATGTCGAAAGGTACCAGGAAGGCGGCAATCGCGGTGTGTGTCGACCCGGCCGTGCTTGCGGGCAGCATCGAGAAGTGGGAGAGGCTGTTGCGGACGCCCGAGTATGCCCACCTGTGTGCTTGGAATAAGCAGATGTGTCGGCTACGGGACTACGTGCCGACAATGCCAACCTATTGCCTGCCTACCCCCTCACGCGGGCCGGACGTGACCGAATGGCGCGGAACACCACCGGTTTGGTACGGCGGAATCCGCATTCGCAAGGGGGACACTTTGTGGGATCTCTTCGGTGTTCTCTGGAATTACGTCTACGGTTTGAAGGTGAACAAGGATTTTCGGGGGAAATTCCACGACCCGAATAAGATCAAAGCAGGCGAACTGATCTACTTCCCGATCAGCTTCCAGTACGGTGATGAGACCCTCTGGCCTGGCCCAGGCCAGAGGGTTGACGTTCCGCTACCACCGGTCAGCCCAAAGCGAAGCGGCACGTCGAGGGCGCCACGCGTAGCGGGAACGCCACCCAACAATCTGGGCTGCAAGACGGCGGGTGTCCTTCAAGGCAAGCTGGAATGGCCCACAGTCAAATTCGCCAATTGTGGGACGGCCGTGAGCGGCACCAATTCCACCATCGACTATTCGATCCAGGTCTCGCCGGGCCTCAAGGACAAAGCGAGGTACACGATCGGCGGAGCGTGGAAGAAGATGTCCGTCGAGTCCTCCGTTAACGCGACGACGAAAGAGCTAAACCTCGTGGTGGACGGAAATGAATTCAAGATTGACGGCGCGGGCAATCTGGAGCTTAAGGGGAGCAAGGGGGTGTTCAAGCATATCGGTTTCAGCTCCAAAGAGGGACTCAAGAGAGACCTGGCCGGGGGATCTATCATATGGGAATCGCCTCTAGGGAAGGTCAAGCTGGATTCGTCGGTTTCCATTTCGGACACCAAGCTCGAGTACAAGGTGAGCGGGAAACACTGGACGATCATCGAAGCGAAGAACAAGAACAAGATTACCGTAACGATCACTCACAGCCTGACCCTCTGGGTGGATTTCGCGCAGATGGCAAAGGCGGTCCTGTGCAAGCCTGTTCCCATTCCATTCAGGCTTCCGAAGCCCCTCCAGCCGAAACCGGTAGTCTGGTATACAGCCGTGGGAGGGTTCGTGCTGGTGGTTGTGAAGGCAACGAGGAAGATGGTGGCAGGAGCAGGGGCAAAAATATTGGCGGGCGCACAACAGGCGGCGGGGATGGCGTTCAGCATGTTCCCCATCCTGGCCCACCCTTCGTTCATAGAGGCGGGCATGGAGATGCGCCCGGGATCTGGGCCTGGACGGTACGAAATTCGCTAGCATCGGCAGCGTGGGCGAAATGACGGAGGGATCGACAGAACGATAGGAGAGGGGGAGTCATCAAGCCGGCGGCGATGATATGGAGAGGACCGAATCAGAACCGTGCACCGACCAAGTTGGACGGGAAACGGTTGTGACCGGAGTGTAGGCCATAAGGAACTTCCTGGGAGGCGGGGTCCGTTGCTGTGGAAGCGTTCCCTGTACAGCAGTTGGGACACACGTCCGTATTCAGGCAGAGGCGGCAGGCAGTGTCGGGTAATCCAGCGCCCTCTACGGCCGATGCCGGCTCTGCTGATGATTGAAAGGGCCTGGGATTTGTTCCCTCAGGAGTGCTCTTTAGTTTGTGCGCCGGGACACCTACGCAGTTGATTCTTCTCATTGCCCGGCTCAGTGGTCGCCGTCTGACGGTTGGGAGGAAGCCGCGGGCTCTGATGTAGCGGGCAGCCGCGGGCGGTACTGCGCCGCCTTGTCGGGCTTTCCCCAATCTTCGTAGAGCGCGACAAGCCACCGGGCCGCTTCGATCGTCCATTCGTGATCGTGGCCGCGCCTGGCCTCGAGAACCGCGTGGCTTCGCAGTAGGTGCGTTTCAGCTTCCTCATAGCGATCGAGTCCGGCAAGACAGTTCCCATATCGGCTTCGGTAGAGTGCAGTCAGAGAGTTGTCATCTCCGCCGGTTCTTTCGGCGATCTCCAGGGCCTCCCGGAAAAGTGTCCGGGCTTCCGCCGGCCTGCCTTGACCGTGCAGCGCCCGCGCCAAATCCTGGATCCCACCCAGCGTGCTGCGGTGTTCATCTCCCAGCACTCGGCGCAAACCCTCCAAAGCCTCGCGGCACAGCGGCTCGGCCTCGGACGGCTCGTCCCGTGATGTGAGTAGTGCACCCAGATTGCTCATCGCGACGAGCGTCCTGGGGTGATCTGCGCCGAGCACGCGCGCGAATGCATCCGTCACCTGCCGATAGAGCGACTCTGCCTCGGCCAACTTGCCCTGGCGACGCAGCAGTTCTGCCAGATTGTTCATCACACCAAGAGTATCCGGGTGCTCTTCGCCGAGAGTGCGGCGTGACGCTTCCAGAGCATCCCTGTATACGGGTTCCGCCTCGGCAAGTTTCCCCTGGTAGCGCAGCAACGCGCCCAGGTTGTTCATTGAGAGGAGCGTGAGCTGGTGCTCGTTGCCCAAGACTTGGCGCCGGGTTTCGAGCGCCTGTCGGAGCAGCGGCTCGGCCGCGGCAAACTTGCCTCGGATCATCAGTGAAATCGCCAGGTTGTCCATTGAAGCGAGCGTGTTGGGGTGGCGCGGACCCAGGGTACGTTGGCTGCCCTCAAGCGCCTGGCGGTACAGCAACTCGGCCTCCGAGAGCCGGTCTTGATCCTCGAGCAACATGGCCAAGTTGTTCATCGCGATGAGGGTCTTGGGGTGTTCGTCGCCCATCACGCGTCGGAGGCCCTCCAACGCTTGTCTGGAGAGCGGCTCAGCCTCGGCCGCGCGGCCCTGTTCGCGGAGAAGCAGGCCCAAATCGCTCATCGCAGCGAGCGTTTGGGGATCTTCCCTCCCCAGCGTGCGCTGGCAGCCTTCCAACGCTTGCCGATAAAGCCGCTCGGCCTCGGATCGCTTACCCTGATCGTGAAGCAACTCGGCGAGATGCCTGATCGAAGCGACCGTATCCGGATGCTCGTCGCCGAGTAGACCTTGGCGAGCGGCCAGCGCGGCGCGCAGGTGCGGCTCCGCCCGGTCATGCCGGCCGATGGCGTGGTAGGTGTTGCCGATGGCCGCGCGGATCGTCGCCTCGACCTCCGGTTGGTTTATCAGTTGTGTCTCCACTCTCTCGGCGGCATTGTCCAGGAGCTCGCGTAGGATCGTAGTATCGCGTCCTTGGGATACCCCCGGATCGACCGACGCCAGCATGTCCAGCAGGAACTCCTGGACCTGCGAGGCCTTCCCGGCTTCGGTGCGAGCGGTGTTGGCTTCCTCCCGTGCCTGGGCCTCAGCCAGCTCAGCACGCTCACGCTCGCGACTTTGCTCGCGCTCCGCGGCAACGGCCGCCACGCGCAATTGTTCGGCCCGGGCGTACAGCACGCTCATCCAGACGCCGAATCCTAGAACCACCACGAACAACGCGGCGATCAAACCGAAGGGGGCTTTGTGTCGGGCGATCAGCTTGCGAAACTGGTAGGCCGCGCTCGGCGGACGGGCGAGAATCGGCTGAGCCGTAACGTAGCGCTCGATATCCTCGGCCAACATCGCCGCGCTTTGATAACGCCGGTGCGGGTCCTTCTCCAACGCCTTGAGCACGATCGTTTCCAGGTCACCGCGGAGCATACGCAGGATCGTGCTCGGTCGGCGTGGCGCGTCTTCACAAATCACGCGTACCGCCTCGGGAAGCATCGTTCGACTTACGTCATAAGGCCGCTCGCCGGTCAGCAGTTCGTAGAGGATCACGCCAAGCGAATAAACGTCGCTGCGGAGGTCGATCTCGTCCGGGTTGCCGCGGGCCTGCTCGGGGCTCATATACGGCAGCGTGCCTTGAATCTTGCCAACTTCGGTAACGACCGTCGTGACGGCGATGTCCGCGTCGGTAATCTTGGCCAGGCCGAAGTCGAGGACCTTTGGGGTACCCTCGCTATCGACCAGGATGTTGGAGGGTTTCAGGTCGCGGTGCATGACGCCGCGCTGGTGGGCGTAGTTGATCGCCTCGCATATCTTGCAGAACAGTTTCAGTCGCTCGCGGATCGGCGGCTTTCGTGCGCTGACGTATTCGGTCAGAAGCTGACCGTGGACGAGCTCCATTGCAAAGAAGTGCTGCCCGTCGTCGGTGCGACCGGCTTCGTAGATCGCGCCGATGAATGGATGCTTGAGCTGGGCAAGGGCTTGCTCCTCCCGCTGGAAGAGCTTCACCTGATGCTCGTCCACGTAGGTCCCGCCGCGGATCACTTTCAGGGCGACCGCACGCCTGGGTCTCTTCTGCTCGGCCTCGTAGACCACGCCCATACCACCGGAGCCGATCACCCGCTTGATCTCGTAGCTTCCGACTCGAGTGCCGACAAGCCGCGCTTCCGGGGCGCTGGTGACAGTCACGGCGCACTCCGGTTTGGTTCCATGCACCTGTTGTCGCGCGGCGTCGATCAGATTCTGCTCGCGGTCGTCTGGGTCTTGGCCATCTGTATTCGGTGCTCGTGGCATAGCCTGATGGTCCCTTGGCGCCCCACTGTTCTTTCAGCCATGTTCCGAACGCCGGCGTCGCGTTCAATGGCTGAAAAAATTCGTCGCGGCGCCCATATTCTCGCGCAGTCGGTCGTGAGCGCGCGCCAACAGCATGAATGTCGCCCCACGGGAGCGCCCCATGGCCGTAGCCACCTCCGGACCGGTTCGGCCTTCCAAGTCATGCAGTCGAACAGCCGTTGCGTAATCCTGCGGCAACCGTGCGATGGCAGCGCCCAGTATGCGCTTGCTCTCTTGTCTCGCCGCAGCGCGGCTGGGTGTGGTGCTCGTCGCGCCGAGCAGCTCATACAACGCGACGTACGAGTCGTCGCCCCGCGGCGGCTGGATTCGCTTGCTCGGCGGCGGGCGTTTCTCTCGTTCCAAGGCCTTGACCGCGTCTCGCACGTTGTTCTGTGCAATTCGCCGAAGCCACGCCAGGAACGATGCCGAGCCCTTCGGCACGAAGCGGCCAATCTGGAGGAAGGCCTCGATGTAGGTCACCTGCATCACGTCATCGGCGTCAAGCACGGATCGCCACTGTTTGCCGATGCTCAATTCCTGGCGGACTTGTGGTCCATGGTGGTTAAGAAGTGCGGAGAGAGCGTCAATGTCACCGCCGGTGGCCTTACTCAGCAGCGCGTCCTCGACAAACGACGTGGCCTTGGGGTTGTTCATCGGAACGCCTCGTGTCGCGCGCATATGATCGAAATGACTCTCAGTTCGTAGCTTACACCTGCCGGAACCCGCCTGCAAGAGCGTGGCGGTGGGGGCCGCCCGACCGGGTCCATGACAGTTTAGGCGGCGTAGCGATGGGCGATCGAATAAACCCTCGAAAGAATCGAATAAACCTCCGACGGACACGCATGAACCCCCGAAGGGGGTGGCGGAATAGAGCCCAGGGCGAAGCGCAGCGAGCCCTG
>JAUVGW010000166.1 GCA_030593565.1 Phycisphaerae bacterium | reverse complement strand
ACGTATCGAGCCGCGTTGCATCAAGCGCCGGCCCAAGCAGTACGCCCGCATGACGCAACCACGCGAAAAACTGCGAAAATACCTGCGAAAACGAGGAGATGCAGCTTAACTTAATGGCATTCGGGTCAGGCTACTTTATCTCTACCCAACCGATCGCACCGCTGCCACAAAACGGACCATCTTCTCCGCCGATTTCAATCCCGGCGCCACCTCGACGCCGCTGGACACGTCCACGCCCCACGGCCGCAAACGCCGAATCCCGGCCTTGACGTTGTCGGCCGTCAGACCACCGGCCAGAATCAGCGGCGGCGCGTCGTCCAACACACCGGCGCGTCGCAAGCCCGACACCAGATCCCAATCGAATCGCCGGCCGCTCCCACCGCGGGCCTGCCGCGAAAACGCATCCAGCAAGATCGCGGACACCCCCGCCTCCCCGAACGTCCCCACTTGATCCACAAACGTCCGGTCGCGCACCCGCAGCGCCTTGATGACGCGCAGCCCGCCAAGCCGCCGGGCAAACGCCGGCGACTCGTCCCCGTGCAACTGCACGGCGCTCAATCCCGCCTCAATGGCCGTTCGAATCACCGTTGCCACCCGCGCATTGACGAACACGCCGATAACCGGCACGAACAGCGGCAGCGCCCCCGCGATCTCGCGTGCCTGCCGGATCGTCACCTGTCGCGGCGATCTTGCGAACACCAACCCGACCGCGTCCGCCCCGACGTCCACCGCCTCGACCGCATCTTCCGCACGCGTCATCCCGCAGATCTTGATCCGTGTCATCGCACCATCCTGCCATACCTCGCCCGGTCCCGTCGCAGGATTCCATTGTAACCTATAGTGGTTCACGGTTGGGTGTGACCGAATCGAGGCGACGGCCTCGCGCTCCTGCCCGCTCGTGCGAGATTCCCATCTCGCAACGCATTCTTTGCAGGATTTTAATCCTGCTGGGCTACGAGAAGTGATTCCCGTCGGAGTGGGGGCGAGAAGGGATTCTCGCACCAGCGGCTGACCGCGCAGTCTGAGCCGGGGCGTGTCGCCCCGGACCGGCTCGAGACGAGCCGGCTCGCTGAGCCGATCCGCGGATTGCTACTCGCTGTTCGCAATTCGCCGTAAAAAAACGGGCGCCCGGCTCTGTAGGAGGCAGCCAGAGCCGAACGCCACTAGTGTGTCGCTTCTTTCCCCTTCATCCAATCCAGGGTCGGTAGTGTTTCCTGCGACCTAATCTTGCGACCACACCCCCAAGCACATGAATAATTGCGTCATGTTTTCCGCCGCAGGCTTCCGCTACGGGCCGCACTGCCAAGGAGTCGTGCTAACCACGTGAAACTTAAGATACAAATCGGCGCGGGGGCAAAGGAATCCGCGAGAAAAATTGGCGGCGATAATGTCGCGGGGCGGGGGAATGGGAAAGGATGAAAGATGAAGCATGAATACGTGGCGCGGGGGGCGACGCTGCGGACGAATGTTGTCTTGCTGGGAGTTATGGGAGTTGGAATGTGATGTCACGTCCCATACCGGGGAACGATAGCGTGACTTCGCTCGACGCGCGGGCGGGGCAGTCCGGATAGGCATATAGGCATAGTTCGACATCGTCCCAGGCTGGATCGCCGCAACGCAGGGGCCGGGGATTGCCGATGGGCGTGAATCGCGAATCGTCGGCGAGCAGGCCGCGAAGGAGCTTGCGCGGGAGTGGGTCGGCGTCGGTGTATGGTGTGTCGGGCAGCCGTGACTCGATGACTATGTAGCGGATACCATAGCGGTCGAGGAGGTCGATAATATCCTGCTCGGTTTTGACGAAGATGCGAGCGCCGTACTTCATGCGAGCGGCGCGGGCGTATAGGAGCTTGCTCGCACGGATGGGGATGATCTTGTTTCGTGTGTTGGGTTTTTGATACAGGTCGAAAATGAGTTGCCCGTCGCGAACGGCATCGACGAGGACGAGGTCGGCGTCGGGCTTCTTCGCGAGTTCGGCGACGGCGGGGGCGTAGTCGGGTAGGCGGCCGGTGGATCGGACGCGCGCGAGCGTCGCCTGTGTGATGATGAGCGCGGCCAACAGTGCGAGCCGTGGAATGTTGCGTTTCCATGTGATCGCGTGCTCGGGGGCGTCACGATCGGCCGGGCGGATGAAGAACCGAACGGCGGCGAAGCACAACGGCGGCAAGGCGAAGAAGAAGTAACGCGGTTCCTTCGCTGCGATCAGCGAGATGAATGCGGTCCAGGCGACGAACCAGATCAGCAGCAGGCTGCCGGCGCGGGCATTTGGCCCGGGCCGTTCGTCCTTGTTCCCCCTCAGCGAAGTTACATGCGCGGCGATGAAGATCCCGATGCCGAGAACGGCCAACAACAGCATGGGCCAACCGACGATTTCGGGTAGGCGCCTCGTGTAGAACAGCACGTCGAGTGACGGTCGCAGCAGTTGGGGCGGCAGCGCGGAATAGTCGTGCGTCGCGAGGACATACGCCACGATGGCGGGGGCAGCGATGGCGAGACTGACCGGCAGCGCCGGTCGGAGCAGGTAAGCCCGGCGGTCGCGGCCGAGGATGGCGTGCAGCACCAACACGGGAAGG
This sequence comes from Phycisphaerae bacterium, assembly GCA_030593565.1. Lineage (GTDB taxonomy): Bacteria > Planctomycetota > Phycisphaerae > UBA1845 > UTPLA1 > JAFGQA01. The sequence goes on along the minus strand of JAUVGW010000166.1, from coordinate 8,600 downwards.
ATGAACCCGGCGGTTTGTTTTGTGAGGAACGCCATGACAACACAGAGCGCGAGCAGGATCGACCAGCGCAGGCGCCGTGTATCGCGGTCCTTCTGATAGGCCCAAACGGCGGCGAGAATCCAAAACGTGGCGGGCCATTCGAGCATGACATCGTTCAGCCACAAGGCGCCGTGCGGGCAGGTGATCAGCAGCAGGGCCACCAGCAGTCCCGTGGGCCGATCGAACCAGCGCCGGCCGAGGCTGGCCATCAACAATCCGGCGCCGAACGCGAACAGCAGCACGGTCGCCCGGGCGGTGGTGATGCTGACACCGAAGGCTGCGAACATGGCGGCCTCGAAGGCGGCGAACCCGGGCGGCCAATAGACCCCGATGCCGAGCGCGGGATGGCGGAAGTAGAACTGTTCCGCCCAGCGCATTGGATTGTCGATCGGCCATTGCTTGACGAATTCGAGGACGAAGATGCCGTCGAAGGTATGTTGAGGGGCGTCGGACCAGCCGAAGCCGCCGGTGGTGATGCCGGGTACGCCGATGACGAGGACCGCCGCGAGAATGATGGCCGCGCAGAGGAGGTCGCGTCGACGGGACCGCGATGTGATCGGGGGGTGGCACGGACAAGGATCGCCCGTGAGGGGATTGCGATTTAACCGAACAGGTTTCAAGGGCGATCCTTGTCCGTGTTCCGTTGCCGTGGGTTTCACTGAGCGCTCACGGACAAGCTCCGTTGCTGGTTCACCAGACGTGCGCTCGTATTGGATACCATCTTCCGAATCAACACCGCCTTATTTTTCACGCTTGCCCGTGCCACACCTACGCACCGAGCATCCTCCGGGATCGTCGCGTCGGGATTTGTCTGCGGGTCGGTCATTTGTCGGGGAACTGGAAGTCGCTAATCTGCATTTCGACAGATCGACGTCCGTTCCACTCGTTGATAATCGGCCGGAACGCGACGCGGCATCGACGATGATCTAGCAAATCGGGCAGCAATTTAGCGAGTCCAAAGGCGATGCCTTTGCATCGCGCGCGCCCGTCGCCGAGTGTGACCTGAAGATGCGTACCGGCGGCGCCGACGGCCCGCGGTTCGCCGGCAAGTTCGAGCCAGTCCGTGGCGAGGCGCGGCGCGGAGTTCTCGGCGCCGAAGGGCTCGAGCCTGGCGAGATCGGCGACGAGCCGTTCATTTAGCCCGGCGAGGTCCACGACATCGTCGATGCGGAGCTTGGGTTCGAGGTCGGCCGGGGTCAGTCGTTGCCCGGCCAGATGGTGAATGGCGGCGCGGAATGCGTCGATCTTGGCGACATCGATCTTGAGGCCCGCTGCCATGGCGTGCCCGCCGTAGGTCAGCAGATGCTCGCGGCAGTCGGCGAGGACCTCGTGAAGCGGAAAGTTCCTGATACTGCGGCCGGAGCCTTGACCGGCGCCGTTTTCGATGGCGATCAGGATGGTGGGTCGGCCGAACTCGTCCTTGACGCGGCTGGCGACGATGCCGATGACGCCGGCGTGCCAGCCCTCGGACGCCAGGACGATGGCGCGAACGGTGTCGGCGTCCTGGCCTTGTTCGACGACCATCCGTTTGGCTTCCTCGGTGATTTTTCGTTCGACGACTTGGCGGGCGCGGTTCTGCTGTTCAAGGTTGGCGGCGATGCGGACGGCCTCGTCGGGCTCGGCGCGGGTGAGCATATCAACGGCGAGGCGGGCGTGGCCCATTCTGCCGATGGCGTTGAGCCGCGGGGCGAGCTTGAAGCCGATGTCATAGCCGGCGAGTTTCTTGCCGACCAGGCCCGCCGACTGGATCAGGGCCTTGATGCCGGCCAGGCTGCTGTGCGGCAGGCCGCGGAGGCCGTGGTAGGCAATGATGCGGTTTTCTCCGGTGAGCGGCACGACATCCGCAACGATGCCGAGTGCGGCGAGGCCGGTGGCGTCGAGGAGGAAATCGCGAAATTCCGGCCGGACCTTTGTTGTGCCGCATACTTTCTGAGCAACGGCCCAGGCGAGCTTGAACGCGACGCCGGACCCGGAAAGGTTCGGGTTTGGATACGCCGTTTCATCGGTCGCCGGGAGACCGGGGTGGACGATCAATGCGTCCGGGAGGACGACATTGCCGTTGTCGTCGGTGTGCGGCGTGTGGTGGTCGGTGATGATCAGTTCGATGCCGCGCTGCTTGGCCTTGGCGGCAGGCTCGATGGCCGTGACGCCGCAGTCGACCGTGATAATGACGTTCGCGCCGTCGTCGGCGAGCGTGTCGATGGCGTCGGTGCCGATGCCATAACCTTCTTCGAGACGGTGGGGAATGTAGAACTCGGGTTTGGCGCCGGCCAGCCGAAGGCAGTGCCACAGGATGGACACGCCGGTGATGCCGTCGACATCGTAGTCGCCGAACAAGACGATCTTCGCGCCGGTATTCACCGCGGCAACGATCCTGTCGGCGGCATCGGTAGCGCCCGGCAGCAAACCCGGTGGGTAGATGTCAGCGAGTTGCGGGTCAAGGAAAGTGCGGGCAGCATCGACTTCATCGATGCCCCGGTTGTACAGGACCTGTGCGACGATGGGGGAGATGCCGAGCGCCGCCGCGAGCGCGTCGCGGCCGGACCATGGCGGGGGGATGACCCAATCCTTGGGCATGTGCGTCTCCTAAGGCTACGAGGGGCGGGCAGTAGAGCGTTCGCATGTGTTGCCCCGGTACCCCTCCAGCAAACTTGGGGGTTCTATTGCGTAAGTTCGCTTCGGAAAGTTGCGGTTTCGCGCGCCGATCGCGCATTTTATGCTGCGTGAGCGTCTTCCGACAGGACTCGGGGAAACCTGGCTGGACTGCGCTACAATACTAGTAACTGCGAGATGACGTGCGTGGAGATTGAGATTTGGGCGGTCGCGTGGTCGGCCAACCAAGCGTCCAGACAATCAATACGTCTTTCGGCTAGTAACCTCCAGGTCGGACGTGGCAAGGGCCGATAAGAACACATAGAACCTGCCGCAATCCCCCTCCCCGGGATTGCATTTGAGCGCCGCCCCCCCTGGGCCAGGCGTTTGCTATCGACTCCGTTTCGTGGGTCCACCTGGGCCGACGAACAACGCTGGGACCTGCCCGGTCGTCATGACCGGGCAGGCACCCTTTCTTGGTTTCCGGACGCTTTCAAGGAGTTGTCGAGAGTGGTTCCTCTTGGCGTCCGCCAGCAAGAATGGGATCGTAACTGCAATTATGGATACATGCAACCACAAAATCCACATTTTTGGGTTGAGGCTAACCCATGTCCCACACTTGCGGGATAACGCGGCCACAAAAAGATGTCGGCTTTCGCCTTGTTTGCGCCCGTATACTCATGGTGGAGGCGCGGGCCGAAGACCGACGCCTTCGCTGCGTTGTTCGTGGATTCATTTTAACCCATAGAGAAATGGAGACAGCATATGGCCTCCGCAACATCAACCGAAGTTGCGCTACCGTTGGACGTTGTCCAGGAGCTGCTCGAAAAGCTCGGTTTGGAGGAACCGCTAGGGCGCTGTGCCAAGTCCCTCCGATCGTTCCTGCTCGACCCAGCCGAGGACGAAAATGATCTGATTCAGCGGGCGAAACTCAGATTGGCGAGTCCGTGGGCATTTGAGCGGTTGGGCATACCGCTGCAGAATGCGCTGCTTAAGGCGGGTTCAGCGTGTTTGCCCTTTGCTGGAGTGAAGGGGTCCGATTCAAACGCCCTCTCGCAATCTGCCGTCGATGAGCTGATAAAAATCCTGGATCTCAATCGCCTGGGCAGCAGCCTCGCAAGCCCGCAGGCCCTCCAAAAACTCCGGCTGTCGCTGGAAGCGCCGTTGTTAAGGCTCGCTCAACTCAGTTTGCTCCGCGAGTTCCGCGAGATGCGGAAGAAGGCCTCCCGTCGGTCCAGACTCCTTGCGAAGAATGCTGCGCGACTGGATCGGTCCTCCCTGCCCTCCCAAGAGGATCCCGAGTCCGCTTGCACGGCCAAAGATGACCTGGAGCGCCTCTCGGCACAATTGCCTGATGCCGAGCACAAGAAACTGCTGCGTCTGAGATTTTGGGAAGGAAAGTCGACAAGTAAAATCGCTAGCCTGTTGGGGCTCTCTAAAAAGGAGGTCAACAAGAAAGTGGATTGTATGTTGAAGGTGTTGAGGAGCAAGAGAGGAATTTGTGAACGGATACTAGGTTTGGACGAATAGGGGCATTCAAGTTAGGATTTTTCTTTTTTGAAAGGACGGAAAAATGTTTGAGCAGGGAATTGCAGACCACAAACTCGATGAGGGTGGTCACTCCTTGAGCACGTGCGCGGAGCCCGAGACTGGGTGTGAGAATGCTGTCAAGTCTCTTAGCGCCCTTTGGGATCGACCGTTGAACGATAGTGAATTCGAACTCCTGGCGCTACATCTGGATGAATGTTCCGCGTGCGGCAGCCTGTTCGATGATTTATCTCGCTTGGATGCCGGCCCGTCCGACAAATTGCTCGCCTGACCGCTGATCGCCGACGCTCCTCCTCCTCGTTCCACCGACCTGAGCCCGGGTTTACCCCCGGGCTTTTTTCTGCGCGCTGGTCCCCAATACCTTGCGGGTGATAGGCTGCGCACGCTGGGTAGATTAAGTGCGATGAATACGAGGGTAAGCCCCTCGCGGGAGCGAGAGGTTCATAGACGTGTCTGGATGTTCGATAACTCCCGTTTCCGCGGGGGCCGCGAATCAGTTCGCCTATGTTGTATCGTGATGCTAAACTAGCGGTCGTCGAAATCGTTGCATTTTGCGGGACGAAGATGGCGAGCGACTGGACATTACGTCAGGAGATCTGCGACGCCGGCCGGCGGGTCCATCAGCGGGGGCTGGTGGGGGGAACGGACGGAAACATCTCCGCGCGCGCCGGGGGCGGCCTGATCCTGATATCGCCCAGCGGGTGTTGCCTCGGCATGATGGAGCCGGGGGATCTGGTCGTCATCGATTCAACGGGCCGCGTGTTGTCCGGGCGGGGACGTCCTTCCAGCGAACATTGGATGCACGCGACGGCGTACGCACAGCGGCCGGACGTCGCGGCCATCGTGCACGCCCATCCGCCGCTCACGGTTGCGTTCACGGTCGCGGGGCTGTCGATGTCTCCGTGTGCGCTGCCCGAAATCATCATGGCGTTCGGACAGGTTCCCGTCACCGCGTATGCGACGCCTTCCACGGATGAAGGGGCCGGGGTGATTCGCGACCTGGTACGGCAGTTTGACGTCCTGGTGTTGGACCGGCACGGCTCGTTGACGGTGGGCAAGAATGTGATGGATGCCATGTACAAACTGGAGAAACTCGAACACGCGGCGCTCGTCATGTTGACGGCACACCAATTGGGTGGCGTTCAGGACTTGCCTCCGGAGGAAGTTGCGAAGCTGGCGCAGCTACGCTCCAGGTTGGGCATTGGCCGTGCTGAGGATGTCCCGCCGGCATGTCTGCCGCCCGCCTGCGGGGGAACTTGTGCTCCGTCAAAGTCGTCTTGACGGATTGCATGGTGACCTGAATGTGTGCCACTGCACTTGAGCAGTGCGATATTCCGGATGCTTCGGACAACACTGCTCAAGAGCAGTGGCACACGAATCGTCAAAAAAGGATTGACAGAACACTGGATGCGCTGAATTGCATCTTGTCGAATCATGATGGACTGCACCGGTCAAGCCGAAGATGGAGGGCGGGCCGCGTTGCCCGCGGGGGCCGGCGCTGGCGGCGCGGGGCCGATCACGCGCACCGAGCAGGACGGCGACGTGACCAAGTTCTGCCTGGCCGCGGCCGACGGCCACGAAATCGAGTCGGTCGTCGTCCCGATGGGCGGTGAAATCGAGGGCAAAGACAAGACGTGGCGGACGCTGTGCGTGTCGTCACAGATCGGCTGCGCCCGAGGTTGCACATTCTGCCGGACAGGCCGGATGGGGCTGGTGCGGGACCTGACTGTGGACGAGATCGTCGGTCAGGTCCTCGCAGCTCGCCAACAATTCGGCGAAGACGTGCGGAACGTCGTGTTCATGGGCATGGGCGAACCGCTGGACAACTTCGAGAATGTCGTGGCGGCCGTTCGGTGCTGGCACGACGACCGCGAGCATCAGATTCCCCGGCGACGCGTGACGATTTCAACCGTCGGGCTGTGCGACGGCATCCGCCGGCTGGGGGCGTTGGGCTGGCGACGGCTGAACCTGGCCGTGTCGCTCAACGCGCCGAATGACGAGATACGCTCGCGGATCATGCCGATCAACCGCCGCGAGCCGATGGGCGCACTCCGCGAGGCGATCGCGTCGTACCCCGTGCGCGGCGGGGGGCACGTGTTGATCGAGTATGTCCTGATGGCCGGCCTGAACGATCAGCCAGACCATGCGCGCGAACTGGTCGAGTACCTGCGCGGGCTGCGGACGTGCGTGAACCTGATACCATTCAATCCATTCGAGGGACCGGGCTATAGGCCGCCGAGCGAGGAAGCAGTCACGCAATTCCAGTCTATCCTGATGGAATCCGGCCAATTGGCGTTTCGCCGAAACACAAAGGGCCAGCAGGCCATGGCGGCGTGTGGCCAACTGGGGCGCCCGAGGTCAGTTGGATAGGGCTGCCTCGACAAACGGCCCGATGTCGTCGCCGTTCGCACCGCCGAAGCCGTTCATGTCGGCCGTGGCGATGTCGGCGGGGTCTGTGTTCTCACCCAGCAGCACATCGATGAAGACGTCGAGGTCGATCAGGTCGACGTCGCAGTCATCGTCGAAATCGCCGGGCATGTCACACGGAATATCGAGATCGACCACGAGCGGAAGGTGGTCGTAGTATCCGTCCGACAGGTCGAGGACGACATCGGCGAATTCGAGGCCGGCATCGGCGAGGTCCTGCGGCGTCATCGTCGTCGTGTTGAGGATGAAGGCGTGGGAAACCGTGATGCTGCTGTCGGTGAAGATGATCCGGTCCAACGCGCCGGGATTGAATGAACCCGAATCGTTACGCCACGTGTAGAAATCGGGGCCGATCCCGTTGTGGAGAGGCAGGGCATCGGTGTTGTCGGTCGCGTCCCAGTCGGGGGCGACATCGGGTCCGTACGTCGATTCATCTACGATATCACCGGTAATCAGCGTGGTCAGGTGATAAGCGGGATCGGTGTCATACACGTTGAAATCACCGAGCGAGATGATCGGCGTGCCGGTGGGCAGATCGATGTAGCCGCCGGGCGTCTTGATGTCGCCGATCCAGTGAATGATCGCGTCGGCATGTTGCTGCCGGCGCTCGATATCAGATTCGCTGCCGCCTGCCTTGCAGTGGGCGTTCATCAGATAGAGGTCCGTCGCGTACACGTCGTCGGGCAGATCGACCAGCGCCATGGCTTGCCCGCGGTTTGTTGATGGGATCGTGTCGGTCGCCGTCATGGAAAGGTCGAATCGAGCGGCGATGACGTTGTCGGAGCCGCCGTGTGATCGCCAGGATTCACCAAAGCCCAACGGCAATGTGATGTCGAGGATTTCCGCCACATCCTGCGGATCACGGTCCGAGTTGATCTCCTGAAGGCAAACGATGTCGGGCGCGATGGCGGTGACGACGCGGACGAACTGGTCAGACATGTCGTACGCACGCCATGGGTGATTGTCCGGGTCGTCGTCTTCGAAAATCGCGTCCCAGTTGATGTTGTAGCATAGGACGCGGATGTGGCGCGGCGACGGCTTCTGAAGGAAGGTGGGCAGTTCCGCCCGGGCGATGCCGGCCCCTGCCAGCAACGACGTTGCCGCAAGCAGCACGCACCAGCCCGCGGCCATCGGCTTCGACGGCATCATCATTCCACCCTCCCGAAAGCGGGTCCGCACGAACGGTCAATGCGATGAAACATGCCCGCACCAAAGCGGCCCACCACATGCCATTATAGAGACTTGGGGATGAATTCAGAAATGCCGGCTACGGTAGCGGCGGCAGGTACTCGTAGACGGGTAGTGGCTGGTCCTTGTAGTAGCCCGGCAGGATCTGGCCGGTCTCCTGTTCCGTGCCGCATCCACAAGCCGCTATCGCCCATACCAGGGCCACGATCCCGATGACGACGATCCGATCAATATACTGTGTGAGACGTGTTTTTCGCGTGTTCGCTGATCGCATCATTTGGCCGCCTGTTCGCTTGCGTGTGGTCGTGTTTGCCAGCCCCGTGCCGCGACCAGATGGGATGCAAGTCCCGAGCCGGACTGCCGGCGAGGACGGTAGCTCACGGTCGGGTTTGAGAATGTCCCGGCCTGGGTGCCGAGAACTCGGGCGGACCTTAAGGCGTAGCGGTCGTGCCGATTACAGGCTTTGCGGCGATGGGCACGAGAAAGGCATCGTTCTGTCGCGGGAGGGCAGCGGCGGAACGGATGCCGATTGCCGATTGCCGAATAGCGAATTCCAATCCATATGCGCTACGTGGGCTGAGTGTGCTGATGTCGGCGTGCAGCCCCTCGCGGGAGCGAGGGTTTCATAATTCGCTCAAGATGCGCAAGAATCCCACAAAAAACGGGTTCTTCACGGAATTTCGGGGAATGGCGAAGCCCCGTAAGGGGCGCAAGAACATAGCCCACGGCGTGAGCCGTGGGATTGGAGCGTGTGTGGACCGGCAAGCCCCAGCGGGGCGGAAGATACGGCTTGGTCGGATCTTCGG
>JAUVGW010000155.1 GCA_030593565.1 Phycisphaerae bacterium | reverse complement strand
TCCATTCCGAAGTTCATGGTGCTCAACGGTGTTGCCGAAAGTAAACAGGGACGCAAAGCCTGTTGCGACCGAGAACTACGGCGTTTTTTGGCCATCGCGGCGGCATCGTGGTTGTGCGGATGCAACACGCAGGGCTCGGACTTGGTCGAATCCGCATGATTGCCATTCGACCTAATCGCCCGTGCCATCGCCGGTTATGAAATGGTGAACCTGTGAATTCGCTCGGAACGACATCGCGGCATCGTGATTGCAGGTCCCAGAAGGACGGACGGGACGTGTGGGCGCCCCGTTGCGGTGGGGAAGGGAGCCGTCCGTTGAACACGAGCCGACAGGAGAACCTGCGTGGACTCGCTGAGCGCAGGGCATACAAGCGGCTTCGAATCCGCCTTCCGGTCGAGTGCCGCAAGGACGAAAATGGCGGGCGATCGTTCGTTCGGACGATCACCCAAGACGTCAGCACCGGCGGCATGTACCTCGAACTGGATTCCCGCGAGTTTCGGACGGGCGACCGTGTGCACGTTGCGTTGACGGTACCTCCCGCGGAGGGTGTCTCGCCTTACGAGGGTCGCGCCACGTGCATGGCCGAGGTCCTGCGAGCCGAGCCGGTGGTCGCGTCTGTTCCCGGCAGCATCGAGCGCGTCGGCGTCGCGGCGCGCTTTCTTGACCGCCTTCGGATTTCCTACTGATTAAGAGTTGCGCAGGAATCACGTAAACGGTTGATCCGCCAAACGGCAAGCCAACAGGCCGGCCAAGCAGTACAATCGGTCATGTTATTCCTGCGTGATGCCTTACGGTTCATGGGCACATTTATTGCAGCGTCCGCACTGTACGATCGGGATGTCGGGCAGTGCGTCGCGCCAGGCCGTCGAGGGCTTCGGCATGAAGTCGGTCAGCCGCAGCCGCGCGCCGGATGACCCGGACGGGTTTGGCCCCACGTTCAATTGCAACAGGTGCGTTCCGTTCTGCCAGCCGGTCGGGAAGACCGAATCGAGGAGCAGCGTCCTGTCGAATGCCGCGTTTATTTCGAGAATCTGCTGCGCCGTGGCAGCCGTTGCCATTAGGTCACCCGCTTCAGCCGAGTGTTCCAGACCCAGTAAGTGTCCCATTTCGTGGGAGGCGATGTTCGCCAGTGCCAAGGCGATCTCCTCCGCGCTGGGTTGCAGGCTTTCGAACAGGGCGAGATCATCCGAATAGATGATCGCCTCCTGTTCCAGGTAGGCATTGCCGGTGTCGACGTTGTCCGCCAGGCCGAGGTAGTTGGCGTTGTAGTTTCCGAAGAACAACGTCGAGTGAGGTTCGGTAGGATCGGCGTTGTAGCGTCCGTCCACCAGCACCACATCGTGGGCCGCGAAGTCTTGACGCATGTGATCGACCAGCAGGCCTATGATGTATTCCCGATCGCCGGCCAAGCGGCTCGATATGGCTGCCGTGCTGAACGGTTGCATGACCTCGATCGGTTCGAGCCCGATCTGCACGCTGTCTCCGCCGGCGAAATCGAGGTAGACGACCTGCCGCTGTGGTTCGGCTACGGCAGCGCTGACCTCGCGATCGACGCGAATGCTGTACGAGCCCGTTTCATAGCGTCCGGAGGGTGATGCAAAATGGACGGCACTCGGCACGGCGATGCCAAGGTACAGGTTGCTCGTGTCTTCGCGAATCACCCGAGCGATGTAGGGATCGACGAGTCCGGCGTAATAGGAACGATCGTCGTTTGCGTCGATCAGGTCTCCGTATCCGTCGAACAGTGCGGCGACGGTATTCAATCCATTGTGGCCGGTGACCTCGATCACGATTCGATCGCCGGCGACTGCCGATCCGAGCATGTAGAGATTCACATCGCCGCTCGAGCTGATTGCGCCATTGATCGTGATGGTCCCGATGGCAGGCATCGTAGCCGGCTCGGCCGAGGGAAACACGTTGCTGCTGCCGGACGCGACCTCCGGCGTCGCGTCCTGTGATGACGCGACCGTTTCGGTTTCCTGTCCGGGATCGGAGCGGGTAGTGGAGGACGTATCCGAGCCCGGAATCGCGTCAGTGCCGCAACCCACGGGCAGGCAGATAGCGAGCGTCGTCAGGCAAACACAAATCGAGCGGGGAGCACCCCTGAGGCGCTGGCGGTGCATGGCAAACCTCCAATTGCACTTCCAGCGGCCTCCTGGGGCCGGCTGTTGTCGGTCGGCCCGCCTCGGGTGCGGCGGGTCGGTTCGACCTCCATCGGTCAGACAATCAAAAAGAATCCAGTACTTTAGTACGATACGCGGCCCGAGTATGTCGGCTAGAATGTTGGGAGTTCAAGGCGCCCGTCCGGCAACATGTGCGAGAATCTCCGTGACGTGCGCGTTGTGTTACCGGTGTCGCGCCGATGGCATTTGATCCGGCGGATTATCGTCACAAGATCATTCTCACAGACGGCGATTCGGCCGCAGAATTCTTTGCGCGCGGCTGGTCCGAAACGACTCCCATCGAATATGCCAACACGAAGCGGTCCGATATGGTCTCCGATGTCGCTGCGGCCTTCCTCGACGCGGGCGCCAGACTGTTGGTGACCAACACGGCCCGTGCCAATACGTTGTCCTTTCCCGGGCTGTCGGAAGCGGGCGATCCGTCGACCGACGAAGTCATCGCGATGAATCGGCAAGGCGCGGCGATTTGTCGGACGGTCGTCCGCGAACACCCTGCGCGCAACGTCCTTGTGGTCGGAGCGATGGGTCCCGGCGAACGGCTCCTGACGCTGAATGAGATCGATGAGGCGGCCCTATCCGCCGCGTATGGAACGCAGGCCGCCGCGTTGGCCGACGGCGGCGTGGACGCGATTCTGTGCCGGGCGTTCACGGAGATTCAGGCGGCGGTGATCGCGGTGCGCGCCGCGATCGAAGCGACGGGCCTTCCGGTTATCGGCACCATGGTCTTTGATAGCGGTCCTGAGCAGACGGAAACCACGCTTGGCGTAGCGGTGCCGCAGGCCTGTATTGAGCTGGCGGAAGCGGGTGTGGCCGCCATGGGTTGCGACTGCGGTAGGAATCCCGATGGTATTCCTATGGTGGTCGGGCTGATGCGCGAGGCGTGTGACCTTCCGATATGGGTCAAGATCGATGCGGGGCCGGCTGAACTGGCCGAGGGCCGCGTGGTATATCCCGAGACGCCACAGGCGTTTGCCGAACGTATATCCGCGTTGATCGATGCGGGAGCCGGCTTAGTAGGGGGGTGTTGCGGCGTCACGGTTGAGCACTTGACCGCGGCGTCCGAGATGCTGAAGGCCCGTGGCACGCGGAAGCGCAGGCGATAGCGGGCACCGGACTTGATGGGTCCGTGACGGTTTCGGTGGCCAACGACACCGAATCTGTCACGGACCAGCACCCGGCCGCCGGCCCGCGTCACCCTTGACCGTGCGCGCAATGTCTGTATAATACAGGGCTTCAAGCGTCGTCGCCGTCTCGCGTACGGCCGACCTGCCGCTTGCCATCCCTGGACGTGTGGGGACCCGAAAAGCTTGCCAGAACATGCGGTAGTCGCCCCATTATTCGTCCGAAGATGACCTCCGGAGGTACATAATGTCCAGCACGCATCCCGTTCGCACTTTCTTGGGCTTGGTTGTTGGTCTGCTGCTCGTTACCGGTCCGGCCGGGCTGGTTGCCGGCCAGGACATCACCGACGACATGGTCGGCCAGGACCCGACCGCGTGGTCTACCTGGGAAGATGCCGCACGTGCGTTGGAACACGAGGATATGTCCGGGGCGGCGACGGCCCTCGACAAGGTCCTGGGGCTGAATCTGTCGGATCTGCGGCTCGCGTTGATGGCCGACCGTACCGGCACGATTCGTCTGGAAGCATGGGCCGCGAACGATGATGCGCCCGACGGCGTCAAGGCTGTCACGCAGAAGATCGAGGCCGGCCGGCGTCAGAAGACGTTGGCGGAAGACGGTTGGCATTTTGCGCAGATCGGGCGTTTCCGTTGGGCGGATGCGCAGTTCAAGGCGCTTGTCGAGTCCAACCCCGATTCCGTGGCGCTTTTGGAACTTGCCCGTCAGAATCCCAATCGACACCTGACCTTGATCAAGCTGCTGAACAACACGGATGTCGGCCCGTCGGCGGCGCAGTTCCTGAAGGTGTTGGAGCAAGGCGAGGAACTGCTGCGAACCAACGCCTACGAAATCACGGTTAACATCGCCAAGCTGCTCGGCACGCCGCGTGAAGTCCACAACGCGTCGATGCGTCTCCGTGATTCCGGGGAATACGCAATCCCGCAGTTGATCCAGGCCCTGCAGAATCCCAGTGAGCCCGGATTGACGCCGGCCGTCATCCAGGTCCTGCCGCAGATCGGTCGCTCAGCGTTGAACCCGATGTGCATCGCCCTGAACATGGAAGACGACATTACCAGGGGCGTGTTGATCGATGCGGCCGGTTCGATCGGCTACAAGCAGGTCCTGCCGTATCTGGCCAAGGTTGCGGCGAATGACAAGGCCTCCGCCCAGGTGCGCTCGGCCGCGTCCCAGGCGATGGTTGCGCTCGGTCATGGAGGTAACGCCGACGTCGCCGGCATGTTCTACCAGTTGGGCGAGCAGTATTACGATGGCATCGACTCGCTCAGGGCCGATCCGACGGTCGACATGGCGAATGTCTGGTATCTGCGCGACGGCGGGTTGCGTTACATCAAGGTGCCTCGGAATGTTTTCGTCGACATCATGGCGATGCGGTGCTGCGAGGAAGCGCTGATCGCCAACCCGAGCCACACCGCGGCGACGGCGCTCTGGCTGGCCGCCAACTTCCGCCGCGAGGCGAAGCTGGCCCTCGGAGTCGAGAGCGACAAGCCCAATCCGTTGGCCGTCAAGGACGGCACGAAGCCGGATCATTACCCGCGGGCGATCTACTTCGCACGCGCCGCCGGGCCGATGTACAACCACATGGTACTGGCTCGGGCGGTCAAGGATCGTGACCCGGGCGTGGCGCTCGGGGCGATTGCCGCGCTGGCGGCGACGGCCGGTGGAAAAAGCCTGGTCGGGGCCGAGGATGTCAAGCAGCCGCTTGTGCAAACGCTGTCGTTCCCGAATCGGCAGGTGCGCATCAAGGCGGCGCTGGCGCTCGCGCGGGCCATGCCCGAGACGCCTTTTGCCGGCGCCCAGAACGTCGTGCCGGTCCTGAACGAAGCCTTGGCGCAGTCCGGCCGACGGGCGGCGCTGGTGATCGATCCCGACAACAACTTGCGTAACAAGTTCCAGACGTTGCTGCGAATTCTCGGGTACGAGTGCGGCGTCGGCTCGAATGTCCATCAGGCGCGGGAACACGGCAGCAAGGCAAGCCTGACCGCATACGACTTGATCCTGGTGGCGAGCGACGTCGGGGAGCCGGACCTGCTGACGACGATCAATGACCTTCGGCGACAATTCGAGACGGCCGCGACGCCGATCCTGATCGTCGCCAAATCTGACGGCGTGACCAAGGCGAGCCGGATAGCTCGTGGGGCGGCCGGTGTCGAGGTGCTGCTGTCGGAAGTGATCGACATGGGCGACTCGGCACAGATCCAGAAGCAGATGGCCGAGCGGCTGGGCCGTGCGTCGCAGGCGTTGGGCATGAATCCGCTGGACGTCGATCTATCGCTGTCGTTGGCGTTGGAGGCAGCGGAGGTGCTGCGTGACATCGCTGAGAGCCACCTGAAGGTGTACGACTTCTCGCGGGCGGTTCCGGCGCTGGTCACGACGATGGAGAGCCGTAGCGAAGTACTAAGGATCGCTTGCGCCCACGCGCTGGCGCTTTCGGCCAGCGCACCGGCGCAATCGGCGATCGCCGAGGCGGCGATGAATGCGGATCGCGGCAGCGACGAGCGGGTCGCGATGTTCGGCTCGTTGGCGGAATCTGCCCGCCGCAACGGCAACCTGCTGGGCGGCGACTTGGTCGGCAAGCTGATCGACTTCACGCTGAACGAGCAGGACCTGATTCTGCAAGGCGCGGCATCGAAGGCGCTGGGCGCGCTGGACCTGCCGAGCAACAAGGCAAGCGAGATCATCCGGTCGCAGCATCGCGGGTAGCGCCCGGGCTGTCCCCCGCCACAAGCGAGCCGGGCGGTCCTCCGCCCGGTACCGGGTCTGGGACGACCCGGCTCGCAGGATGTGAGCCGACGTGAGCCGGGCGGTCCCCCGCCCGGTACCGGATCGAGGACGACCCGGCTCGCAGGGAGTGGGGACGCCCCGACTCACAAGCCGTCAGGCTTGGTTGCTCGCTGCTTCGCGATGTACCTGTACGCATTATTCAAGTAGGCTTGTTCCTTGACTGCCTTGTTTGAGCCACCATCGGCCCACCAGGATCGGCCGGCGGTTCGCGGCCACTTCTCGTCCAGTGTTTGCGTCAACCATCGCTTGAGCAGCATGCGTATCTGCCTGCCGTGGACCGACCGATCGGCATCGCACAGGACATGGACGTGGTCGGCGTCGGCGGCGTACGTTCGCAATGTCCATTCGCCACGCTCACATATGCGCGGCAGCGCCGCCTCGACCTCCGTTCGTTGCTCGTGCGTCAATCGTACGGGCTTGCCCGTCATGTGTTGACGTTGCCAGCGTTCTCGCGCGGCATCAGTGGCGATGAACGGTTCACCGAAGCGGCTGTGTTTGCGGTCGACCGTGGGACGTTCGCTGCCGTGCAGACGCGTACCGAATGTACCGAAGGTGATGTGCCATGTGGTTCGGTTAGGGTCGAGACGCTGCATAACGTTGATGGTAACGGGGTTTGAGGAATCGGAGAAGCGAGCCGGGCGGTCCCCCGCCCGGTACCGGGTCGGGGACGACCCGGCTCGCAGGATGTGAGCTGAAGTGAGCCGGGCGGTCCCCCGCCCGGTCCCGGGTCGGGGACGACCCGGCTCACAGCGTCGGGGACGACCCGGCTCACAGGGTCGAGAGGTTGGGATTGTGGGCGTAGAATAGGGGGATGGATTCACTGGCAAACGATGCGGAGCGCGTGGAGAAACTTCGCGAGACGATCTCGCGGTTTCCGAAGGCGCCGGGCGTCTATCTGATGAAGGATGCCAAAGGGCGCGTGCTGTACGTCGGCAAGGCGAAGGACCTTCGGGCGCGGGTATCGTCTTACTTCCAGGATTCGGCGGATCTGCTGTCAACGCGGGGACCGGACATCGCGCGGATGGCGGCGATGGTGACGGACATCGCTTTCATCGAGTGCGACACGGAGGTCGATGCCCTGCTTCAGGAAAACCGCCTGATCAAGGACATCCAACCGCCGCACAATGCACAACTTAAAGACGACAAGACTTACCCCTATCTCGAGATCACCACGCGCGATCATTTTCCGGGCGTGTACGTCACGCGCAAGCCGCGGATATCGGGCACCAAGCTGTACGGGCCGTTCATCTCGGTGACGGCGCTGCGCGACGCAGTGAACGCCTTGCAGAAGGTGTTCAAGTATCGAACGTGCGAGCTGGCCATCCATGAGGACGATCCGAAACGGCGGTTCTTTCGCCCATGCCTGTTGTATTCGATCAAGCGATGCACCGCGCCGTGCGCGGATCGGATCAGTCGCGAGGACTATCGCCGCGACATCAATCGGCTGAAACGTTTCATGGCGTCGAAGCGGAGCGTGGTGCTTCGCGAGATGCAGCGGGAGATGCAGGCCGCCGCCGAGGCGCTGGCGTTCGAGGAGGCGGCGCGGATACGGGACCGGATCAAGGCGATCCAGAAGTTGTCGCTGTCCGGGGACGGATCGGAAGATTGGCAGCCGGAGGTGTTCTACGCTGATCCGCGGCGGGGCCTCGCGCGACTTGCGGAGGTACTGTCGCTGGAACAGTCACCGCGGATCGTCGAGGGAATCGACATCGCGAACTTGCAGGGCGAGGAATCGGTCGGCTCGCTCGTCTGCTTCATCGACGGAAAGCCGCTTAAGAGCGGGTATCGGCGGTATCGCATCAAGACGGTGGAGGGACAGGACGACTACGCGATGATCCGCGAGGTCGTGCGACGTCGGTATCGTCGCGCGGCCGAGGGCGAGGAATTATACCCGGACGTCATCTTGATAGACGGCGGCCTGGGCCAGTTACACGCGGCATTGGAGGCGTGCGCGGAGGCGTTCGTTCAGCCGCCGATGGTGGTGTCGTTGGCGAAGCGCGAGGAGGAGATCTACACGCAGGCACGGCAGCGACCGATCCGCCTGCCGCGAAACGACCCGGGCCTGCGGCTGTTGCAGCAGGTCCGCGACGAGGCGCACCGCTTCGCACAACACTATCACCATATCCTGCGAAGCAAGCGTCAATTCGACGAGGACATCAAGGCGGGCCGCCGCCCGCCGCGCTCGCGGAAGAAGGGGCGGCAGAGAAAAGCGCACGATGGGATTGTAACATCGGAGTCGATTCATGTAGAAACAGGTGACGAGTCGTCGTCGACCGACGGACCAAGCGGTGGAGAGCGGTCTGACCGTTCGGCGCGTGGTGAGTCGGCGGCGGATCCGCATCCGCCGGAGGATACGCAGGTCCATCCTCCGGATGAGGTGCAGGTACATCCGCCAGACGACATGGGGGAATGCTAGGGGCAGGATTGACGGGGCTGGGGGCTCCATAGCGATCGTCCGGCGCGTGGTCGAAAAAGCACCGCCCGGTGCCACCGCCATATTCGAGCCGGCCGACGACATGCCCGAACCGTCAACCGACGCGCGAGGCCTGTACGACCAACGCATCCAGACCGCACAAGCCGAACTCGCGGCGGCCAAACCGATCGACCCGAGGAATATTGGGTTTCTCGGTTTGCCCGAAAGCATGGATTACGGCGACGAGGCGTGAGCCGGCGTCCATACAGTCCCGTCACGGCCACGAATGAAGGCCGGAGGCCTCCGGGTTGTGGATTTCCACGAGACGGCGAAACGGGTAGAATCATGCGGCGGCGGTTCGGGTGAACAAGGCGCGCGGCACGGCACATGGCCAGTTGATGGACGCGCTGTGTAGCTCTGCTTCGGACGTCGACCAGAAGGAGGCCGATACGATGGCTGATAAGAAAGCTGATCTTGAATCAAGGCTGCCGCGGGAGAGCGTGTCGCTCGGACACCGGTGGCGGGCATTCGCCCATCTTACGTTGGACCCGTGGTTCCTTGTCCTTCTAGGGGCGGCGGGCTTGCTGTGTTGGTTCTCCGTGAGCCAAACGGACAAGGTGGCGAAGGTGATGGCGAACGTGATGGCGATGCTAGCAACGACAGTGCTGGGGGGGCGAGCGATGCAGTTGTGGGCGTCCTACAATGAGAAGAGCGCCATCGCTGCACGGGGTCACGGGGCAATACGTAGCCTGAACGTTCTCCTCCGGAGCGTAGCTTCCCTCCAATCGCGACTGACGACATTCTTGAAGCCGATACGTGAACAAGACGGAGCCGATGACGTCACAAAACGCAATTACGAGGAGGGGATTAGGACGTGCATCGACCTTCAGGAACACGTCGTGAGCTCCATTGAAAACTGGCAAGATGTGATCCCCGAGGCTGACATCCGGTCACAAATCGGTGAGCTGACGAGACTTCACCGGGAGCGCCACCTGGCGAACGAGAAGATCCTTGCCCTGCAATCTGAGAAGAAGGCGATGGAGAAGGCCGGCGAGATTTCCGAAAAGGAAAGCGCTTCTTTCAAGAGCCAGAGCGCTCAGTGGCACAAGCGGATGTCGGACATCGAAGCTCGAATTGCAGAGTTGCGGGCGGAATCAGACCTTGCGGGCGCGGTTGTCCTTTGTGATGAGAGCGCGCGATCTTACGGTTACGGGTCGTTCCCCGCCCTCGGCTGGGACCCCTTCCTAAGTAGCCACCCGGCCACGAGCTACCGCATGGGATCGATCTTTGGCGTGGACAGGCCTCCAGCCGACGCGCCTCCCGAGCCGGCCGTGGAAGACCGTGAGGGCGACAATCGCGAGGAGCCTTCGCAACCTCGTGGCGAATAGCCCATCGGTAGCAGACGTTGTCAAGGGGATGCTGAAGTAGTTGCGCGAGGAGGAACACCCCATGGAAATCAAGGATATCACGGGGTTTTCGGTGCCGGCGACGAAGTTGATTGAGGCGATGCACGCCGCGGTCGGAACTGTCTACAGACCGCAGGCCATACGACGCGAGGCCGACGCAGAAGCCTACGCGATCGAAGTCCGCGCGCGGGCAGAGGCGAAGGCGCACGCGATCCAGGCAGAGGGAGACGCCCGGGTGCAGGAGCTGGCACAACGTGCCCGGAACCGCCTTGTGACCTTGGAACTGGGCCGGCAAGAGAACATCGACGCCATCGTGGAAGAAGCGCTGGGCTTGCTTCCAGAGTCCGTATCCGATGAGCCGGTGGACCGGGATTGGATGTCGCGTTTCTTCCAGGAATGCCAGGATGTCTCGGATGAAGAGCTGAGGAAACTGTGGGCCAAGTTGCTGGCCAACGAAGTGGCCGAGCCGGGCGGATGCTCCCGGCGTACGCTCACAGTCCTCCGAGATGTCAGTCCGAATGAAGCGAGGCGCTTCACTGAATTATGCCCGATTGCTTGTCAGCGATTGCGCTCGGGACAGGCCTTGGTCTTTCGGGATATCTCGGACACGGCTGAGGCTCCGCTTGTGGGGTCGGACGCTCAGCGGGACGACCTCATGAAGCTGGAGGAAGCGGGCCTGCTGCTGCTGAGTCCAGACCCCACTACTATTATTCACTTCGGCGAAGAAATCCTGGTTGGCCATATCCGCCGAACTTTGCTTACGCCGTCGTCAGTGGAGACGGTGGTCGTCGCGGTAGCACCGTTCACGTCAGCCGGCGCCGAAATCTTCCGGATCGCAGACTCAGATTGCTGTGATGATTACCATCTCAAGCTCGAGCGGTTCCTGAAGCGACACGGGATCACGCTCCTGCGGCCGGGCGAGGCATGATATCCAGCTCTGCCGGTCGTCCTTTCATCTTGCGCTTGACACCCGCCCCGCCTGCCGGTTGGGTGGCGGGCGATATGAAACGTGAGGATCCAATTCATGAACTCTCTCAGCTCAAGCGATCAGGTTGCGGTAATCGGTAACGACCCGGCCGCGTACCTTGTGTGCGGATAGTCAGCCTGATCGCCTGCGCTGTTGGAGGATCCCCATCATGGCCGCGGGTGGGCAGGATGCCCCAAGTCCCCGCGTGGGAGCGGTGCGCGGCCCCGATCCGCCGACGACCGAGGCCGGAACCGACTACGTACAGGTGGTGGATGACGAGGGCCGGCTGTGGCTGATCCCGGCGGTCACGCGAAACCACTTATTGGCCACAGGCATGGCCTCGCTGACGGTGAAGATCGGGCTCCACCCGGCCCAACCGCCGCGGGCGAGGCCTGTAAACAACTGCTGTGTGCGGAGGATAGCGACACCATGCGGGATGGTGCGACGGAAAGGCGTAATACCCGACCAGGGACTCGAACCCCGAACCCGCTGGTTAAGAGCCAGCAGACGAGCTCCACGCCAACTTCCGTAACACCTGCAACGGCAACGGGTTGCGGTGATGCCAGCAAAGCGCCGATCGGGCATGACAGCAAATTCGACAGCGCGCGCGCAGCAGACCCCCCAAACCGACACGGCCGACCCGAACCTACAGGCGATCATCACCGCATGGCCGACGCTCCCGGATCACATCCGTTCCACGATCCTCACCCTGGTCAAGAACACCCGACAGACGGAGGGTGGGGCATGAACGATCACGGCGCAACGGCAGCGGCTCACACGGACCTCGTATCTTCTCCAGGAGTGGCCGAGCGAGCGCTTCCTGAGCGTAGGAACGAACGCAAACGGCCAAAACGTCTTCTTGGCCCCCGGATTCAGAAGAAGGCCGCGAATATGCCCGAGACGATGCGAAAGGGGTATCTCCGTGCGGCAGAAGGAACGGCATCTCCGCGAGCCGCAATCAAGTCGCACTGTCTGGAGTGTGTCGGCTACGTCCGGGCCGAGGTGACGCAGTGCACGGACGAAGCCTGCTCATTGTTCCTGTACAGGCCGTTTCAGTCCTAACCGTCCTCCGTTGCACACGTGCGGCTTGAGCCGCCAAGACCGTTTTGCGCGACCCACCTTCTCGGGTCCACCTGGGGGACGTCCTTAGTTAGTTACTAAACCCACGGCCTTTGGCCGTGCGACCCGAAGAGCTTCGGAGCGATCCGGCGTTTACAGGCGCCCGTTGGCGCGTAGGTTCTCCTTCCGGGAACGCCCCGTTGGGCAGAAGGAGAACCTGAACAATGC
>JAUVGW010000435.1 GCA_030593565.1 Phycisphaerae bacterium | reverse complement strand
CGGCGAATCGGCGACATCAAAACGCTTCGTGAAGAAACCGCTGCCTGGTCAACTGATGTTAACGCAGCGCAACGAGGCGTTGATTGGCAAATGAGAATCAAAGACGCGAGGTGCAAACTGAAGTCCGTATACCCGAACATTGAGCTGTGACAAAGCACTAGGAGCATGCAGTGAAGATACTCGTTGTCGGAGGTGGGGGGCGCGAGCACGCCTTGTGTTGGAAGCTGGCGGCCTCGCCTCGCCGGCCAAAGCTCTACTGCGCGCCAGGCAATGCCGGAACATCGCAAACCGCGGAGAACGTCGCGATCGGGGCGGAGGACATCGAGAATCTCCTCGCCTTCGCCACGCGAGAAGCGATCGATCTGACGATCGTCGGGCCGGAGGACCCACTGTGCGCGGGGATCGTGGACCGGTTCATCGAAGCCGGGCTCCGTGTGTTTGGGCCTACGGCGGACGCCGCCCGCATCGAAGGCGACAAGGCCTACGCCAAACAGTTGATGCGGAATGCGGGTGTCCCGACGGCCGATGCCCGAGTCTTCGGACCGACGGTGCAGGAACTAGCGCAGGCAAGCCAGACGGGTCGAGGCCGTGACGAAGAAGTGCATGTGCAGTTTCAGCGGGGTCACGACATGGCGCGCGACTATGTGGCGTCGCGCGACGAAGGCGTCGTCGTCAAGGCGTGCGGTCTGGCCAAGGGCAAGGGCGTATTCGTTCACCCGGACCCCAGCGATGCTCTCCTGACGCTCGAAAACCTGATGGTCAAGCGAACGATGGGCGAAGCGGGCGATCGTGTGGTCATCGAGGAAATCCTGACAGGTCCCGAGGTGAGCGTGCTCGCGCTGGTGGACGGGAAGAACATCTACATCCTGGAATCGGCGTCGGATCACAAACGGATCGGCGAACAGGACACAGGGCCGAACACCGGCGGCATGGGCGCATGCAGTCCTTCGGCGAGGTTGACTGAGTCGGATTTGAAGATCGTGGAGCGTGACGTTTTCGTTCCTGTTATCGACGCCCTGCAGCGAGAGGGCGTGACCTATCGCGGTGTGCTGTATGCAGGCCTGATGATGACGGCGGGCGGTCCAAAGATCCTGGAATTCAACTGTCGCTTCGGCGATCCGGAGATTCAGGCGATCCTGATGCGGTTGGAGAGCGATCTGCTTGAAGCGTTGGAAGCAACCATCGACGGGCGCCTGGACGAGATCGAGTTGCGTTGGAGCCGTGGGGAGGCGGTCTGCGTCGTGATGGCCTCGGGAGGTTATCCCGGTAGCTACGAAAAGGGCAAGCCAATTACCGGCTTGGAGGAAGCCGCTGCATTGGAGAACGTACAGGTTCTGCATGCCGGGACGGCCTTTGACGGGGACCGGATCGTCACGTCCGGCGGCCGGGTGCTCAGTGTCACAGCGATCGGCGATACGATCCACGACGCGCGCCAGCGGGCGTACGCCGCCGCCAAGTTGATTTCGTTTGACGGGGCCTACCTGCGCGGCGACATCGCCATGCGCGTATCAGGCCGCTAGTGCTCTGTTGCCCGTCAATTGATAGACCCGGTTGGGTGCCACGGGCAGCTTGTCTGCCCGTGAACGCTGGCGGGCGAGCCGCCAGTGGCACACAACACACAAGCCGCAAGCATCGGGAAAGAAAGCGGGAGTTGCCGGATGGCGTCACAAATCGAAGGCAAGCGCGTCGTCGTCATGGGGCTTGGGCGATTCGGCGGTGGGATCAGCGTGACGCGCTGGCTGCACCGCCAGGGCGCGCGGGTGCTCGTGACGGACCTCGCGACGGAAGAAGCGCTACGTGAAGGACTCGCGGCGCTGCGAGGCCTGGACCTAACTTTCCGTCTGGGCTGCCACGACGAGGCGGACCTGGACGACTGCGACTTGCTCGTCGTCAGCCCAGCGGTCGACAAGCGTAAGGCGAGTTTCTTCAAGGCGGCCGTCGATCGCGGTATTCCGTGGACCAGCGAGATGAACCTGTTTCTCGAACGCTGCCCGGCGATGATCGTCGGCGTCACCGGCACGCTCGGCAAAAGCACGACGACTTCGATGATCGGCGCAATCCTGGACGCGGCGTCCACGACGGATCAGTGGTCCCACGGCCGCGTCTGGCTCGGCGGCAACATCGGCAAATCGCTGCTGGACGACTTGGCGACGATGGTGCCGGACGACATCGTCATTCTCGAACTGTCGAGCTTTCAATTGGAGGACGCTGCCGGGATTCAGAGAAGCCCCCGCATCGCGATGGTCACGAATCTCGCGGACAACCACCTCGATCGCCACGGCACGCTCGAAGCATACGCGGAAGCCAAGGCGAACATATACAAGTACCAGACGCCCGACGACTGGCTGATCCTGCCGTTCGACGGAGGCGTGGACGCGTTGCCGTCGATCCCGACCGATCGGCCACGGGTCTGTCGGTTTGGCGTCACCGAGGATTCGGGCAAGGTTCGCCTGGCCATCGGCGGTGGTGATGCGCCGCGTGTCGATGAACTGGCCGTCACGTTGGCCGTGCCGGGCTCGCACAACCTCCGAAACGCGGCCGCGGCGCTCGTCGTATCGAGAATCCTGAAGGTCTCCGACGCTGTGGCGGCGAAGGCCCTGGCAAGCTTCCGCGGCCTGCCCCACAGGCTCGAGTTCATTCGCGAATTCGAGGGCGTTCGGTATTACAACGATTCAAAGGCCACGACGCCCGCGGCGGCCATGGCTTCGATCACGGCGTTTGACGGGGGTCTCGTCGTTCTGGCGGGCGGGTCCGACAAGGGCACGTCCTTTGTGGAGTTCGGCCGAACGCTGGCGGCGCGGGCCAAGGCCGTCGTCTGCATGGGCGACACACAGGACCAGATCTGCAACGAGATCCTGCCGACCGGCGGAGCGGCACGGCGGCCGGTCGTGAAGACGGCGCTTGATTCCCAGGAAGCCGTGAATCTGGCTCGCCAACTTGCGGAGCCGGGCGACGTCGTACTGCTCAGCCCCGCCTGCGCGAGCTTCGACTGGTTCCGGAACTACGAGGAACGGGGCGAGACGTTCAAGATTCTGGTTCACGCGCTGGGCTAGACCATTTCACGTTTGCCTGTGGCACCGGCGTCTCGCCGGTGGTTTTCCCGGGGAGCATCGGCGTCTCGCCGGCATTCTCGGTCGGCACCGGCGTTCCCGAGCCGCTGTTTTCCCTTTTACCATGGGCTGTCAGATCGGAGTTTCGCAACTTCCGCGCAGCCTCCGGGGGTCTTCGACTGGTCGCGAGGGCCAGGCGGGAATTGGCAATCGTGGGGCGAGGCCGGACGAATTCAGCCCCGCCCCCATCCAGGACGTTCACCTTCAGGCTGTTGGTTTACAGCTCAGGCGTTGCGCTGATCAGGTACCACGGGTCGGCCATCGGCAGGCCGAGCTCGTCGAGTTTGTTGATCATCATCTGGAACTGCGCCGCGCCGCTGATGTCCGCGTCGGAGCCCCAGTATTGATCCACCGACCACTCGAAGAAGGCCGCCCAGGCTTCCGGGTCGCCGTCGACCGGGCCG
>JAUVGW010000217.1 GCA_030593565.1 Phycisphaerae bacterium | reverse complement strand
CTCGTTCAGCTAGTACCATTCACCACCGAACCAGTGACTGGTGAGGTGAAATCGCGCCTCGAGTGTTCCGTAGTTCGAGTGGTGAATCCCATAGGAGTTGTTCCCGGAGAGAAAGACCAAGTGTGTACTCGGATCTCCCTGCAAGCCGTGCTCCAGATCCACCTCCTCACCCGCGCCGATGCTGAACCATCCCGAGTCATAGTGGGGATCGATCTGATCCACATCGGTCTTGATGATTCGGACCCTTGTACTATCCCACGTGCCGAACTGACCTGAGATGTCGTCGTCTGGCGCCCTACAGATCCTTATTGTTGATGCATTGAGCTCGACCCACTTGAGCCCGATCCAGCTTCCGGATGCTTCGGCCATCCCGTATCTTGCCTGATGGATTCCGAATGGGTTCTTCCCGTAGACAAAGACAAGGTAATCTCCGGGGTCTCCGCCGAGTTCATGCGTTTTTAGTAAGCAGTCACCGGGGTGGGTCACGAACCATCCCGAATCGTAGAAATCTAGCACCGGAATGGTTGCCCGGAGAGACCTGTCTCGACCCCAAAAACCAGTGTCTCCTGGCCCGCATGGCCTGCCGGCATCGATGCAGTCGGCACGGATGATGATTACTTTGATGAATTCCCACCACTTGTCTTCACCAACCTGGTCAATGTCATCGTGCTCGCATCTATACAAGGTGATCGTGTTCTCATTGAGTTCCAGCCACTCCACACCATACCAGCGACTGAAAGGAGGAAGGGCGAAAGTCTTGTTGACGATACCGTAGTTCACTTGATGACGACCATAGAAGTTCTTCCCGTACATGAACACGAGGTATGTGCCCGGATCTCCGCCGAGATTGTGTGTGAGGATCTCGTAGCTGTCCAGATCCATCTGGAACCACTCGGATTCGTAGATCCCCTCAGCGGATACCGGCGCAGGACTGACCACAAGAAAGACCAGAAAAAACCACGGTGACAGAATCAAAGAGAGTGACGTTTTCATTTCAATGCTCCTACTGGTATGGGACCAAGCTTGCTGCGAACGGCGCAGCTTTAAACCGGGATTTCCCATTTGTCAGACCTCAAGTCGCGATCGTGCCCTTGCAAGCCACCTGATCCAGGCAAAAACCGCCCACCTTGCCGTTGCCACCACACGACCTGTTCTCGATCGTGCCATAATTCAGGAGGGTGCCACAAACGCGCAACCGGTGGCCACGCGTATCTAACGTCGCGCCAGCGCCGTTGGTGACATTCCTGTAGTCCATGTGGGCAGGGAGTGAGTGGTATCCACCAAGTGGAATCACCAGTTCATCCTCGCTACTGCCGTAGGGACTATCTGGCGAACAACAATGCTCCTGACCTTCGACCAGCGTGGGCGCGATACCCCACGTCAAGCACACGACCAAACCCAACTCAATCCAAAACAAGGGGATCCTACGTCTCATCATCTGCTCCTTCTCCTATGGCCCGTCAACATTCTTCAAATTCACACCCTCCGACTCTCGAGTGCGGGCATCACCACGTCCATCAACCGTAGTGCGTACCAGCACTTTGCCCTGAAAACATCGTTCTCAACCCAAGTCGCCTGCTCTCATCTTCAACCTCCCTTTTCTACAAACGATGCATACTGCATCCCACTCTCATCACAGCGACGCCGATCGCCGCTGGTCGTGTCGAATCGTCGACGGCACTCAGAACAGCCGCCGCGGTATACGACCTCCGCCGCTCCGCCTGCCGTTGCCGCCCGCGCCGTGATCTCAAGCGGCGTGACTGCGCCGTCAGACACGGCGATCGACCATCCGCCGGTGCAATACGAAACTGGTGCTACACAAGAGGCATCCCTGCCCTCCGCGACGGCCCTGGCTGGCCGAAGCGCGCACCTTCCACGCTCCTCAACGCGCGGCCACTTGCGCACAATGATCACCTTATTCCCACACCTCACATCGAGATGTCGCGGTGGGACATCATCCCCGACCTATGGCAAACATTCGCGAAATCGAGCCCCGAACTCTGGGTTCAGGAGTCCGACAGCGAACGTCGAAGACGTCCCATCTATCCTGAAAACATGGCATACCTATGCTACCGTGACCTCCGATAACGATCAAGGGGAAATATCAGATTTTTCGAGCCTGCCCGCCCCTGCGGTCGTCTGGACGCGACCCCGGAATAGCATCGAGTGCGGCAGGCCACGTCGGGCCTCGAAGCTCGATACATGCCGACCGCTGGATGTACGTCATTTCAGTAGGTAAAAGGCTATAGCAGTTCACGGTTGGGTGTGACCGAATCCAGGCGGCGGCCTCACACTCCTGTGGCACCGGCGTCTCGCCGGTGCCACAGGCAAACGTGAAATGTTATGGGTCCCCGGCAGGATGACCGGCTCGAGACGAGCCGGCTCGCTGGGCCCCGACCGCTGGATGTGCCCACCGCGTAGCGGGTATGCTGGCCGCCTGTGATTACGCCGCGCAACGATACGAGCAGTGCTCCCGGAGCCGCCATGCCGCATGATGACAACGAAGCCCTGCCGTTCACGACCGACGTCTTCGGCCGTTTTCCTCCGTCCGCCGTTCGAGTCACCTACGACCCGACGCCCCGGCCGACGACGGACAAGCTCGAAGCGCTGATCGCCGAAGAATGGGACCGGCAGACCGCGATCGCCGAGGAGATCGGCCGGCTTCTGTTCAATGGCGAAACGTTCCGTTACGTCCGTCACGAGGTCGAACGGCCGTCCCGGGCCGGCGACCCGCCTGTGACCCCACCGGCGAGACGCCGGTGCCACAAGCAGGCGGCGGTGCCACAGCAGCGGCGATGCCACAGCGGCGAGGAGATCTTCCATGTCACGGTCGGCCCCACGTCCTATCGCGATTTTGTCGGCACCAACCTCTACAACCATCACCGCCTCGGCGAATTCGACTGGAGCTTTTTCGCCAACCCGGTCGGCACGACCGCCACGCTGATCACCAGCGACAACCTGATCTGCTACGGTCGCCGCAGCGGCCACCTTGCCTACCATGCCGGCCACATCCACACCTTCGGCGGCTCCCTCGAGGGGCAGGACATGGCGGCGGACGGGTCGATTGACCCATTCGCCAGCCTTTGCCGCGAACTCCGCGAGGAACTCGCCATCCGACGCGACGAGCTGGCCGACCTGTATCTCGTCGGCCTGATTCGAGATAAGGAAATCTGCCAGCCGGAGATGCTATATGAAGCCCGGCTGGACCTCACCGCCGACGAGCTCCGTCAGCGATGGCGTACTGCCGAACACCGCGACGAACACGATGCGATCGTCACGATCCCTTATCGCCCTGAGGCCATCGTCCCGTTCATCCATGCCAGCGCCAGAATCGCCCCGGTTGCCATCGCCGCCCTGTTCCTGCTCGGCCGGCGGGCCTGGGGCGACAACTGGTTCGACCGTGTCGCCGCCGACCTCCACACGCCGCATGGGTCCGGACACACAGCGGATTCGCCCACGGGACAAGCCTGATTGCGAATCACAAAATCCATATCCGGGACTGGCCCGTCGATTGCGCAAAGGGCGTACGTTTTTTCAGCAGGCATGTATGGGAGCCCGCAGCTTTGTACGTGTTTTGCGTTCAGACGGGGGTGGCATGGGTAACGAGTGGCGGACACCTCGATGTTCCTTTCCCACGGGTAAGCTCCGCCGCTCAACGCGGCTCCGCTAACCCATGCCACCCCGGCTAAACACGTACCCGGCCTTGGCCGGGGGTTGCCGAATGATTGCTGGAACGCCCCCCCGGCAGGAGGACCGGCTCGAGACCAGCCGGGCCGCCAGGTCGGAGGCTCTTTTTCTGAGGGGGCTGAAACCTACCTGCAATCGTGACGTACGCCCTCGCGCAAATCTCGCGCCTGCCGCGACTTGACAAGCGTGGCCCACGCGCCAATACTCCAGCCGGCGCGAGCGGTGCCGACACTCCGTCGGCCGGTCGTCGTTGCCGCGAGGCATCGGTGGATAGGATATTCAGGAATCTATCCTACGACTGCCGCACCGGTGGCGAGGCCAGTGTTTCATCACGGGTTCCGGCGCCCGCGCCACAGGAGGTTTCGGAATAGGTTCTAAAATGCGGAGGGGTTTCCACCGATGGAATGGAAGCGACCGCGGAAAGCACGCGGTTAACCCGCTGCGGCGGCGCATCAGCGCCGAGCTGACTCAGGAACCAGGAAGGGATCGAAGCGCCGGTGGTTGCCGTACATACGCGGCGCCCGAAACGCGACGGAAACATACAGATGTGCACGTTCGATGACGCGCTCGCGTTGGACGTCCCACTCGCTTGAGCCTCAATAATGAATATCTTCATGCTTGGTTGGGAGTTTCCACCCTTCATCAGCGGCGGCCTCGGCACCGCCTGCTACGGACTGACGCGCGGCATGAGCGAACTCGGGCATCATGTCATCTTCGTCCTGCCCAAGCCCGTCTCTAGCCAGTATGCCACTCATGTTAGACTCAAGACGCCGACGAAACGCACACTGGCGGCGGCGGCGGCGTTGACTGACGCTACGGACGAGGAGGGGGCTTTCACCGCCTACAAGATGAAGGAGCTGGAGAACGTCGACTTCCTGTCCATCCCCTCGGCTCTGCAGGCCTACGCAACGCCCGACATTGCAGCCAAAGTCAAACGCACGAAAATCGGCGATGCTGATCCCGATTTCGACAGCGACGACCCGTACCACGACGCCTCCATGACGACATCCATCATCGAAGATGCCGGTCGCCAGGACGGCGGGGGCGAAGACTATCACGGCGACATGTTCTCGGAGGTTCGGCGTTATGCCAGACTCGCCAGAAGACTCGCCGCGGGCGAGGATTTCGACGTCGTCCACGCCCACGACTGGATGACCTACCTGGCCGGCATCGCCGTCGCGGAAGCCACGGGCAAACCGTTCGTGATTCATGTCCATTCCACGGAGTTCGATCGCAGCGGCGAGCATGTCAATCAGGAAATCTACGACATAGAGCGACGAGGCATCCACGCGGCCACAAAGGTGATCTGCGTCAGCCATCTGACTCGAAATATCGTTCTCGCCCGTTACGGCGCTCCTGCAGACAAGGTCGAGGTGGTGTACAACGCCATTGAAAGCAACGGCGATTCCGCGGTACTGCCGCCCGCGATCAAGAAAGACGAGAAGATCGTCCTGTTTCTCGGGCGGATCACCATGCAGAAGGGCCCGGAGTACTTCCTCGCGGCTGCCAAAAAGGTGCTCGAATACCGTGACAATGTCCGCTTCATCATGGCCGGCAGCGGTGACATGATTCGCCGGTCAATCGAGATGGCCGCCGAAATGGGCATCGGGCACAAGGTGCTCTTCACCGGCTTCCTGCGAGGAGACGACGTCGCCCGCGTCTACAAGATGGCTGATCTGTACGTGATGCCGTCTGTCAGCGAGCCGTTCGGCATCGCCCCGTTGGAGGCGCTTTCCCACGACGTGCCCGTCCTCATTTCCAAGCAGTCCGGCGTGTCGGAGGTCCTCAGCCACGTCCTGAAGGTCGACTTCTGGGATGTCAACGAGATGGCCAATAAGATCATCGCGGTGCTGAAACACCCGCCGCTTCAGGCCACCCTCCGAGAACACGGCAGTTTCGAAATCCGAAAGCTCACATGGAATGATTCCGCTCAGGGCTGCATCGATGTCTATCAAGCCGCCTTGGCGTCGGCCGGACGGTGAGATCGACGCCCCTGTCGGCCGGGGCAGATGGAGGTGTTCGTCGTCGGCCACAGGGGGCCGACGCTACGTTTCTCGGCTCCGGAGCGTCCCGCCAAAACTTATGTCACGGACCCGAATCAACCCGTTCCGGCCCGTTGCCATCGCCCGAAAAAAACCTAGAATGCGACCATCGCCCACGGAGGGATGCCGTCTATGCCGTCCATCTGTTTCTACTTCCAGGTTCATCAGCCGTTTCGCCTGCGCCGATATTCCGTCTTCGACGCGGATAGCAATTACTTCGACGATCACAAGAACGCGATGATTTGCCGGAAGGTGGCCGAGAAGTGTTACCTGCCGGCCAATCAGTGCGTGTTCGATCTCATCAAGCGGCACGACGGGCGCTTCCGAGTCAGCTACGCGCTGACGGGCGTCGTGCTCGATCAATTCGAGGCATACACGCCCGATGTCATTGACAGTTTTCGACGACTGGCCGAGACGGGCTGCGTCGAGTTCCTCTGTGAAACCTACCACCACAGCCTGGCGTTTCTCTATTCGCGCCAGGAGTTCGTCGACCAAGTCGCCTTGCACCGTCAGAAGGTCGAAGATTTGTTCGGCAATGTGGGCACGACATTCCGAAACACGGAGTTGATCTACAACAACGAGCTTGCCGATGCGGCCCACCAACTCGGATTCAAGGCCGTCATCGCCGAGGGGGCCGACCACATCCTCGGATATCGCTCGCCGGATTACGTCTACCGCCCTCCCGCCACGCCGATCCACGTCCTCCTCAAGAACTATCGCCTCTCGGACGACATCGCCTTTCGGTTTAGCAATCGCGGTTGGTCGGAATGGCCGTTGACCGTCGAGAAGTTCTCGCGCTGGGTCAACCAGGTCCACGGGAACGGTTATACGGTCAACCTGTTCATGGACTACGAAACGCTCGGTGAGCACCAGTGGAAGGACACCGGCATCTTCGACTTCTTCTACCACCTGCCCGATGAAATCCTGAGGCACCCCCACAACTCCTTCAGAACACCAAGCGAAGTCGCCGAGATGCACGAACCGGTCGGCGAGTTTGACGCGCCGCACCTGATCAGTTGGGCCGACACCGAGCGCGACCTGTCCGCATGGCTCGGCAACGCCATGCAGTCAAATGCACTGAAGGAGCTTTACGCCCTCGAGTCAGCCGTCAAGGCCAAGGGCGATGACGACCTGTTGAACGATTGGCGGCGGCTTCAAACGTCGGACCACTTCTACTATATGTGTACCAAGTACTTCGCCGACGGCGATGTCCACAAGTATTTCAACCCTTATGAGTCGCCCTATGACAGCTACATCAATTTCATGAACGTCCTGGACAATCTGGCCTCCAGAACGAAATAGCCCGACCAGCCGCCGGCTGGGGCTCCGTGTCAATTGAGGCGGGCTCGGAGCGTGGTCGGCGGATGTTCCAGTCCGCGAAGCGGACGACGGAATAAAGCCCAGGGCGAAGCGCAGCGAGCCCTGGGTCAACGTGCCGAACGACACGAGCCCCCGAATGGGGGCGACGGAAACTCGCCCCGTGGGAGTTCGACCGGAAAGCCCACGAACGTATGCGGTTCCGTCACCCCCGTTGGGGGTTCAGATGCCAAACGCGGCACCGAACCCAGGGCTTGCTGCGCTTCGCCCTGGGCTCTATTCCACCACCCCCTCCGGGGGTTTATTCGATTCTTTCGAGGGTTTATTCGATCGATCATCGTTGCTCCGCAGAAACTGTCATGGACCCGTCGGCCGGTAACTACAGCAAGCTCGCTCATTGCCCGATATTGGCTACGGACTGCGCGGGCATGACGGATCCGACTGAAACACCGATAGGCTGACGGTTTTACCGGACGCCGGAGAAACGGAAGTATGAACGGAAAACGGCTAGCCATCATCGTCGGCGGAGGACCCGCGCCGGGCATCAACGGCGTCATCGGCGCCGCCACCATCGAAGCCGTAAACAACGGCATGTCCGTCCTGGGCATCTATGACGGATTCAAGTGGCTCGCTTCCGACAAGTTTGTCACGGAGCGACATTCCGTCGAACTGCGAATCCCGGATGTCGCCCGCGTCCATTTCGACGGCGGCTCCATGCTCCGAACGGGCCGAACAACACTCCTCGACGAGTCTCAAATCGGCGTCTCCATCGTTGCCAAGCCTGACGACGAGAAGGTCGCCCAGGTCCTGCAACACCTGACGCAGCTCGGCATTACGCACGTGATGACAATCGGAGGCGATGACACGGCGCTCAGTGCGCGTTTCGTCGCCGAGAAGACAGGCGGCCGCATCCGCGTTGTTCATGTGCCCAAGACCATCGACAATGACCTGCCGCTACCCGGCGGCGACGCCACGTTTGGTTTCAACACCGCCCGGCACCTCGGTGCGGAACTCGTGCGCAACCTGATGGAGGATGCCAAGACCACCAGCCGATGGTATTTCGTCGCGCTGATGGGACGCCATTCCGGCTTCCTCGCGCTCGGTACCGGCAAGTCCACGGGCGCGACGCTGACGCTCATCCCCGAGGAATTCCCGGAAACAACCAGCATCCAGGAGATCGCCGACGTCCTCGAAGGCGCTATGATCAAGCGAAAGGTCATGGGCCGCGACGACGGTGTCGCCGTCATCGCCGAGGGCCTCGCCTACCGCCTCGGCGACAAGGAGGAAATCGAGCGGCTTCTCGGCATGGAGGTCAAACTGGATGCCGCCGGGCACATCCGTCTGTCGGAGATTCCCATCGCAAGAATTCTGAGCGACGAATTGATACGCAGATTCGCCGAACGAGGCGAGAAGATCAGGATCGTCGATCAGGTGCTCGGATATATGCTCCGCTGCGCGCCGCCGACCCCGAAGGACATGGCCTATTGCCGCGACCTCGGCAACGGCGCCGTCCGGCTACTCCTCGCCACGAGCCTGGACCTCACCGGCGGCGTGATGGTCACGCTTCAGCACGCCAACATCCGCCCCATGAACTTCTCCGAGATGGTCGATCCCGAGACAAACCGAACGCGCATCCGCAAAGTGGACGTCAAGTCTGATCGTTACGGGGTCGCCCGGGCCTACATGATCCGCCTTGAATCCTCCGACCTGGACGACCCCGTGATGCTCGCCAAACTCGCGTCCGTCGCCAAGATGTCCGAGGACGACTTCGAGAAGAAGTTCCGCACGGCCGCAACCCGAATCGCGGACGAGCCGAACCACGAATAATCAGGGAAT
>JAUVGW010000096.1 GCA_030593565.1 Phycisphaerae bacterium | reverse complement strand
CCACTGAGCATGAACCGAAGACTGCGCACGCCGCCAGCGGAGTTCACATGGGAAATCTCGGCCTGCCTGTGTGGCATCGGAAACTGGGCATCAAGAAACTGGAGACCAGCGATGAACGCGAAGGAGACAAGACATCTCGGTGGACTCATTATGGCAACATTGGGCGCGGTGATGCTTTGTGCGCCACCGGCGCGGGCAGGAATCATTTCCCTCTACAACAACGGCGAGGTCCTTGATGATTACGGAGCCCCAGCCAGTCAGTTAAGTGGACTCCCTGCCGAGCCCATGTGGCAGTTCAACGCTGCGGCGGCCGACGATTTTGAATTGGTGGCTTCCGAGTTGCCGGGCCCGGACGTTCGAGTAATGCTGGTGCGGACTGCCTTTGCGTTCTTCGGTTCGGGCACCGGAGACGCAACGCCGACGACCACATGGGACGGAATCACCGTCACCGTATACGCCAACTCGTTGGAGAATATGCCTGACGGAGCGCCCGACGGTAGTGGCGGGCACACGGGCAATGTCGTCGCCACGCAGTATGTGCCTGCTGAGGACTTGCTGAATGAGGACGTGGGCGGCGAATGCCAACCGTTCTTTCAATTGGACATCCCAGTGGACATGGTGCTGAGTAAGGAGACGAGGTACTGGCTGTCACTGGTTCCAGAACATCCGGCCCCTCCACAGTCGGCGTGGTGCATCTCCGAAGAAACGGATCTTGGCTTCCCCGCCCATCGGGGCTTTGAGGAATTCGCAATCCCGTTCTGGACCGAATTCCAAGGAAACTCCGGGGATTGTCCAGACGCCCCTCCGGCTGGCACAAACAAGGACTTGGCGTTTGAACTTCTGGGGGTTCCCGAGCCCGCCACCCTCTCCCTGCTCCTCCTTGGCGGCATCGTGGCGATGAAGCGAAGACGGTAAGCGTTCAACCGTCTCGCAGATCAAACCCCACCTGCTCAGCCAACTCGACAGCGGCCTCGTACATCGTCGGGGCCATCACCGTGAACGACTCGCCGGTCTTAGCGTCGACGGCGTTGACCAGGCTGCGGATTTGGCCGTCCAGTGGGGCCGTTTGCGTGCCTGGACAGTTAAGCCGTATAATCGTATAATAAAGTTCTTCACTTCTGAGACTCGCAGGATGTGCCCGCTTCGACATCTGGAGTCGGGCCGTGGCAGGAGGAGCCGAGATGTACGCGGTAAGCAGAATCCCGAACGTGATTGCGGTGCTGAGCGGATTGCTTCTGGCTGGAGGGGCGGATGCGGCCCAGGCGCAGCGCCGCGCGGACAACCCATCGAACATCCAGGCCGCCAAGAGCCCGGAGGCGCGCTCGCAACAGCCTGAATTACAGATGCTGAACACGGGTGAGTTGCCGCCTGCGCTTTCCACCGGGCATGTTCTGCGCGCGGAGCAGCAGGCCGACCCGGGTGCGCCGCGTGACAGAGCGGTAGGCGCCTGCTGCGTCGGCGCTGCCGGCGATCCTCCGTATGATCCCTACGAGTGTATCGGCGACATGACCAGCGAGGATTGTCTGAGTAGCAGCGAGGAGACCTGGTGGGACCCGGACGAGAGCTGCACGGCCTTTCCACCGTATGACTGCGGGGCCCCAACCTACTGTGACGGTTCTGGTGGGTGCGATGAGTTCATCAGCAATGTCCTGCTCCCGCACGCCGGCGGAACGATCGACAACTCCAGCGCATGTGGCGGGTACGAGGACTACACTGACCAGGTGGCGTTGTTGCTCATCGGCATGAGCTATGACATCACGGTGACAAACGGCAATTACTACGGCACCGACGTCACCGCGGTCTGGATCGACTGGAACGGCGACAAGGATTGGGATGACGACGGCGAGACGGTCATGATGGTCGATCCAGGCGGAGCGGTCGCGACGGGCTCGTTCAGCGTGCCGCCGACTGCGATTCCGGGCTACACCCGGATGCGTATCCGAATCGACTACAACAATCCCACGCCCGCCCCGTGTGGCACGACCACTTATGGCGAGGTCGAGGACTACAGCGTCCTTATTTCCGGCGACGTGCCATTCGGCGCTTGCTGCGATCCGACCACAGGCACCTGCACGGATGACGTGGAGGCCACTGACTGCTTGCCTCCGATGCAATTCGCGATGGAAGTGACTTGTGCGGATGCGTTCCCGAACTGCGGGAATCGCGGCGCCTGCTGTGACGATTCCAGTGGCGTGTGCACTGACGATGTATTGGAGTTGGATTGTACCGGCACCCGACACGCCCCCGGCGTCCTGTGCGCCGAGATCAGTCCGCCTTGCGCCCACGCGCATTTCATCTTCGTGTTCGATCCGGGCACGGACCCGCCTCCCGATGTGCACTGCTGCTGCCCGATGACGGAATTCCCGCTCGATCCCAGGCCGGCACTCATGGACGTCGGCGACGTGCCTTCGCCGTGCCCGACCGGCGGGGACATCGAGTTCTCCATCCCGCTGAGCCACCGGAGGATTGGTGCCGGCTGGTCGAGCTGGAGTCACGGCTACACGGGCGACGTGTACTACAGCAACGGGGCGACGGAGGTCACATTGACTCTGCCACCCGCTTTGTACAACTTCTACATGTATGTCGAGCCGAATCCGTTTGAGGAGCACACGTTCAAGCTGATCGCCAACGGTGTGATCGAGTCCCCGGAGTTCACGGCTGACGGGCAAGGCGGAGCCGCCTTCGCGGGCGTCTGCGGCGACGGAATCGAGACCATTACGATCGTTTGCACCAGCGGCGCTGACTTCGCCATCGGCGAGTTCGGCATCTGCTGCTTCGGCGGCAGCTATTGGGGCTCCTGCTGCGATCCCTACACGGGCGTTTGCACCGACTTTGCCGATTGCATGGACTGCCTGCCGCCGCTGCAGTGGAGGTACGACGCGGACTGTGCCGGTCTGGAACCGCCGTGTGGGAATGCGGGTGCTTGCTGCGACGAGGATACCGGAATTTGCACGCAGGAGTTCGAGCTCAACTGCGGCGGTCGCTTCGAAGCTGGCGCGCCTTGCGATCCTGATCCGTTCACGCCGCCTTGCGGCCATTGGGTCCCGACGGGTGTGCTGTATTGCCCGTCCGAGGCGGACGACGCGGCGTTCCGTGCGGCACTGTCGGCGGCGCTGATGGATTCGCCGGTCGACTACTTCGATCCGCGAACCGTTACGCCGACCCTCGCGGACCTCATGGACTATGCGGCCGTCTTCACGTGGGTGAACTACCCCTACGCCGACAACATTGCCATGGGTAACGTGCTGGCCGACTATGTCGACAACGGCGGTAGAGTGATTCTCGGTCAGTGGTGCCAGCCGACGGCGGGCAACTACCTGGCCGGCCGGATCATGACTGATGAGGGTTACAATCCGGTGTCGGCAACGTCGTCCGCCGCCGACTCCTACGCTGGCGACGGCTTCCAGTGCCCGACGAGTTATGGATCCCTTGGTTCCCTCTCGTCGAACTACTTCGACCAGTGTACGACTCTCTCCTGGGCGTTCAGCGATGGCACCACACTCAACGGGTCTGCTTTCGTGAGTATGAACCCGCAGCATACCGTCTGGTCCAGCCCGGGCAACACGGGTTCGCTCTACACCTACGGCGACGTCGTCCAACTCACGGCGAACATGGTCGCCTGCACCCATCCCCTCTGGTGGAGTGCGTGCTGCGATCCGGGGACGGGGATATGCACCGATGGCGTCGAGCCTATGGACTGCCTGCCGCCGCTACAGTGGATGTACGAGGCGGACTGTGCTGACCTGTCCCCGCCGTGTGGGAATCCGGGTGCTTGCTGCGACATCTACACCGGCGACTGCGCCGACAACGTCTTTGAGTTGAACTGCCCCGCCAGTAGTCGCTTCGAGCCGGGTTGGGAATGCGATGCATTGAACCCCCTGTGCGGTACGCCAGGCGCCTGCTGCGATGATGACACAGGTGCGTGCACGATCGAATTCGAGGCGAATTGCGATGGCAGGTTCATCGC
The DNA here is from genome assembly GCA_030593565.1 of Phycisphaerae bacterium. Classification (GTDB taxonomy): domain Bacteria; phylum Planctomycetota; class Phycisphaerae; order UBA1845; family UTPLA1; genus JAFGQA01. Next base: position 12,720 of record JAUVGW010000096.1, on the reverse strand, counting down.
CGGTGCGGTCTGTGAGCCTGATCCGTGGCTGGAGTTGGGACAAGCTGCCTGCGGTGACTACACCTGCGACGGCATCCTCTACGCACCAGCGAATCCGGACAACCCAATGTGGCGTGGGGAACTTGCCGGGCTCAGCGGCAGCGACGTCACCTACTGGGATGCGGCCGCGAGCACCCCGACCCTGGACGATATAAAGGATTACTGCTGCGTCTACACGTGGGCCAACTACGCCTACGCCGACAATGTCGCGATGGGCGATGTTCTTGCTGAATTCGTGGATCAGGGCGGCAAGGTCATACTCGGGCAGTGGTGCCTGCCGACGGCCGGCAACTTCCTAGCCGGGCAGATCATGACGGCCGGTTACCAGCCGGGAACAGCCTCATCCTGGGCTGCCGGGACCTACGCCGGCGACGGCGCGGATTGCGTGCACGTCATTGGCGCTCCCCTCGCTCTTAGTTCAGGTTACTGGGATCAGGCGTCAGCACTGGCAGGCGCTGTCACCTCGGGAACGGTTACCGAGACCGGTCTGCCCGCGATAATCTGGCGCGGCGATCGAAAGGTGTACTGCGCGCCAGGTATCCTGGATTCCACCTACAGCGTTGGCGATTCGGCTCAGCTTATCGCGAATATCTGTGCCTGCACTGATGATCCACTGATCGGCGCGTGCTGTGATCCGGCCGACGACGCATGCACAAACGACGTCGACGCCGAAGACTGCATGCCACCGCTGACGTTCCACTATCAGGAGACCTGTGAGACGCTGGATCCGCCGTGCGGAAATCCAGGCGCCTGCTGCGATCCTTGGACCGGCGAGTGCCAAGACGGCGTACTCGAGATTAATTGCCCTGGCATATTCTGCGCCGGCCTGCTATGCGAAGAGATGCCCTGCGATTGCGGTGCCATAACATGCGGCTGCGAACACAAGGTCACCCTGTGGGATGACTACGGCGACGGCTGGAACGGCGGCTTCATCGACATATATATCGGTGATTATCTGGTTCTGGGCGGGGTGACGCTCGATTCCGGCTATGGCCCTGAGGACGTCTTCTTTTCTTTCCCCCTCTGGTGTAGTGAGGGTGAGATCACGAGCGTCTGGACACCGGGTGGCTGGCCGTATGAGTGCTCGTACTACATCTACGACTCGTGGGGGACGGAGTTGTGCTCGGACGGTGTCGGCGGTGTCGATCCCACGGGTGTGACCTGTGAGGGTAACTGCGCGATCCCGCCCGGCGGTTGCTGTCTCGGTTACGACGGCTGCGAGATCATGCCTGAAACTGACTGTGCCGCAGCCGGCGGTGTGTTCCGTGGCATTTTCACCGATTGCGGTGATCCCGCGGACTGCGACGAGGACGGCGAGACCGACGAGTGCGCCATCGCGTCCGGAACCGTGGATGACTGCAACAACAACAATGTCCCCGATAACTGCGACATTGCTGATTGCGGCACGCAGCCGCCGATTTGTGAGCATTCCATCACCATGTGGGATAGCTATGGCAACGGCTGGAACGGCTGCACGGTTGACGTGTACGTCAACGGCTCGCCGGCCCTGTCGGGCGTGACGCTCGGAGCAGGCTCGGGTCCGGAGACGGTGTTCTTCACCGCCGATACGGACGACGAGATCTTCTGCGACTTCACGGCCGTGTCGTGGGCCACCGAGGTGTCGTACTGCGTGTACGATGGCGCCGGTGTTGAGCTAGGCTGTGCCGAGGGCGGCAACGACCCAGGCGATGGCGACATGACCGTCACGGGCTACTGCGCCGCCGGCGGTGAGGAGCCAGCGCCTTGCGGCCCATACTACTGGTGTCAGGACTGCCAGGGCGACGGCATCCCCGATGGTTGCCAGTTGAATGAGGCGCCCAGTGATCCGGGTGCTGCCGTGATCACGATCGAACTCCTGACGGATTCGTGGGGTTATGAAACCACGTGGAGCCTCACCGAACAAAGTGGCGGTCTCGTGGCGTCAGGCAGTGGTTTTGGCAACAGCACCTTCTACACCGTTGATGTGGATGTGTCCTCGACCAGTTGCTACGACTTCACCATCGACGACTCGTACGGTGACGGCATCTACTCTCCGGGTGGATTCACGATCTACTACGAAGGGACCATGGTGTTCGACGCCATGGGTGGTGGCTTCACTGGTAGCACGATGACCCTAACCGACATCGGCGGTGGTTGCGGCGCCCGCAACGACGGCGATCCAATCATCAGCCAGTTGCCGAACCAGTCGAACGGCATCTTCTCCGACATCGACTGCGAATTCTGCTCCGGCGGCCTACAGATTCTGGCCGAGCAGTTCGTGGTGACAGAAATGACTACGCTCACATCGATGCGGGCGTGGATGGGATTCTACCCGGGTGACCATGATCCGGCTGCGGACATGACCGTCATCATTCGCGAGGATGCCGCGGGCATGCCTGGCGCCGCGATCAGCACACAGCCGTCCGTGCCCACCAATCGTGTCCAGACGGGAATCATCCTGTTTGGCGTGCATGAGTGGGATGCGACGATGACGCTGACACCGGTTGCTCTGGCTCCTGGCACGTACTGGGTCGAGTTCTACTGCGATACGGCCGGCGACTCCGACTCGATGTTCTGGGAGGTTGGCAATCTCGACTTCGCGGCAGGCATCATGGGCCAGGCCTACACGTTCACCCTGCCTGAGGAGCCGTGGACCTTCGATACCATGACCGACATGGCGTTCGAGTTGTATGCTCAGACCGGACCTCCGGCAAACGACTGCAACGAGAACTGTGTGCCGGATGAGTGCGATCCTGATTGCAACTGCGACGGCATGCCGGATGACTGCGAGGAACCGCCGTTCCTCCCGACGGATCCGACCATTGAGTGCCCGGCCGATCTGACTCTCGAGTACGGTACGCAGACTGATCCGTCGGTCACCGGCGAGGCCGCCGGCCTAGATAACTGTGGTAACCCGGCAGTGATCACCTACAGTGACGAGGTGGCGGAAGCCGGCCCGACCGATCCAGTGATGTACACCATCACGCGGACGTGGACGTCAACGGATGAGTGCGCCGAACTCAGCATCTCGTGCGTGCAGACCATCACCGTCATGAAGGTGGCATTGTACATGGACATCAAGCCCGGCTCGTGCCCGAATCCGCTGAATCGCGAGAGCCACGGCGTCCTCCCGATCTCGCTGCTCGGCACGATGGACTTCGATGTAACGGAGATCGATATTACCTCGGTTCGCCTCTTGCGTGCGGACGGCGTCGGCGGTGAGGTGGCTCCCAACGAAGGTCCGCCGGGGCCGCACTCGGTCTTCGAGGATGTCGCCACGCCGTTCGACGGCGAGCCTTGCGACTGCCATGAGGAAACAAACGACGGCATTCTCGACTTGTCCATGAAATTCAGAACTCAGGCGTTGGTCGATGTCCTCGAGCTTGGCGCGATGGCCGGCGGCGATGAGGTTGAGTTGGTCATCACCGGTCTGCTGCTGGACGAGACCGAGTTCACCGCGACGAAGGACTGCATCCTGATCGTACCGCTGGGGGACTCAACGACGGCTGTTAAACAGGACACTCCGGCCGGCACGCCGGTGACACCCGCAGAGACAGAACCTGTACCGATCTCGGGTTCGCCTGTGTCTGAGAGGGGCAGCACCACCGTTGACGGATAGATTGATTGGTGCTTTCACGGGGGTGTCGGTCGTCGAGGCTGCTGCGTCCTTTTCACATTGCTTGCCCACACTCCGGGCACCGCCCCGACACGTTGCCCCGGAGATCGTATCCGCACTTCTGGCAGTGCCCCGGTAGGATGCGTCGGCGGTTGCGGTAGAACAGGACGGCGGTCGGGATGGCCACGACGACGAGGGGCAGCGACAGCGGCACACTCACCAACCGCACAGGATGACCTATGCTGCCGCGTCCAACCGCCCAAGATTGAACCGTGTTTTTGATGCCGTGAGGGCGGATCGACGTTCGTGCCATGTTGCTCGGCGCGCGGATGTACGGGCATGGATTGCGCAACACGTCGCGTAACGCTCCGACCAGCAGAACCACAACGCCGGTGTCCCAGCAATGTTCGCCAGTCCTCCAACTCGGACCCAACCTGCTCAGCCAACTCGACAGCCGCCGCGTACTGATCCGGTGCGGTCACGATAAACGACTCGCCCGTCTTCGCGCCGACGGCATTGGCGACCTGACGGGGGCGGCCATCTTCCAGCGACAGCACGACCGTTTCGCCGATGTGGAAGCCCGCATCACGGATGACGTGGAGGATAGCTTGTGTGACGTGGGGCGAGCGCATGGCTTGAATGGCTTCCGTGCCCTGTGGTATCCTGAAGAGCCGAACGGAGCGGTTCTGAGGAAGCGTTCACCTTTCTACATGCGGGAGGACACCACGATGAAGCGAGCAGCAATTATCACGGCTGGGGTCGTTGTTGTTTTTGCGGCGACCGGGTCGGTCCAGGCCCAGGTCTCGCCGGGCGACATGAACTGCGACGGAACGGTGGACGGGCTCGACATCCCCCTGTTCGTCGATTGTCTGCTCAACGGCAACTGCGATCACTGCGGCGTGGTGATCGAGACTGTCACCGTCGGCAATCCGGGGAACGCTGGCGAACTCTCCGGCGAAGGCGCCGGCGGCTGGGGCCCGGACCGCATCTGCGGCGCGGTGGACTACGTGTACGACATCGGTACCTATGAGGTGACGGCCGGGCAGTACACGGCGTTCCTCAACGCCGTGGCGGCCACCGACACCTACGGGCTGTACAACACGTCCATGTGGGCGAGCAGCTACGGGTGTAAGATCGAGCGCGGTGGTTCTTCGGGCAGCTATGCGTACGGCGTGGCGGCCGACTGGGCCGACCGGCCGGTGAACTACGTCTCGTGGGGGGACGCGGCGCGGTTCGCCAACTGGTTGCACAACGGTCAGCCGACGGGCGCGCAAGACCTCTCGACCACGGAGGACGGCTCGTACTTCCTGAACGGGGCCATGACCAATGCCGAGCTATTGGCCATCACGCGTGAGCCGGACGCCACCTGGGTGATTCCATCGGAGGACGAGTGGTACAAGGCGGCCTATCACAAGGACGACGGCGCGACGGGGAACTACTGGGATTACCCGACGAAATCGAACACGGCGCCGACTTCGGAGGTCCCTCCGGGCACAGACATGATGGACGGCTCCGCCAACTACTATGACGGCGGGTATACCATCGGGGCTCCCTATTACCGAACCGAGGTGGGAGCCTACTCTGCGAAGCCCTCAGACAGTCCCTACAGAACGTTCGACCAGGGCGGCAACGTCTGGGAGTGGAACGAAGCGATACTTTACAATTCGGCTCGCGGTCTGCGTGGCGGGTCGTTCGACTACTACGACGGCACCCTGCGCGCGGCGGGCCGCGACATCAGCACCCCGACGTACGAGTACTACGACATCGGGTTCCGTGTCGCCGAAGTTCCGCCTCTCGTGACGAACCTTGTGCGTCTGACCACAAGCATGGGCGATATACTGCTTGACCTCGTGGACGACGCGCCCATCACGACGGAGAACTTCATCCAGTACGTGGAAGACGGCTTCTATGACCCCCACGATGCGGCCATCGAGTTGCAGGGCGTAGTCGGCTGGGCCGGTTTCGGTCTCGTACTCCTCGATCGCACACGGGATGCAGCCGTCGTCCTCCAGGTCCTTGAAGAAAGACGAGCGGTCCTTCCTAAGCTCGGGCTCGATCCAGTTCTCGGGCCGCTGAAAGCCCTTTCGGTTTGCTTCCCAGACGCGGTACTTGCGCATCCACTTCCGCCACGGGATGCCGGGGGCTGCCGTTTGACCTTGGGGAACGATTGTCCAATCCTGGGCCTTCAGCTTGGTGTCGATCCGCTTCTTGCGGGTCTGCCACTCGCTTTCGTCATGGTCGGACGGCATGGTTCGACTCGCTGTCCCCTGGGCAACTAATCTACGGCATATCGTAACAGGGCAGGGGCGATCGGACAACAGGAGTCGGGCTTGGTCGTTATGATTGGGCCGATGGTCACGTGCGAAGCCCAAGGATCAGGGATTGTGTCATGCGTGGATTTTGCGAACCGGATTCCATGCGATAGAAACGTCGGATGATGCCTCGGCGCGCTCAGGGCCGATCAAGTGGTCCACGGAACCCTTCGGGGCCATCGAGCCCCCTTTCTTGCGAGAAGCCCGATTCGTGGCTGCCATCGGCGGATCATCGCCCGCCGAGAGTGAGTTGCGGGCCGACAACGGTTGCTTGAGAGGATGACATGGGGCGCCTACTTGTCAGTGTCAGGGGGCCGAACGAGGCAGTGGCCGCGGCACAGGGCGGGGCGCATATCGCCGACGTTGAGTACCCGGCGTCTGCCTTGGGCACACCGTATCTCCTCACGTTCGGCCATCGCTCGCCGATTATCGGCATCCTGCGACAGAGCCACCTGAACGTTATCGAGCAATCCTTGCGCCTTGACAGGCTTTTCGAAGAAGCCTACCGCTCCTCTCTGCATGGCATCGACGGCCATGGTGATGTCCCCATGACCCGTGACGATGATAACTGGGATCGTGATGCCGTCAGCAACGAGCCTGCGGTGCAAATCGATACCGCCCATGCATGGGAGCCGCACATCCAGGATCAGGCAGCCGGGACAAGGGGTCGTAGTCACCCAAGAACTCGTTGGCGCTACTGAACGTGCGGCAGGGCTGCCCCACTTCATCAAAGAGCCGGCTCAGTGACTCACATATGGCCGGGTTGTCGTCCACGATGAACACGATGGCTTGAGTCTGCATCATTCTGATCTCCCTGATATGGAAGTAATGTGATTTGAAAAGTCACCCCACGGTCGGCATTGCGTGTGGCTGTCAAGCGACTCGCGCTGTTGTCTGGACTGTTCCCACGCTGGTTCCGCCACGAATGCATCACGAAACGCAGGCAAGAAACTGTCGAGCTTCGGGCCAGCTCACCACATCATCATCTCCAAGCCCGCAATCCCGCGTTTGATTCGCAAGGTCACAACACGACACGATGCAGAGCCACTCCTGGCTTTTACCTCCACTGAAGCCGCCTACCACCTGGGGTACGCTTGACTCCGAGGCGGAGTGCACTCGGCCGGCTCTCTGGAATCCTCGTTAGTCCTCGCGAAGCGCACAGGAGGCAGCGGATTGTTCTGTCTCGTCCGGATCATCCTGGCCACTTCGGACATCTCTGAGCACCTCCTTGCCTCTGCGGATCTCGTCATCGATCGCCTCAATCAGCTCACGCTGCGCGACCGGTTGCCCTTCCTTCGCGACGACCGCGGACCTGTCCTTGCGGGATAGGTCTCTCAGTCGCCGAAGCATTCTGGCCTCTTCAATAAGAGCCGACTGACGTTTGGTGACCTCCAGCAGCTCACGGCTCTTCTCTTTCAGATCCTTCTGTTCCAAGGCGCGCCGGATTGTTATCGCGAGATCTATCTCATTGCACGGCTTGGTGAAGAACTGATAGACCTTCCCCTCGTTAATGGCGCGGAGTGCCGCCGGTAACGTGGGGTTACCGGTCAGCACGATTCCAACGACGTCCGGGTAGTCTCTCGCCACGCACGCCAGAAATTCCGTGCCGGACATCCCGGGCATCTCTTCGTCGGAGACGATCAAGTCAACGTTCTCGTTTTCCAGCAGTTCTGCCGCCTCTTCAGCCGTGTTGGCCGTCAGGATCTCGTATGGTTCTTTGTGCAGAATACGTATCAACCCGTTGAGAACATTGGGCTCATCGTCTACCAGGAGTACTGTGTGAGTCATATCGCTTTGCCTCCAATCTACTCATGATCGCGCCATCGCGGGCGACCGGCTGTCCATCTGAACGATCACGCGGATCGGTTCCTTGATCTCCCTGTGTCGCGAGAAGTTCTTCAGCCGCTCGCGTAGGGACGGTGTCACTTCCTGACCCTTGCCGACGACTAAGGATCCTTCGATGGTTGTCACGTCCTCGGCAAGCGTCATCATCGTAGTGAGTTCCCTCATTCGGACATTCCGGATACTCACCGGCCCCGTGGCCCCTCGGATGTTCCCCACCTTCTCCAGGATCTGAGGGTCATACCATCCTACGCGCCCACTCAGCTCGATCAGGACATCCGAATCCGCCAGACCACTCCATTTCAGGGCATCGTAGTCCAGTGCTATCTTGAGAATGCGGGCGCCCAGGGGGATGTCGCTTCCCGCCACTGAGTCGGATGGGATGCCGGAGCCGTCGAACCGCTTCTGCTGGTAACCGATAATCCGTGAGACGACCTCCAATCTCGGGATGTTCGCAACCAGATCGCGACCCACCTTCGGATGGGACTCGAGCATCTTGGATTCGTCAGCGGCGAGGTCTTCTCCTTTTTGCATCTTCTCCAACGTATCCGGGGGGATCGTGACACAGCCAATCTGCGAGAGCATTGCCGCAATCTCAAACTGCCACGAGTTTTCCAATTCCAGTTCTTTGCAGAGATCTCGGACGACACCGCGCACCCGCGAGGCGTGGCCAAATGCTGTTGGATTCGTGAGAGACAGTACCTCGCTAAGGATCTTGATCGCCCCCTTGAGGGTTTTTCCGAGTAGTTCCTTTTCGGCAGTAATCAGACGGTATTGCTCGATACCTGCCGTCAGCGCCTTGGCGAGATGTTCAAGTGAACAAGGCTTGGTCAGGAACCGGAAGATGTTACCTTCGTTTACTGCGTTAATCGCCGTTTGCTGGTCGGAGTTGCCCGTCAACATGATGCGGACGCTCTCGGGCGCGCGCTCCTTCACTGCGGTCAGGAATTGGATGCCGTCCATTCCCGGCATACGCATGTCAGAGACAACTACAGCGAACGGGCCCTGGGAAGCAATTGCCTTCAGGCCCTCTGCGCCGCCTGCCGCCGTCTCGATCTGAAATAGCTTCCGGAGCCCGCGTTTGTAGGCATTCAGGATGTTCGGGTCATCATCGACACACAAGACCTTCCTACTCACACGTCACCTCCGCGGTCTTTTTGCTGTCCTGGCAGGCTGCTCGCCAAGTGGGCACTCGATCCGCAATGCCCAGTTGGGTCAGGTAATCAAGATCAAGCTCTTCCGTTTTGTCTGTGCCAGCTCCATCATGCGCGAAGGCATTGGCAGCATGGACCGCCGTAAGTGCCGAGAAGGATTGCCCGAAAGATTCACTAGGGCGGTGATGGAACGCCGTCGCCTCAACGATGGGATCTGGAAGCCCCCAGAGTCCCAGGAGGTACGCTCCAACCTCGGCATGTGTGGATCCAAGTACCTTGCGCTCGGCATCACTCAGAGCAACATCCTGTTCTGACATATACGCCGCGACCTGCCGGTATTGCTCGGGCAGGTTCTGTACGAGGATCAGCTTGCCGATATCATGCAGGAAGCCTGCCATCAGCGAGGCATCCGCCACCTCTCGTCCGGCCTTCTCGGCCATCGCAATCTGCTTCGCCATTGCTGCGGTCGCGGTGCAGTGCTCCTGAACCGCCTCCGGATTGATACCCTCGACCGTGGTAGCCTTGAACTGGGAAAAGACATCGATGCCGAGCACGAGCGCCTTGATGGTGTCGGCACCCAGCAGACTTGCCGCCTGGACGGGGGTGGAGACCTGCCGTGGAAGCCCGAAGAAAGCGGAGTTCACCAGTTGCAGGATCTTGGCCGCCATGCCGAGGTCTTGCGCTATGATCTCACCGATCCGCTGGATCGATGCGTCCGGGTGCTGAAGCTCATCCAACAGCTCCTCATACAACGCAGGCATGCTGGGTACTGATTTCAGTTGTGAGAGAGTTTGTTTAAGTCCTTCGTCAAGCAGGAACTCGCGGAGCGCGAAGGCGTGGTCGATCGTTTGCTTGAGTTTCTTCGCATCACACGGCTTTGCCAGAAACTGGTGGGCCACGCCAACCGACTTGACAGCCGACTCCTTGGATGAGTACCCTGACAGGATTATGCGTACGATTCGAGGGTGCCGTTGCAAGACTTTGGCAAGCAACTGAGCACCATCCATGCCGGGCATCCGCATGTCCGAAACGACCACGTCGAAAGCCCCTTCGGCCAGCGCCTGTAGGGCCTCCTGTCCACTGGGACAGAAGCTCATCTCCCATTCGCGGCGCATCGGGCGCAGCATCCGCTTGAGACCCTGCAACACGTTCGGTTCATCATCAACGAATAGGATGTTCTTCCTTGGCATCGCTCTGTCCTCTAGCTGACAGTCAGGATCCTGCAGCAACTCGCTCACACGTCCGGGCGTTGCGCGGCCCAGTCGCGACCTGTACTTGATTCCGTCCGCCATCCTTGGCAGCGTACAGGGCCTCGTCGGCTTCCTGTCGCAGCAGCTCCAATGCCTTCTCGGCGCTATCGAGGAACATCATGCTCCACTGCGACCGCAGGGGGCGGAGCATGCGCCTCAGCCCATCGAGCACGTTGGGTTCATCGTCAACGAACAGGATCCGTTTCATGTCGTACATCCTATCCCTACCGGGCAGGAAACCTCATCGCGCAACTCTGTTCGGATCGCCCGCAGCTCGTCGACTGACTCTACAAAGGCGGCGTAGACCGCTGGGTCGAAGTGCCGACCGGCTTCTTCATGTATGACCGTCAGTGCTTCATCCTCCGAGAGCGCTGGCTTGTAGGGCCGTTCAGAGCACAGGGCGCCGTACGCGTCCACCAGGGCGACGATACGAGATTCCAGCGGAATCTCTTCGCCGACAAGACCAGCCGGATAGCCTGTTCCGTCCCACCATTCGTGATGCGTCAGTGCAATCGACGAGGCCATCTTCAGAATGGGGTTCTGAGCGTTTCCGTTGCGGCCACACTTGCGCGCTCCACGCCACGCGAGAAACGCGTTCATCACTTTGGAGTCATCACGCAGAATCTCGGCTCCGATGGCACAGTGCCGCTTCATCACGTCCCACTCATCTTCGTTCAGTGGACCGCGCTTCAGGAGAATCGTGTCTGGGATGCCAATCTTCCCGATGTCATGCAGAGGGCTGGTGAGGAACAGCATCTCCACGAATTCGTGGTCGGCGCCCAGCGTCTCAGCGATGACGCGGCAGTAGCATCCCACTCTCACGACGTGGTTGCCGGTCTCCTCGTCACGATATTCGGCCGCCTTGCCGAGACGCCAGATGATGTCCAGGTGCGAGTCCGCCAGCTCGGCGGTTCGTTCCTTGACCTTGCGTTCGAGAATCGCGTTCTGACCCTTGATCTCGTCTTGATAGGCCTTCAGACGGATCGCGCTTCGAAGCCGCGCGATGAGGTCCTGCGGATCGACCGGCTTATTGAGGAGATCCGTGGCTCCCAGGTTCAGGGCCCGCCGCTTGATGTCGCTCTCGTGCCGCCCCGTCAGGATGATGACCGGAATTTCCCGGGTTCGCTCGTCCGTACGCATCTCCGCCAGAAGCGCGAAGCCATCCTTACCCGGCATGTTCACGTCCGACACCACGGCATCGAAACGAGCGGCGCGCATCTGATCCAGCGCCGCATCCGCGCCGCCAACGAACCTCATATCCCACCGCCCTCGCTCGGCGCGGAGCATGCGCCACAGTCCATCCAGGACGTTGGGCTCGTCGTCAACGAAGAGAACACGCTTCTTCATGCTGCGGTGTCTCCACTGCGGTAGCCAATTCGGGTTCGATCGGCAGGCGGATGACAAAAGTCGTTCCTTTGCCCATCTCGGATTCCAGGGTGATGGTACCGCCGTGCTTCTCGGTGACCACGGCATACGCGATCGCCAAGCCCTGACCGGTTCCTTTGCCCACTTCCTTGGTTGTGAAGAAGTGGTCGAAGACCTTGGAGCGATGCTCCTCGGAGATGCCGGTCCCGGTATCGCTGATGCGGATTTCAGCCCAATCGTCATCCTGCCGCGTCGCAATAGTGATGGTGCCCTTCTCGCCGGTGTTCTTGCCCACCACATCGGTGATGGCGTGCGCGGCGTTGATGACGATGTTCAGGATGACTTGGTTGAACTCGCCCGCCAGACAAGGCACGGGCGGCAGGGCAGGGTCAAAGTCCGTCTCCATCTCGGCCACGTACTTCCACTCACTCCGGGCCACCGTGACCGTACTCTCGATGGCTTTGTTCAGGTCGACGACCTCCTTTCCCTCCGCGCCGGGATGCGAGAAGTCCTTCATAGCCCGTACGATCTTCGCCACCCTCTCCACGCCCTCTAACGATTGCTCGATCGCTTTGGGGATTTCCTCCTTGAGGAATTCGACATCCAACTCTTCGAGGGCGGTCTTGATCTCGGCGGTGCGCTCGTCCCAGCTCCGCGGCTCCCTGTCGCGGTCCAACAGGCCGGCATATCGATCCACGATCTTGATCAGATCCTGCACACTGTCCTGAAGAAACCGCGTGTTGTCTCCGACATACTGCGTGGGCGTGTTGATCTCGTGGGCGATGCCGGCGGCCAATTGTCCAATCGATTCCAGCTTCTGTGCCTGGGCCAACTGGCCCTCCAGGATCTTCTGCTCGGTGATGTCCGCCGCGACAAGGAGAACATCAGCGCACTCGCCTCGATCGGTGCTTAGAGGATTCGCCGCGATGCTAAGGAATCCCCCCGTGCCAACGGTTGGCTTGAAGCGCAGCTCATCCACGCGCATCAGCCAATTCTTGGTACGGCACTCTGTGATAGCTCTCACGACCGTGCCGTGATCCCACTCAATCTCCAGGTCAGCGAGCAACTGGCCGACCGCGTCCATTGTCACAATGCCGAACGCACGCTCGGCCGTACTATTCCAGGACACGACCCTGTTGTTAGCGTCAAGGACGATCAGTAGC
>JAUVGW010000091.1 GCA_030593565.1 Phycisphaerae bacterium | reverse complement strand
GCCGGATCGCCATCGTCGATTTCGATGTCCATCACGGCAACGGCACGCAGGATATCTTCTGGCGCGATCCGGATGTGTTTTACGCCTCATTGCACGAGTTTCCGCAGTTTCCCGGCAGCGGGACGCCCCGCGAGACGGGCGAAGGTCCGGGCGCCGGTGCCACGCTGAACGTGCCGATTTTGCCGGGAACGTCGGAGGCGGACTACCTGGCGGAGTTGGAGTCAAAGGTGTTGCCGGCGGTTCGTGGTTTCGCTCCGGATTTCCTGATCGTCTCGGCAGGATTCGATGCCCACGTCGCGGACCCGATCGGCGGGCTTCGACTTTCAGATGACGGCTACACGATCATGACACGCGCGTTACGGGCACTGGCTGCCGAGCATTGCGGCGGGCGCATCATCAGTTCGTTGGAGGGCGGATACAACCTCGATGCGCTCGCACGATCGGTGGCGGCACACGTTCGGGCACTGATGGAATAGCGGCCCGTTCCGTGAAAAGGTCGGGTGTACGTCGTATGAGTAGGCAGGTTACAAGAGCCGGCAGGAAGACCGGCTCGAGACGAGCCGGCTCGCTGGGTTCTTCATCCTTCAACCTTCATCTTTCAGCCTTGTTCTTCTCGCCCTACATTCCTCCGAAGACAATTTCCCCTCGCTCGCAGTAGGCCTCGATCTCGCCCCCGCCCTGGTTCAGCACACCGCTGAGAAACCCGCTACCCGTCGAGATGTCCGTCACCTCGAACCCGCTGAGGTTCGCGGTCACAACACCCTCGATGGCGGTCAGCTCCACCGTCGCCGCCGTCGTGTTGGCGATCGTCAGTTGGATCGTGCCGTCCGTTGTCTTCGCTGTCACCTTGCCATCAGGCGGCGGCGCCAGCCGCAACGTGATACCGGCATCACTCGTCTCCGCCCGAACGTTGCCCGTCACGTCAATCGCGCTGATCGGGCGATTGCTCGTCAAGGCCACGACGTTGCCTTCCACATGGTTCAGACTTACCTCGCCGTTCGCCGTTCGGATCTCGACGTTCCCCGTGACGTCCATCACCTCGACCGGTCCGTCCGAAAGAAGAACCTCGACGTTCGCCCCCTCTGGTATCACCACCCGCACGTCAAAGACAACATCCGTCTCGGCAAGCCCATCAGCCAGTGACGCTTTGATGTCCAGCCGGGAATCATCGACGAACGATCGCTCGGCGCTGACTGCGGAATGCGTGTGCATCTGCGTCAGCACCTCGTAGCTCAAGCCCTCGACGAGAATGAACTCCGTGACCCGCAGCATGGCGCCGGTGCTGCCGTTCGACTGCGTCACACTCACGCGCCCCATCGGAATCTCAATCCGGACCGTCTTGATGCCGTCGAAGTCGATCCAAAGCGACGAACGTTCGATGTTCGGGTTCTCGGCGTCGATCCCGTCCGGTGCGCGCAGGCCCGATGAAGCTGCCCCACTGGGAAGCGTTGTTGTGATCGTTGTCTCGCATGCCACGCCGACCAACAGAACCGCCGCTACTGATAGAATCGCAAATCCGCGATTGATAGACACCGTCGAACTCCTTTTCGCTTGATCGCGGCCCGGCGCCAGCCGCTATGCCTCGTTTATCGGTCAGCAAGGAAGCCGGGTTCAATAACCCTTCATGCCGCACCTACTTTTGTCAGCCAAATGGAGCGGCTTGGCCTCTCGGCGACCTATAAACCCGGGAAGCCGCAGGCTTTATGGCGTTCTACGGTTGGGTGTGACCGAACCCGGGCGGCGGCTTCAAGCCCCCTTGGGCACCGGCGTATGGTGGCTGATGCTTACTGATTTGATGGATGACCGAAAGGTGTCGGGAATCAAGAACGTGGGCTGGAAGCCTTCAGACCCGACGCCTGGCCCCCTTTTGGCTGAATGCCGCTTTGAGCAGACCCCGCCCCATTTACCTCGACAACCGCCTGTGTCGAAAATGATTGTCCCGTCAGCAAGTCGGTGAATCGAGCCACGACGGTGATCGACTTGTGTTCGGCTCGCTCGGCGCCGTCGGCCCACGGCACCCTGATCGTGTAGTGCGCCGTGAGGAATCGGCCGAACCACAACGGCCTCATCTCGTCCGCGGTCAGGCGGACCTCGCCGACCAATTGTGACGTGGGCGGATTGGCAAGATCGAGCAATCGAATGTGGACGGTCCCAGCGGCCTTGATCGCCTCGCCATCCTGGTCGAGAAGACGGAGGTACACCTTGACGCACTCGTCGACGCCGTCATGGTCGTCGTCGTAGCCGCCGGACAATGTGTGCACTTCGATGTTCGAGACGTGAATCAGCGAATCGACCGAACGCTCGCCTTGCAGGCCTTGTAGTGCCTGGATGCGCTGAGCCTGGTCTCCAATGGCCTCGTCCTTGGCGACGAGCTGTCTGCGTAGGCTTGCGTTTTCGTCTTCGAGTTCCTGGATCTGCGTCAAGCGGTTGGAGTCGGTGACATCCGGGCCGTTGCAGGCGAATGCGAACGCCCCCACCGCCACGAGCAGGAACAGGCGGGCGAGCCGGAGGGCCGGAAGCTTGTACGTGCGCATCAGGCATCTCCCCGTCGGATGTTGTGGGACGCCTCCAATATAGAGTCAATATGATATCCGCAACGGCCAGCGAACACACCTACGCGATTGACGTCGATCGCAGGGGGGCAACGCTATGGTCGCCGAAGGCTGTCTGAGCCGGGGCGTGCCACCCCGAACCGGCTCGGTACGAGCCGGCTTTGATCTACGACTTCTCAAACACGTTTTTTCTCGACATCGTGCAGGGATCTATGAATCGCCGCCCGTCGGCTCCGGCTGGCGTTCAAGAATTTTGTCCACCAACCCATATTCCAGGGCCTCGGACGGATCGAGCCATAGATTCCGATCGCAGTCCTTCTCGATCTTCTTGATGTCCGTCGTCGTGTGCTTCGCGATGATCCTGTAAAGGGCCTCGCGCAGCCGCAGGATTTCCTGGGCCTCGATGGACAGGTCCGTCGCTACGCCCTGCATGACGCCGCCGATCATCGGCTGGTGCAACAGCACGCGCGAATTGGGCAGGAGGAAACGCTTTCCCTTTGTGCCGCCGCACAGCAGGATCGCCGCCATGCTTGCCGACATGCCCACGCAATACGTCGCCAGGTCGCACCGGACGAATTGCATCGTGTCATAGATCGCCAGCCCGGCCGATACGCTGCCGCCAGGCGAGTTGAGATACAGATTGATGTCGGCGTGTGGATCCTCGTTCGACAGGAACAGCATCTGCGCAACGATCACGTTGGCCGCCTCGTCGTCGATCGAGCCGCCAAGAAAGACCACGCGGTCTTTCAGCAACCGCGAGTAGATGTCGTAAGACCGCTCGCCACGACCGCTCTTCTCGATCACGAACGGGATTAGCGCGTTATTGTCGGCCATTCGGGCACTCCTTTACCGCCTGCTCAGCAGGCACATGTCTTGGCGCTACTTCTTCTCGTCCTTGCCCTTGGGCTTCCCCATGGGGCCGTTCTCGCTGCTCTCGAGGATCTCGTCGACCAGGCCCCACTTGACGGCCTCCGCTGGCTCGAGGAAGCGATCCCGCTCCGTCTCTTCCTCGATCTTCTCGATCGGCATGCCGGTGTGCTTGGCCAGTATCTCGTTGAGCCTCCGCTTGTCCCGCAGAATCTCCTCCGCCTGGATGCGGATGTCCTCGGCTTGGCCCGTGATGCCGCCCCACGGCTGGTGCAGCATGATCTTGCTGTTCGGCAGGGCCCAGCGTTTGCCCTTCGTTCCCGCCGTCAGAATGACCGCCCCCCCGCTGGCCGCTTGGCCGATGGAATACGTCGCCAAATCACACGCCAAGAACTGCATCGTGTCGTAAATGGCGAGCGTCTGATCCACCATGCCGCCCGGACAATTGATGTACAGGTGGATGTCCTGGTCCTTCTTGATACTCTGCAGGTAGAGCAACCGCATGATCACCATGCTGGCGGTCCGCTCATTGATCGGACCGGCCAGGAAGATGATCCGATTTTCGAGGAGCATGTCCTCGATCGACATCTCACGAGTTCGCTGGTAGGGCGTTCCACCCTGAGCATACGTGTCGAGAACCGGCGGACGCAGCAGGCCGCCATGCGGGACAATCTGATCTTCCATCAAGAACACCTCTGTGTTGGTATGTGCCCAACCAGGCAGCCATCGTGGCACAGCGCGACCTCCGGCCGCAGCCAAACTGTGGCACAGGCGCCTGAGCCTGTGGCTTTACCGGTCCGCCTACTTCTTCTTGGGCGGCGGCGTCCTCTCCGGCTTCGCCTTGCCGCCTGTTTCCGCTTTCTTGCTCGCCGACGCTTTCTTCTTCTTCGTTTTCTTCGCAGCCTTCTTTTCTACCTCGGCCTCCGTAACCTTCGCATCCTCCAGAATCGCGTCAATGCACTTCTCGTCGCGGATTTCCAGGTACAACGACTCGATGCCGTTGTTCTTCGCCAACTCGTCGCGGACTCGATCGAATCGCCGGTTATAGGACTTGGCGATCGACGCGATCGCGCCGTTGATCTCATCCTCCGTGATATCTATGTCGAGCGTTTCGGCGATCTGCTCAAGGATGAAGTGCAGTTTCAAATCCGCGGCCGCCTGCTCTACCGCGCTCGTGCGAAGTTCGTCCGCATGTTTCTCGATCTCCTCCGGCGGAACCCCTTGACGCTGCAATTCCACCATCCGGCGAGCGGCCACACGATCCGCCTGTCGAGACGAGAGGCCCTCCGGAAGATCAAACTCAGTCTTCTCCAGCAGGTATTTGCGGACTTGGTTCTGCATCCCGCGCCGTATCTCGCCAGCCAGCCGACCCTCCATCTCCTGCTTCACCCACGACCGATAATCTTCCTCGGTGTCGAATCCGGCCGCTTCCAGGTATTCCTTGTCGAGTGGCGGCAACTCCCGTCGCTTGATGTCGTGGAGCTTGAACTCGAACTTGGCCGGCTTGCCACGCAGATCTTCCACCGAATAGTCATCCGGCAGGACTCCTTCGGCGGTCCGCGTATCGCCGGCCTTCGCGCCGATCATCACTTCACCCAGATCCTCGAGCGTGACGCCGTCGATCGTCTGTGCGCGGGCGGCCATCGGCACGTTTTCTTCCGTCTTGATGTCCTTGCCGTCCGCCGTCATCTTCATGTCGCACACGAGCATGTCGTCCGCCTCTACCAGCCCGTCATCAACCGGCACCCAAGCGCCGCGCATCGCCCGCCAGCGATCGATCTGGACCGTGACATCCTCGTCGGTGATTCCCAGTTTCGGCTTCTCGACCGGGACCCCCTTCAACTCCGGCAACTCGAATTCGGGCTTGATCTCGACCTCGCATCGAAACGTCAACGGCCCTTCGTCCGGCAGCTTCATATTTTGGAGCGCATCCTGCATGCCGAGGAGCTTCTCCTGCCAATCGGCCTCCGGCACCTTCTTGTCCTTGACCTTCGCCCAGATCGACGGATCGCCCAGGACCTTCACGTCCTCCTTCTCAATCGCCGCCATGTAGGCATTGGTCACGACGCGCGTTTGCACCTGCTCGTCCACATCGGATCCGAACCGCTTCTCGACGAGCCGCCTCGGCGCGCGGCCCCGACGAAAACCGGGCACGACCGCTTCGGATATCAGCTCCTTATAGTCTTTGTCCAACTCCTCCTGGAGCGCATCACGAGGCACCGTGATGGTCAGCGTCTTGCGAAGCACCCCCGCGTCGGCCACGTCGACCTCGATGACCTTCTTCAGGGCTTCTTTGGGGTCTTCTTCTTCCTCATCATCTCCCGTCAGGTTTTCTTCTTCGACTTGGCTGTCGGCCACATCGTCTTCCGCCATCGACGGCCTCCTCTCGAATCGGTCTCCGGCGCCGCAGCGCCGCTGCAAGCCACCCCAAAACAATCCCTGCGGATCCAGCGATCTCTGCATCGCCGGCACATCAGCGCAGAAAAACAGCCGGCCAGGCATTTGGAAGTCCCGACCGACCTATCGCCGATCCTCGGAGCTTCACTCGTCCGCAGCCAACGCCTGACCCTCTTGGCCGGTAACCCGCGGACGGTATCGCATTTCCTTGGCTCCCCGGCGAGCTACGACGCCCCTTGTGCCTCGCAGCCCACCCATCGATGAAGCCTCAACAGCGGGTGATGAGATTTGAACTCACGACATTCACGTTGGCAACGTGACGCTCTACCACTGAGCTACACCCGCGCCGCTTGGCAGACATCTGCCTGCCGATAACCACCTTATAGGCCTCTATTCCCGGGCCGTCAAGGTCTGTTCAAGCCAAATATCGGCCGATTCCCCGAGGACGTTGACATCGGAAAGGTGTGGCCTTGGCGACCGCCTACGGGTCCGTGACAGTTTCGGCGGCTCGCGAAACAGCGAAGTGTCGTGTGACATCACCCGCGTCGGGCACCGGATCAGAGCCCCGAGCGTAAGCGAGCGGGTCCGAAGACCAACGGTCTGTCCATTAAGACCCCGCGCTGACGCTTGGGGCTCTGATCAATCCCGCCAATAGTGTCATGGACCCGCCGTCTATTGCTCGGGGGCGGGATCCGGCGGTGCCAACTCAGGCAATGCCGACGCATCGGGGACCTCGACTGGGGGGCCGGTGCCCGGCACTGTCCGCGGCATCTCGCCTGGTCCGTCATAACCTGCGCCGGCATCGTCGGCCGGAACGATGTCCTCAAACGCCTTGCCACGGCGGCGCATCCAATAGATCAACAGGAGCAGTCCCGCGGCCACGGCATATGCCGCGGCAATTCGATAGCCACGATGCCAGAAAGCGCTCTCGCGTTTCTCCAGATACAGACTCGTACCCTTGAACGCCTCCTCACTGCGCTGCCAAACCAACAGCTCTCGTGGCATCGTCGTGATTTCCCTGGTTTCCGCGGCAACGGGTCCGTCCGAGGCATGTTGCGTCGTCGGCCCCTCCTCAGGCTCGGCGGCGGCCAACTGTTCAGCAGCCGTGCCGGGCGGCTCACGATCCGGCTCAATCCGATAGGCGTGCTGAAAACCGAGCAACGTCACAAGTGCGGCCACGACACACCATACGGCCGCATTCTTGAACTTCCTGTCGATCAGAAACGCGCTGACGGCAGCGATGATGATCCCCGTGATGATGAACCCACTATTGGCCCCGGCCAGGGCGTACACGCCGATCGGCCACCAGGCATCCGTGCGGTTCTCCCCCAGCGCCGCGCCATGGGCGTCGAACATGCTCGCGATGCCGTGCTCGGCGCCGATACCTTGCAGTATCTGCGGTATCAGGAAGATCGCCATCATCGCCACGGCCGGGAAGAACGCGATAGCAACCGCTGGGTAGTGGCACTTCGGAACCGCCTCGTAGCTTTGTGCAGTGATGATGATCCCGATCCACATGACGATCGCCATCCCCGCCTCCATCGGGATGACGCTCACAACGATCGAGCCGAGCCCGAAGATGAAGATGAACGAGAAGAACAGGGCGTTGATAATCGAGTAGCCGTATCTCGCGCCGAGTGCTTTCCAACCGGGATGCCCGATGTAGATCGTCGTTGGGAAGCAACTGCCGAACAGGCCCGCCGCGATCGAGCCGATGCCGTTGACCGCCATGCAGGGTCCGGTCGAAAACCGGTCGCCCGCCGCCTCGGCGGACTCGATGTTTTGGAGCGAGCCGATGGCATTGATCAGGCCCATCGGCACGATGACCCCGAGAAACGCCCACAACATGCTCGTATCTTGCTGGAAGAAAGCGACGATGTCGGACCAACAATGCTTCGGCCAATGGACCTGGAGGCCGTCGGCCGAACTGTAGAACCACTGCGTGGCATTGCCGACGGCGTCTGCGCTCATGATGGCAGGTGCATCGGAGCCCACGAGACCGAGCGCGGCCGGGACGGTCCAGGCCAGAATCGTGCCGAGGATGATGGCGACAAGACCGCTCGGCAGGCCCAGCGGGAACCGCACCTTGGCGAAGTAGCCGATCAGCACGACGAACATGGGAATGATCGCGACCAACGGCCGCTCGAAAATCTGAAATGCGAACGGGCTGGCGATGAAGATGATGGCGATGGCGGCGAGGGCCGACAGCAGCGCCGCTCGCGGCGTCACCCGCCGAATCCAACCCCCGATGAAAGCTCCGAGCAGTTCAATGATACCGCTGCCGATGCAGGCAATGATGCCGAGCTTCCAGACCAGATCCATGTCGTGCGTCCTGGCCCAGACCGGGGCCATGATGAACAGAATGTAGGCGAAAACCGACGGCGTGTTGATGCCGTACGGCAAGGCTGTGCACGTCGGATTGCCGTCGCGTTTCGCGACACGCCGGGCGTGCCAGGCGTAGAACAGGTTCCCGATGATCAAGCTGACTGCGATGGCAGGCAACATTCGCGTGTAGATCAACTCGTCAGTGAATCCACAAAGGAGCTTGCACAGCGCAACAATCACCAACACCTGCACAAGGTTGTCGACCGCCAGACCGAAGAAGCCGTCGAGATCACCCCTGACGAACCATGGGTACTTCCGAGATCGCTCCATGATCATGGTCTCCCATGCCGACGACCGATCGGGTCGTGTCGGCTGTTCACCGGATCGCTCTTGCCGAACGCATGATGATGCGAACGCCTGGGAACGTGTTGCGCGGCCGCAACGACTTATTCCGCCAATCCAGGCAAGTTATAACGGTAGCAGGATGTGGACGAAACGCAAACGGAGTGTTCAATCGGCCGTGGAGGCCGTGGTGGATTCGGTGGCCAGCGCTTTGTTTAGCCGCGATCCACAGGGGAGCGCGTGGAGGGCGCGCTCCCCTGTGGGTCGCGGCTAAACGACGGAATCGGTTGATTTCGGTTACGCCGGGGTGGCATGGGTTAGCGGAGCCGCGCTGAGCGGCGGAGCTTACCCGTGGATAAGGAATCCCAAGGTGTTCCCACGGGTAATGAGTGGGGCACCCTGGGGGTGCCCCACTCATTACCCATGCCACCCCGGCTATAGCGGTTTGCCTGTTTTCGTGGCGGCCGATGCTCCTGTCGGCCGACGCCCCTATCCCCTAGCGGGGACTGTTTGTCTTCTACGTCCAACACGGGGGTCGGACGCTACGGTTATTTTGGATCTGCTTCAAGGTTCAGGCACGGGGTAGATGGGCAGGATGGTGCGGAATGAGGCGAGTCCGTCGCCGTGCGGACGCTGCTGGGAGACCAGGGGATGGTTCAGCCAATTCCAAAGGTCGGTGAGCGCTTCGCCGGGTTGCTCCACGCTCGCGGCGTCCGGCAACGGCGGAGTCAATCGGCCGTCGAATGGGTGACCCAGAAGTGAACAGCCGCCGCACACCCACGGCGTTCCGCCTCCTGAATCCGCGCACCAATCCCACGCCCCACCCAACATGCCGGATTCGCTATATGTCGGGTGGTTATACAGTGCCAATGCCAGTGCCGCGAGCATCCATTCCTCGTTCGTCGGCACTCGGCAGCCATCACCCATGGATTTGGCGAGGTCTTGCGCCTCGTTGAACGACTCGACGATCGAACAAGATTGTCCGTCACCAGTTTGCGAGGTGGCGAATCGCAACTTGCTTCCGTCGGACGCTGTCTCGGTCCACTCCTGGGTGTCGATGTAGAAAATCCGCCACTTACCCTCGCCCCCGGGCGGATTTATGGCATTCCATATCGCGGACTGCTTGGGATATACATGCACCAGTTGCATGGATCGCCCGGTCCCCACCTCACGAAGTTCTACGGGATAGCCTGTGTCCGCGTTCGTCCCCTCATCGGCCGAGTATCCGGAAATGGGCGTCCACGATGGCGGGATGTCCGGCGAGAAAGCTTCAAGGTTCTCGTATCGTCCGCTTTCGCGGAGCGCTTCGAACTCGCTCGCGAGCTGCGTCGTCCGTCGACGAGCCTCCGCGAGTTGGCCGTTGTCACTCAGATCGGCCACGTTCTCATGTGCCGCCCCTGCAAGCCAAGCGGCGGTCTCGGCTAGCGACTCAGTGTTGGTCACTCGCCAGGTCGACATCCAGGCGTCCGCATCGGTGACCGCATTGATATCCCACGCGAGGGAACACCTCGCCTGGAATTCGATGCCGAGCCCGTCAAAGGTAAAGCGGACATTCTGAACGGCGGTTGAACCATCCTGTTCGTCCGGCTTCCATTGATCCCGGGCGAGTTTGACATCATGGCTCGGAATTGCCGCCTCGCGGTCGATCTCCCTCAGGACAGACCTTACGGCATCTGAGAGCAGGTCGTCATCGGCGCGGACAAGCTCTGACAAGGGAACGTTCCATACGTCTCGCGGAGGTGTCTGCTTGAGACGGTCTTCGGTCAGTTCTTGGTTAGTGAGCTTCACTGAGGGCAGTACTGGCGGGGTCGGCGCGACCACATCGAAGGCGTTTGATTCGCCTCGCACTGGCAGTTCGCCGCTAGTGTGAGCCTCGATGACCAAGCCCTCCACTGGTTCCTCGCATGACACTTGGGCGATGCTTGCGGAGTTCTCGCCGGCTGAGATCGTGCCCTGGAGCCAGCCGGTGAGTTCCCCCAGGCCCGCCTTTGCCTGGATCGCGAACGCCGTGTCCTCGCTCACATTGAGAGGGTTGCCGGCCTCGTCCATGGCGGTGAGGCCGACCTCGAAGGGCGTCCCCGCGACCTGTTGCTCGATGTTGTCAATCGACAATCGGGCGATCTTCGGCATGGTCGACTCGGTCAGCACGGTCGGCACGGTCGGCACGGTCGGGGGGGGCTCGGGCCCGTTGCCATTTCCTTGGTCGCTACGGTTCTGGAAGATGACAAAGCCAGCCGTGGCAACCACGCTCACGATGAGCAGCGACACTAGGATGAGGCCCTTGCGAGGTTTCTTCTTGGGCCGTACGGGGTCTTTGTTCTTCGGAGCCGCCGGTTTCTCCGGCGCAGCGGCCTTTGTCGCGGGGGGCGCATCGGGTCGGCCTTTCTTCTTGGCGGGCCGTGGCGGCGCGGACTTGCGGGGTGGTTTCTCCGATGGTGGAGGTGCCTTAGCCTTGGTTTCGGCCTTGGTCTTGGGCTTGGGTTGCGCGTCTTTCTTCTTCGGCGGCTCGGTTACCTTTTTGGGCGGCGGCGGCGCGATGAGCTGCGTCACCTTGTTTTCCCACGCCTTGGGAAGATCGTAGCTCATCGTTTCCACGTTCCAGGTGCCGGCGAGCTTGAGAGGGGCCGCTCCCTTCTTAATAAGTTCGATAGCAATCGCATCGATCGGCTGTTTCTTGACGCGTTTTGGATCAACCTTGACCTTGGTCTTCTTGTCCGCTGCCTTCGCGCGTTGGGTGAGGTCCTCGGTCAAGGCGCCGATGGAACCGTTTTGTCTGCCGATGACGAATGCCTGAAGCGCTGATTCAGCGGTGCTCAAGGGCGTGTCGATTGCGAGTTGCCCGAGTTTCGGGCTCGTGGCGACGAACGTCAGCAGCGTTTCCTCGCGGATCGAGCCGGGCTCGTGCAGCACGATCTGACCGTTGAACTCCAGTGGCGAGGGGATCTGACTGCCTGCGGGTGAGACCGGAGTCAGCGGAATGGTCAAGCTCGCGCGATACCTGCGCAGGATTTCCGATTTCGCAAAGACGACACCGTCGATCGCTCCCTGCGCTGCGGTGACGGCGATTTTCGTGGCGCGCTTCGCCAAGTCTTCGGGATCTTGAAGGGCCCAGTCAAGATGCTTGGTATCCCAAATAATGGCCACTTCGATGCAGCCGACAGGTTCTCCGCTCCCTGAGATCCGTATTTCACCGGTGGTCCTGGCCATCGGCTCGTCGAGTTTTGCGGTGATTTCCGCCTCGGGAAAGATGCCCTTTCTCAACGGCGTAGCGAGGTTTTTCAGCCGCTTCCTCTGAAGTTGAAGCAATTGCCTGCGAAACTGCTCGACAATGTGGCCACGGGTCGTCTTTTCTTCGTCGAGCACACGGGGAGGCGCCGCGGCAACTTGAAAAGTGAAGGGCGCGGTGATCTCACTCCCCCCGGCCTCGCCCGCTACGCTGCCCAGCGACACGACGAGTTGTGCCCGCCCCTCCCCAAACTCGGCGTCTGAGGTGAATTCCTCGGCCATGACCCGGATGCGGACAATGGCGGGATCAAGAAGGTCGCTGAGGTCGCTTCCGACGATCTCGTCCACGAATTTCTTGGCCAGCGTTGCGACCGCCTCACTTCGCCCGTGCAACTGGTCGCCGATGTCGTCCGCCAGGTTCGCGCGGCATTCTTCTTCGAGTTCTTCTGCCGCGCGCAGGACTTCAGCCGGCCAATGCTGGATGTCCTGCGGACGCATCTCGAGGATGCGTAAGGCTTCGACATACTTAGACTTTTTGCGGGCTTTCTGGACCTTGGCCAGCCAGGCCCGAGCCTTGCGGTCGTCGAGCTCGGTCGCCTCGATGTGGCTCTCCATGAGAGCTTCACACCTCGCGACTTCCTTTTGGACATCCTTGGGCCAATACTCCAAGTCCGGCTTAGCCGAGAGCAGCTCGCCGCAACGGTCCCAGTCCTCGGCGTCGACGGCACTGGCCAGCCGTTCGATCCACTCTCGGGCGGCCTGGTGGTCCTGGAGCATCTTGATCGCCGCGTGAACCCGCTTCCCGAGTTTGTCGGCTTCCTCGGCAATGTCGGTGGGCCAGTATTTCAGGTCGGGTTTTTCTTCCAGGACCTTGTTTGCCTGGGCCCACTGTTTGGCCTTGACGGTACTGCGGAGACCCTCCATCCACGCATGAGCAGCCTGCTTGTCAGCGGCGATTTGCTCGCGTTTCTTCTCCTCTTGGCGGTGCTTTCTGAGATGCTCCTCGATTTCGGAGAGGCGCGGCGACAGGTCCTCGGGCCAGTGCTGGAGTTCCGGTCGCTGGTCCAGCAGTGCCTCAAGGGTCTTCATCTGCTTGTTTTGGAGTGCTTCTTCCAGATTGTCGAGCCACGCTTTCGCAGCGACACGATCCCGCCGTTTTTGGATTTCCTCAAAATCAATCTTTGTGGCATGGGGTTCGAGCCGTTCCGCTAAGTCGTTCGCGGAGGGGCGATCGCGCGGCACAAAGGCCATCATGGCTTCGACCGCCTTGCACCAGACCCCGATGCCGGCGTTGGCGCTTTCTCTCAGGTCTTTGCGGCGTGCCTTGGTCGCGACGCCCTGGGCCATCATTCTGGTCATGTCGACGACACGGTGGGCGTCCGGCATTTGCGCGAGATAGGGATGTCGGTGCTCGGCCAGGAGGTGGAGGATGAATCCCGCGGCGATGATATCGGAGCCGGCCTCGAATGTGGCCAGCGCCTTCTCGCCGCGATCCATTTCGGCGAGGTATTTTTCGGGGTCGATGAAGGCGCAGATTCGATCGTCGCGGTCATATTCATCCGCCGGGAGGACTTCCCAAGCCCCGCTGGCGGATTTGTCTGGTGGCCCGCCGGCCTTGGGGCCGATCGCGAGATTGACGTAACTCGTGACGCCGAACACGTCGCAGACGGCCTGCGCGAAGCCGAAATCCGTGACCTTCCAAATGCCGTTTTCGTCCAGCACCAGGACGCCGGGGCAGAGACCGCCGTGGACGATTGGTCCCGTCTTCCGGCCGGCGTGCGCGACGCGGAGTGCGTTGAACAAGGCGGCGGCCACATCGATCAGTTGAGCTTCGTCCGCCATGTCCGCGGCGGGATCGAAGATCTTGCCTGGTGCCAGCGATGTTGCCGATTCGTGCTCGATGTAGAAGGCCGTCTCAGTCTGCTGAACGCCGCCGGTGAACGTGAGGATGTGCGGCGTGTCTCGGGCCAGCCGGTTCTGTGCTTCGATGGCGGCACCGAGTTTTTCGGCAAAGCGGGCGGCCTCAGCTTCCGCGAGCCCGGGTGGTTTTAGGATGAAGCGTCGGCAAGCGTTGGCCATGTTGCGTCGATCCAGTCGGCAAGGGGGACCGCTTCGGCACCCGGCCGTGAAGACATCGATCCCACCTTGGTCGCCCGCTACGGCCTTGGGCCGGCGAGCCTGTTCGGGCTTGATTCTAGCACAATACCACCTCGTTGCGTCGGTGTGCCACCGCCACCGCTCCGCCACTCGCGGAACATGCTCATCGAGATGGTTTCAGCCTTGTCAGCACTGCGAGAATGAGTATAAGGAACCTTGAGAGGTAAGCCAGGGCTTGGCAAAGGGAACGGACCCTGCTTGAGGAAGGCGACCGCATGGCCTAAACTGTCGAGGGTGCGATGGCCTCGGTGGTTTTGGGAGCCAGCCACCAGTCGCCCCGAAGGACCTCGAGCGAACGAGGCGAATCGATGGATGATCAGCAGCCATCCGCGGGTGTGAGCGGAGTCGAGGACGACCCCTCGTCGAGGGTATTGGAGCCTTTGCGCCAGCGGCTGTTGGAAGTAAACGAGGGCGAACGGTATCGCCTGCTCGGAGCACTCTTCGAGCAACTGGCGGCGTGGGACCGGGAGGGCTCGGGCACGCGGGGCGGTGCTTTTCAGGAGCAACTCGAGTCTCAGGCCAAGAAGATCCACACGCTGAACGAGGAGAAGGCGATGCTGAACGACAGCCTGGCCCAGGCCAAGGCTGACGCGACGCACCACGCCAGGCAGGCGGAATCCGAGCAGTCGCGATGTAGCGAACTAGAGAAAATCATCGAGGAGCAGCGGGGCCGCCTGGGGACCCTCACGAAGGAGCATTCCGCGCTGGAGGCCGAGGTTGTCGCGAAGAACGCGCAGGTTCACCAAGTGGACGTCGAGAGCGACAATTTGAAGCTGAAACTCCAGCGTGCGGAAGCCGCCGCAAGAAACACGGCGAATACCGAGCAGCTCGAGGAGTCAAAGAAGGAACTCATACTTCAAGGCGAAGCCCTGCGGGGCGAGATGGAGCAACTCCGGGCCGACAAGGACGCCGAGATCGAGCAGTTGAAGTCCGAGCTTTTGTCGGCCAACAAGAGCGCTTCGCACGGTGCTGATGCCGTCCTGTCGAAGCTGTGGGAGCGACTCGCCACGGCGCGTCCGGCGCTCGTCAAAGGCGGGACAGCTCCGACGTTGCAGGCAGTGGAGCGGTTCTTTGATGCGTTCGTGGAGTTGGCCGGTTTCGCGCACGATTTCGAGCAGGACGTACGCCCATTCCTGGATCGTTATACGAAATACAACGAGCGAGTGAAGCGGCCGTGGGAGGCCTATCGGCGGTTCGGGCAGCTCCTCGATACAATCAAGAGCACGATCGCCGTACAGGGCGGCAAGCCGGTCGGTGTTTTGAAGATGCGGCTGTGGAGCCTGAAGGCGTGGACTGTCGCCACGTTGCTGGCGTGTGATTCCACCATCGAGTGCGTCGAGCCCGAGTTGGAGAACCATTTGAGGGGATCGCTCGGCACGAAGGACAATCCGAACTGCCCGATCCGGGAGTACATGAAGGATTCGGGTCCGGGTCTTTTCGGACAACATTTACGGGAACTTCGAGGCGACAAGCTATCTGAGGCCTATGGTGTGGGTTCATAGTGTACACTCGTCGGAGCGGTGCCGGGCTCGACCTTTTTCAGAGGGAGGTGATTATGCGAACGTCAAGGTGCTTTAAGAAGGTTTCCTGGGGGCTGGCGGGCCTGTGCGTGGCCATTCTTTTTGCCGGGTCGATCGGCTGCAACTCCCGGATCATGACGATTCATCGTGGGGAGGTGATAAACACCTATGTGGAACCGCAGGGCAGTCCGCTTAGTATCGACATCGTGACCGTCGCGCCGGCCGATTTCAAAGGCGACGAGAAGGAGAACGCCAATCACGATCTGTTGCCCGACGGCGGCATCACGGCGGACGTTTGGTTCAAGAGAAAGCCGACTCGCCTATCGATGGCTGACGAAAAAGGGGTCGAGCACTTCATTCTCGACCGCAAACAGATCATCTCCTTCACAGACAATAAAAAGCAGGATGTCTATGGGGTACGTCAGGACGGCAGGATCAGGGGCCGGCGTTTCGAGAAGGCCGACAGGATTATCGTGGAGGACATTCCCGCCATGGACATCCGCAACAGAAAATCGGCGATCTACGTGTTTGGCAAGTTCATGGACGCGGAGGGCAACGTCATTCCGACGAAGCCGGTCATTTTCAGTCCCGTCGACGCCTACCACCAGCGTATCGAAATCGAGATCGATAAGGAAGGTATATACCGCATAAGTAAACCGACGTACGGCGCTGGCCGGGCTGTTGAAGGCTCCGTGCGATGAAACGGCGGAATGAAAGGATTTAGGGGCTAGTGCACCGCCACACATGAATCTGCGGGTTTTGCGTGGTGGGTGCCACGGGCGGCTTGCCCGCCCGTGTCCAGCACTGGCAGACAAGCTGCCAGTGGCACCCGCACATTTTCGCGTGGCGATGCACTAGGATTGATGATGCAGACTGCGAACCCTGAACCCTTGAACCCTGGACCCTTTGGCTGCGACCGAATGTCGCCTTGAGTGAGGACGAGATGAGCTTTTGGACGGAAATCCACTGGTCGGAGGGCATGTTCCTCCGTCCCCATCACCTCCAATCGGGCCAACGGTGGGTCGAGACCGTTCTCCGCGCCGGTTTGGAAGCATCGCGCCCGTTTGCCTGGGGTTTCCTGAGCATGAACGTGGCCGAGGAGCCGTTGGAGAACTTCACGCTACGGCTCGACCGTTGCGAGCTTCGGCTCAAAGACGGAACCTGGGTGCGGATCCCCGAGAATACGCTGGTGGAGCCGTTGAATTTCGAGGATGCCCTCGGCGCGGCGCGAGGCGGTGTGGATATCCTCCTGGGGATCCCCGACATGCAGGAGGTTCGGGCGAACTCCCTGTCCCTGGAGCACCCCGAGCAGACGGACGGGACGCCACGTTACGAACCGCATCCCGTCACACGGCGTGACGAGAACACGGGCGTGAATCCGCAGATGCTGTACGTTCGCTTGATGCGCGGGAGATTGTTTGTCGAGGGCGAGGACACGACCGGGTACGAGGTGGTTCGTGTCGGCAGGGTGAAGCGAACGGATCGCCCCGGCGCGTTGCCGGAACTGGACGAACTCGGGGCCGGCCCCATGCTGGCGATTCAGGCCGACAAGAGCCTCAGCGCGGTGGTCACGTCACTTTCGGATCAAGTCGAGGCGAAGGCCGAGGTCCTCGCGCGGGAGGCCCGCGAACACCACATGCTGTTTACCGATGGCGTGGCGGCCAATACGGAACACCTGTTGAAGTTGCACGCGTTGAATGAGATGGGGGCCGAACTCAAGGCGCTGTTGCAGTGT
>JAUVGW010000019.1 GCA_030593565.1 Phycisphaerae bacterium | reverse complement strand
CACATGGTCGCCCGAGCGAACCGTACCGTTGATGATCAGGTTCAGGCTCATCGTCGCGTTGAGTGTAAAGACCAGGCGGTTCGGGTCCTTCGGCTTGCCCGCAGCGACGAGGCTCGGGTTGAAAAAGGCGGATAGCCGCTTGCGCGTCTCGTGAATCTTCTCCTCGGCTTCGATCGCCAGGTCGCAACCGGATCGGCCGGGATTCACGCCACTACGGCGATAGAAGTCGTGGGCGGCGGTATGCACGGTGTCGGGCTTCGGAAAGCTCGTCGCGGCATTGTCCAGGTAGATAACCCCATCCATGTCGATTCCCTCGTGATCAGCGGATGATGCGCCTTATGGCGATGTCATGTTACGCGATACCTTGCGCTGGTGCCACCGCGGGGGTATCATGGATCGCGGCATGGCCGATGTCTTGCTCGTCAACTCGAACCGCCTTCACCAGCCGTGGCCCGTCATTCCGATTGGCCTGTGTTGTGTCGCTTCGGCGTTGGAGGAGGTCGGTCACACCGTTCGTGTGCTGGACCTGTGTTTCTCCGACAATTGCGGCCGCGACATCGCCGGGGCGCTCGTCGACTTCACGCCTGACGTCATCGGCATCAGCGTCCGGAACATCGATAACGCCACGGCGTGGAACACCCAGTTCCTGCTCGACAAGGTCAACAGGCGCGTCATTCAACCGTGCAAGGAGCAGTTCGACGGGCCGATCGTGATCGGCGGCCCCGCCGTGGGGGTCAGCGGCACGGAGATGCTGGCGCTGTTCGACATCGAGTATGCCGTGCGCGGCGACGGCGAGGCGGTCTTCGTCGAGTTCGTGGAGCGCATCGAGCAGGGCCGGTCGCCGGACGACCTTCCCGGCCTGATTATCAGAAGAAACGGCGAGATCGTTCACGACCCGTCGCCGTACTTTGTGGAAGACCTGAACCGGCTGCCGCTGACGAAGTCCTATAAGTACGTGGACCTCCGCCCGTACCGCCGCTACGACTCGCCGCTTCAGATCCAGACGAAACGCGGTTGTGCGTTGAAATGTTCCTACTGCACATACAACCGCATCGAGGGCTGCACGTATCGGCTGCGCGATCCGCGCCGCGTCGCGGAGGAAATCGAGGAACTCGTCCGCGAGTCCGGCATCGACCATGTCGAGTTCGTCGACAGCACGTTCAACATCCCTTTGCCCCACGCGAAGATGCTCCTGCGCGAGCTGATCGCCAGGAACCTGCCGCTCCGGCTGCACACGATGGGCCTCAACCCGTCGGCCGTCGATGAAGAACTGGTCGACCTGATGGCCCGGGCCGGCTTTACGCAGGTGGACCTCGGCGCCGAGGCGGGCTGTGACGCGATCCTGCGCGACCTCGCCAAGAACTTCACCACCAAGGACATCGTCCGTGCGGGCCGTCTCCTGCACGACAGGAAGATCCCGATCAACTGGTTTCTCATTGCCGGATCGCCTGCCGAGACGCGCGCGACCGTCGAGGAAACGCTCGACACGATCACCGCCGCCGCCTCGCCGTGGGATCTGATCAATGTCGGCATCGGCATCCGCGCGTACAAGGGCGCGCCGATCGCCGAACAGTTGCAGCGGGAAGACCCGGCCTGTACCCAAGACGCCTTCATGCGGCCGGTCCGGGTCGAACCTCGGGCGATCGACCTCGATACGATTAAGACGATTGTCAAGATTGCGTCGTACCGGCACCCCAACATCTTCATGTATGACGAAGACATGAAGATGTCGAGAACGCTGGTGCGCATCGGCACGTGGCTGTTGACGGTCTTTTCGCCCCGTCAGCCCGTTTGGAGGTGGTATATACTGTTTCGGAAGATAAGAAAGGCGACCGGGATGGCCTTCCTTGCGCGGAAGCGATTTGAACGACGGCTACGAGCCCACGAAAAATAACCTGTGGCTTCGGAGCCGGTGGCGGACGGCCCTTCTTCGCGAGGTCAAGGCTGAGCGACGCTCAGCCGCAATCGCTCGAGCCTCACCCGCCGCCCTTTGCCCGCAACAAGAACATTAAGATCGCAGCCGCGGCGATCAGCACCAGAATACCCCAGTTCATCACGTGATCTCCTCTTGAAGACACCTTCCGGCACCGCGGCATACACCGAAGGTCGTTCCGGACGGCGCGGCTAAATCATCCGTGCTAGCATAGCAGTTGATACGAATGTCCATCACAGCCTTGCTTCTGTACAAGGGACAATAACGCACGAAGCCCGATTATTCCAGAAACGGGACCCGAGCACGCGCTTCAAGAGCGCCGATCGACGCGCACGCAGCTTGAGCCGGGGCGTGTCGCCGTCAGAGCCGGGGCGTGTCGCCCCGGACCGGCTCGGCACGAGCCGGCTCTGATTCCGGTGGGATCAACCTTCGCCTATCCCCCGCTTTGCCTTCGCCGTCTCGCGGCCCATGGCCACCTTGAGGCGATCGAGGGCGATGTTAATGGTTGCCTTGAAGTCCTCCCCGCGTTCCTTGATCCTGACTTCACCCATCCGCAGCTTGACCTCGATGCCGCACTGTTTGTCGACGCCGCCCTTGTCGGGACCCGTGACGTCCTCGAGACGAACGGTCGCGTTGATGATGTATTTCTCGAATCTCTCCAGCGCCTTGTTGATCTTCTCCTCGGCGAAGCGACGCAGGTTTGTGTCATCATCAACGCCGCGAATCACGATCTGAATGTCCATGCCAGGTTCCTCGGTGTTGTCGAATGCTTCGTCTCATTATAGGTTCTTCACGGATTATCTGGGAGCACACAGTCAAGTCAGCCACGGCGTGGCGTGAGAAGATAGCCCACGGCGTCAGCCGTGGGATCCCGTCGGCCCACGCGTTGCTCAGCCCCAGCGAGGCGAAAGATACGGCTTGGTCGGATCTATCGCCACTCCGGGGCTCGCCGGCCCACACACGCTCCAATCCCACGGCTTGCGCCGTGGGCTATTTTCTGACGCCCCTCACGGGGCTCGGTTATTCCCCGATAATCCGCGAAGAACCTCATTATAGCGGGTGTACGTCATTACAGTAGGTAAGTTACAGGAACCCCCGGCAGGAAGACCGGCTCGATACCAGCCGGTTCGCTGGGCCGCGCATCAAGCCACGGATGTAAGTCCGCCCGCAAGCTGAGGCGCCGCCGCCGGGGTGGCATTCCACCACGTCGGTCGCCGTCGCGGCGAACGGCGTGTCAGCCAGCCCGTGTTGCGCAGCGTGAGCGCGGCATAAGGCATGATCCACGACAGGCACGCAACCCAGAAAAACCAGTACAGCAGGAACCACACCCAATCGCTGTCCCGCTCATTCATGTAGTAGATCACGGAAACCGTCATGGCATATATCAGCACCACACCGAGGTGGCGTAGAAGATGGCTGTCGGCGGCCGTCAACACTGCCAGGCTGTTGAAGATCAATGCCACCGGCAAGACGAGCGATATCGCCACCAGCAGCATGTTCACGCGGAAACTCGCCAGATGGCGCGTGCGGAAATGCGTGAACAGGAAGCCGAACAGGAAAATCGTCTCCCGGATGTTGCTCCGCGCCCACCGCAGAAACATCCGCGTCGTCCCCAAATACGTGTGCGGCATCTGACAATGCACGACGGCGTTGCCCTGATAGGCGGTCAGCCAGCCTTGGCGCAGAAACAGGTTGGTCATCGCGCGATCCTCGCCCGCCACGCAAGGCCGGCCGAGAAACCGCTGGTTCAACCATTGGTCGGCGACTCGGCGGACCACGTCCGCGCGATAGACGCTCAAGGCGCCGGGCGTGCAGAACACGCCGCGGAACTCGTTCTGATATGCTCGCACGAACTTGAATGACAGGCTGAACGTGCACTTGAGGAACCGCGTCATCAGGCTTTGGCGCGGGTTGAGCACCTCGACGCAGCCCGCCACGCATCCCACAGCCGGGTCTCGCACCAGCGGCGTGACGGCATTCCGCAACGCGCCGGGTTCCAGGATGCTGTCGGAATCGACCGTCACGAAGACATCGCCGTCGGCCCGCGTGAAGCCGAGATGCAGCGCCCTGCGTTTCCCCATGTTCGTGGGGTGACGTAGCGTCGTGATCCGGACGTGCGGCTTGACCTGCCGGGCCGCCGCCAGGATGTGCAGCCATGTGTCGTCCGTGCTGCCATCATCGATGGCGATGATCTCCAACCGATCGAGCGGGTAGTCGCCGGCCGCGGTGGAAACAATGGCCTGCCGGACGAGGGAGCCCTCGTTGTACGCCGGGATGATCACGGAGACGGACGGCAGTCGGCCATCTTCCACCGGCGCCATCGGGCGGTACCGCCGCCACAGGATCAGCCGCCACGCCAGGGCGCCGTACATCAGCCCCCCATAAGCGAAGGCCAATATCCAAAACAGGCATTCCGCCGCCGTCTCGAAGTGAATGCCTTTCCCCGTCCACAACAACCCCTTGGCCATGATGGTGACCATCACCACCACTGCCGCCGCTACCACAGCGGCCTTCACGTATGGTTCGGCCCAGGCCCACGACTCGGGCGACGCGGGCAGGGAAACGGCGCAGTTTCGATCCGCCGCCGGCCGATCCGCGTGGATCGATCCGCTCTCGACCGCTAGCGGACGGTCTTCAGGCCGGTTTGTGGGCGCGTCTGCTGCTGTCTGTCGGCAAATCATGTCGCGAATCCGTTCGGTGTGCCGGGTTTCACAAGCGGACTTTCGATTGTACAGATCGCCCCGATGGCGATCAACCGCAGCCGATATGGGCTCGCCGTGGTCCGGACGGCCGAGTATCGACGCTCTTATTTCGGCACACAGGCCAAGATACTAGACACGCGAACGAGCGACACGTTAGTAGTTCAGCGCGGCCTTCGGTCTCAGCCGAACTGTGTCACAGGCCCCTGAGCCTGTGACCCCACCGGCAGGTGTGGCACGGACAAGCTCCGTTTCCCGGTTCGCCGGACGGGCGCCTATGTCGAACACCGCCTTCAGAATCAACGTCGCCTCGTTTCACCCGCTTGTCCGTGCCACACCGCCTTCGGCCTTCGGACCCACTCGCTTGCGCTCTGGGCTCGGATCGAGCGCCCGGCACG
Organism: Phycisphaerae bacterium; assembly: GCA_030593565.1. Taxonomy (GTDB): domain Bacteria; phylum Planctomycetota; class Phycisphaerae; order UBA1845; family UTPLA1; genus JAFGQA01. The sequence goes on along the minus strand of JAUVGW010000019.1, from coordinate 23,084 downwards.
AGCAGTATCATTTGTAACTTCATGATTCGCGAATCGCCGAGACGACGGTGCTACATCTACTGAGATGGACCCCGAATTGCGCCGCAAGACGGAATCGGCAACAGGTCCGCTTCATGCTCGTGGCGCCGATTTCGGGTATAACATCGGTCCATGATGACGACACCCCCACCGAACCGGCCGGCCCTCGACATGGCCGATAACGACCTCAGCCTTCAGGATCGTCACCAAGCCGGCGTCTTGGTGATTACCTTGTTGCTGTTTGTGGCGTGCGCGTTTTCGGCCGTCCGGGATTCGCGGCGGGTCGATTGGCCGCTCAATGTCGAGCCGGCCAACGTCGGACGGGTCCTGTCGGGGGTCGACCCCAACACCGCTTCCTGGTCTGATCTCCTGCTGTTGCCCGGCATCGGGGAATCCCGCGCCAAGTCGATTGTCGCGTACCGCCATCAGGCGGGGACGACATCCGGTGATGATGGCGTTGCCTTCCATTGTTCGGGCGATCTCCGCCGCATCAAGGGGATTGGCGGCAAAACGGTCCGACGCCTTCAGCCCTGCCTGCGTTTCGACGACGACGGTGGCTATTGACAGCATGGCGAGCCCCCGATACCGTCTTTAGCCGAGTGAGATGCAGTTTCGTACGCGGCACCGTGTGTTGGAAACGACACAAAGAAGATAAACATCATCGGACGGCCTGCCGTATGGCGGCCATCCAAGGCCAACGACGGGTTGTGGTTCTCACCATACGCCGCCTGCATGAGGCACGACGCTGGACGGGGTGTCGCTTATGTCGATCAAAGATTGGTCCGAGAGCATCATCCTGGGTGAATTGCAGGATGACCCTCAATTTTCCGACGACCTCAACACGCTCCAGGAACTCGTCGAGCAGCGAAATGGCAATCACGTCGTCCTCGACTTCTCGGCGGTTACGTTCCTGAACTCCTCGAATATCGCCAAGCTGCTGAAGCTCCGGAAGATGATGCACACGTCCTCGCCAGGCAAGCTGCGGCTGTGCGGCATCAAGACTGAGGTGTGGGGCGTCTTCCTCGTCACCGGCCTCGACAAGATCTTCGACTTTTGCAGCGACGTCACAAGCGGTTTGGCGAGCGTCCAGATCGATCCATAGCCACATTCCACGCCCGCGCGCGCCGGGATTCGTCACGGTCCCTCCCCATTCCGTTCGCGGCCACGGAAGTGCCCGCGTGTCCTGCGGAAAAACCCGCGAAATGGCGCGCAAATGGCGCAACACCAGCGGCCACGGAGCGACCGTTCATCAGACGGAATGTTGCTCCATGGACGCCGGGATCCCAGCGAACGTGGCAATCGCTATTCTTCCGGATAGAGAACTTCGCCGGTATCGGTGTCTTCGACCTTGATCGCCTCGACGGGGCAGTTTGTCGCCGCCTCGATGATCGTCGCCCGATCGTCGCCGATGGGGTTCTTGAGGATGGCGATCTGATCGTCGTCCATCTCGAAGGTCTCCGGGGCATCGTTGCAGCACAGCCCGTCGCCGATACAGGTGTCTCGGTCGATGGTTATCTTGAGCTTGTCCGCGTCTCCCATGGTTGGATCTCCTCTCCACAATGAGGGTTGAACACGATTCAGGGCGCGTCCGTAGCAAATGGGATGCCAATTATTTCGGACGCCGCCCACTGCCTGTCAGCTGGCGAGCGGGGATGCTACCGGAGGGTGCCACAATTGGCAACGACGTCAAGCGCTGCCGTCTGCCGCATCCAAACTGTGGCACCGGCGTCTCGCCGGTGGGTTCACAGGCGGGACGCCTGTGCCACATTTTGGTTGCGGCCGGAGGTCGCGCTGGGCGCTCCAGTCCTGTTTCGCTCGCAGGAACGGCCGATAACAACTCGGTAATTCATCGCTGCTGCTGGCCTCACCTTCCGATCAAGACTCCGCCGCGATCATCGCCGCCCCGAGCGCGCCGGTGTGTTGCGGGTGGTCTGGCACGAGGACATCGCAGTCTAGCGCGTCGGACGCCAGTTCGACGATGATCGGGTTGTGTGCCACCACGCCGCCGGTCATGACGACCTCGCCATCCAGCGGGTCCATCTCGAGGATGCGCTGGACCACCGACCGAAACGCGGCCTTGACGATCTCGGCCAGCGGCGTGCCGGCCGCGATCAGCTTCAGCAGCTCCGTCTTGGCGAAGACCGTGCAAAACGAGCCGAGTTCGACATTGCCGGTTGCCTGGTGTGCCAAACCGTTCAGCGACGACAACGGCGTATCCAGGCGGCTCGCAATTTCCTCGAGAAACGCGCCCGTCCCCGCCGCGCACTTGCGGTTCATCTTGAAGTTTCGGCGGCTGCCGTCCGCCTGGACGACGATGACCTTGTTGTCCTGCCCGCCGATGTCAACGATGGTGATTGCCCGCGGAAAGCTCGCGTGGCAGCCGCGGGCATGGCATGTGATCTCGGTAACGGTATCCGTCGCAAAGGGCACGCTTCGCCGCCCGTAGCCCGTGGCGACGACGCGATCAATGGCGGCGGCGGCCACGCTCGCGACGGCAGCGACGTCGGCCCGGCACGCCTCGGCAGCCGCGGCGAAGTCCGCGCCGGACTTCCGGACCGTCCTCGCACGGACACTCCCTGCGGGATCCAGCAGCACGGCCTTTGCGGCCGACGCCCCGATATCCAAACCCAGTGACCAACGATCCGCCATGAATGCCGCCTATAGTGGAAAGCCTACGCAGGAAGCCTATCATAACGGACATTCCGGACCAAGCCCGATGGCGTGTGGCACGGACAAGGATCGCCCTTGAGGGGCGTTCATTTTGGGGAGTAGGCGTCCGGGGCGATCCTTGTCCGTGTTCGTTCGCCATCGGCTAGCGATTTGTCACGCCTAAATATGCGGATTTGGTGGTACGGGCGTCTCGCCCGTGCAAGACCATGGCAACCCGATTTCGCACGGGCGGGACGCCCGTACCACCCGATGATTTTGGCGTGACAGAGCATTAGTGTCCACTGTGTCGAATGCCCACGGACAAGCTCGGTTCTCTCGATCGTGTGAGGCTGTGCGGATCATCGACATTGCCTTCCGAGGCGAGGCCACCTTGTTTCTAACGCTTGTCCGTGCCACCCCTGATAGCGCGGAACACGCACAACCTGGAGGGCACTGAACACGACTCGAACCGTCTGGCGGCGTCGCATCAGTCCTGGGCCAACGCCTGTATCGCTTTGCGGAGGCGGCGGTGTCGATCGAAACGCAGCAGATAGTCCGACTCCCGCCGGCCGCCCTTTGCCCGCATGATCGCGGCCAATGCCTGCCGGTCTTCGCGGGGCCAACGCTCGACGCCGGGCAGGATCATGACGAGCGGGCCCCAACGCTGCCACGCCAGACGCTCGCCCGTTGAAAAGCCGCGCCGGCAGCGCACACCAAGCAGGTCGGCCGCGCCGCGCGCGCAGGTTCGCTCCGCCTTACGGCGGTCATGCCCGAATCGTTCGGCAAGATACCGCGTGATCCGCAGGCCGACGTTTGCCAACGGCAACACCCCGACCACATCTTCGCGCGGCTGGTCCAGATGCAGATAGACATTCACATCCGCGAGTTTCTTCAACGTCGCGGCGCTGGATCGGTACGAGCGCTTCGCCTTCATGCGTTTCTGCTCGGCCCGCATGACGCGCAACAGCTCGGCCTCCCGAGGGCGGAAGCCTAGTTTTTGGTAGAACCACCACGCGCCAGAACGGATGGCGTCGTCGTTGTCCTGGCCGAGTTGGTATGGGTCGACCATGAACGTGTCGAACCCGAATAGGTGCTTGGCGTTCGCCAGGACCCGGCCGTACATCCCGGCCGCCTCGCCCGCGCGGAACGTGTCGAAGACGGTGTAGGCGACCTCGGCCGAGCCGAACAGCCCGGTGTAGGTGCCGTACCCAACCGGCACGCCATTCTTCAGCATCAGGAAGCCGTAGAGCGCCTCCAACAGAAACCGTCGCTCGGGAATGACGCCGATATACGCAATGTTCAGGCCGCCGCCACAGTCCACGATCCGCACGTCGTTGCGGTCGCCGTAGGCGAAGGCGTCCAGGTCGCGGCTTCTTGCGGCCATCGCACACCGGGCCAGATCGATGACGGCCTGCCCCCGCCGCGGCGAAAGCGCTTGGAACGCAAACGGCGGTCTGGCCATCTCGTCGGGAATCGATGGTCGCCCGCGCCGAAGCGGGCTCGACTGATACGCGATCGTCGCGCCGGCGAGTTTTTCGTGCGTTCGCGCCGGCACACGCGGCCCCGGCGACAGGCGAAACGGAATGTCGAGGTCTTCCAACAGCGTCTCCCGCGCGAAGGAGGTCATCGGCAGTTGGTCGAACCGCCGAATGAGAAACGCGGCGTCGGTCTCGTCCGGGCTTTTCATGTGCTCGATCCAGCCGCGAGCGCCGAAATCGAATTCGTCCAGCGCCGGCGTCTCGCAGTACAGGGCGAGTTGCGGCAGCAGTGGTTCGAGCTTGTCGTGCTGCTCGAAGGCGTCCCAGTCAATCGTCAGTTGCGCTGCGCACCGCCGCGCAAGCCAGGCGGCCGTCGGCGGATAGAAGGCGAAGTCCGTCGGCGTACCGGCGACGCCCGAGTTGACCAACGCCGCGCAATGCCGTCGCAGATCTCCCCGCTGGTCGAATGCGTCGAGCATCCGCTCGACCTGGGCCAGCACATCGGCGTCGTCGGGATATGCCCGCAGGAAGCAAAGCGCCTCGTGCAGCAGCAAGACATCCGCCGCCCGGGGCAATCGCCGCTTGTCTAGCACGCGCAACAGTTCAAGCTTTCGTTCGCCCGCGTCATCTCCGAAGTCGGCCTTCTGTCGGTCGAGGTCTTTCTGTGCGGACGCGGCTCGGTCTGACATGCGAATCTCCTTGCGAGCTTGTGGGGCATGCTACCTCGAATGCGCAAACGCGGGAAGAACGCGTGCCAGCCTGGCAGTGCAGCGCATAGTAGGCGACAACTATGCCCAAGAGCCCCCGAGCTTGCTCGGGGGGTACACTCCCACGTGCCGCAAGGCAACCCCCCGACAGGAAGACCGGCTCGGGACGAGCCGGCTCGCCGGGTCGGGGGGTCCTGAATGCTGCTCCGTAACGCAGCGCTGTCATACTACACAGCCTCGCGCGGTGTGTGATACAATGCCGGGTTTGCGAATGGGGCCAAAACCGGCGGTGTGGGTGCCGCCGGGAATCTTGCCTACCGGGATGTGCGGACGATGGCCGACGACGAGCAGAAGGCGATTCACGTTCATGGGGCCAGGACGCACAACCTGCGCGACATCTCGCTCAGTCTGCCGCGTGACAAGCTGATCGTCGTGACGGGCCTGAGCGGCTCGGGAAAAAGCAGCCTCGCATTCGACACCATCTATGCCGAGGGGCAGCGGAAGTACGTCGAATCGCTGTCGGCCTATGCCAGGCAGTTTCTCGGGCAGATGGTCAAGCCTGATGTGGATCGAATCAGTGGGTTGCCGCCGACGATCGCGATTGCCCAGCAGGCGGGCCGGAGCAATCCCCGTTCGACCGTGGCGACGACGACGGAAATCTACGACTACCTGCGGCTGCTGTTCGCGCGGGTCGGCACGCCGCACTGTCCGAGGTGCGGCCGGCGCGTGCAGCGACAGACCGTCACCCAGATCGTGGACAGCGTGCTGGAACTGCCGGAGCAGACGCGGCTGATGGTGCTGGCGCCGCTCGTGCGGGGTCAAAAGGGCGAGCACAAGGATATCTTCAAGCGAATCCTGCGGGAGGGATTCGTCAGGGTTCGCGTGGACGGCGGCGTGTGCGAGGTGAAAACCCGGCCGAAGCTCGCAAAGAATAAGAAGCACATGATCGAGGCAGTCGTGGATCGGATCGTGATGAAGCCCGACCTGCGAACGCGGCTGACGGAATCGATCGAGACGGCGCTGAAGATGTCGGACGGGTTGGTGGTGGTGACGAGTCAGGACCCGTCTGGGATGGAGGGTGCGAGAAAGGATTCTCGCACCAGCGGAGTTGAAGGCGGACCGCAGGCGCGAATCGGCAGTGAGCCGGGCGGTCCTCCGCCCGGTTTCCGGGTCGGGGACGACCCGGCTCACAGGGGTGGTTTCCGGGTCGGGGACGACCCGGCTCACAGGGGTGGTTTCCGGGTCGGGGACGACCCGGCTCACAGGGGTGGTTTCCGGGTCGGGGACGACCCGGCTCACAGGGACGGCTATCGGGGCGGGGGCGTCCCGGCTCGCAGGGACGTCGGCTATGGCGACGGCTGGCGGGATGCGATCTACAGTGAACGTTACGCCTGTGTGACCTGTGGCGTCAGCCTGCCGGAGATGGAGCCGCGCATCTTTTCGTTCAACTCGCCGCACGGCGCCTGTCCGTCGTGCGACGGGCTCGGCACGGTAATGGAATTCGATCCCGAGCTGATCGTGCCGGACGCGACGACGTCGTTAGACCAGGGGGCGATCGAGGCGTGGCGAGGCGGGGCACGCCGCGGCGCGGCGATCTACTCGCGGCTGCTGCGCGAGTTCTGCGCGCGGTTCAGCATTTCGCCGGCGACGCCGTATCAATCGGTGCCGAAACATCTGCGGACCATCCTGATGTGGGGCACGACGCCGGACGACGAGCAGGAACATGGAACGCATTTCGAGGGCGTCATACCCAATCTCGACCGGCGGTGGAAATCGACCGACAGCGAATCGGTGAAGAACCGACTGCACGGCTATCTGTCGGAGCGGCCATGCAAGGCGTGCGGCGGGGCGAGGCTCCGCCCGGAAAGCCTTGCCGTGAAGATCAACGACCTGAACATTGATTCCATTGTCAACGTCAGCATCGACGCGGCGGTGGGCCTTTTCTCGGCAATGAAGATCGACGGCAGTCTGTCTCAGATTGCCGAACCGATTCTGAAGGAGATTCGGCAACGGCTGCGATTCATGGCCGACGTGGGCATCGGGTATCTGACGCTGAATCGCACGAGCAACACGCTGTCCGGCGGCGAGTCGCAGCGGATTCGCCTGGCGACACAGGTCGGCAGCGGGCTTGTGGGCGTGTGCTACGTGCTCGACGAACCGACGATCGGCCTGCATCAGCGCGACACGGCGAAGCTGATCGACACGTTGCGCCGACTGACCGATCTGGGCAACACGGTGCTGGTCGTCGAGCACGACGTGGACACGATCGCCGCGGCCGACTGGGTGGTGGACATCGGGCCCGCCGCAGGGGCGCACGGCGGACGCGTCCTTGTCAACGGCCCGCTCGAGGACCTGATGACGTCGGCGGAGTCGATCACGGCGAAGTACCTGCGGCCCATGTTAGGTAGCCCTGACAGTGCGCTGTGGCACCGCCGTTCCGGCGGCGAGGTCACAGGCGAGACGCCCGTGCTACAGGTTTTGAGAATCGACCTGCCGAAGCAGCGCCGCAACGTCTCGATGCGCCGCACCATCGACGTCAAGGCCGCCGCCCAGAACAATCTCAAGTCCATCGATGTGCGTTTTCCGCTCGGGGTGTTCACGTGTGTCACGGGCGTGTCGGGCTCGGGAAAATCGTCGCTGGTCAATCAGATTCTGCTACCGGCCCTGAAGCGCCGCTTGCACGACTCGCACGACCGCCCGGGCGCGCACGAGCGGATCGTCGGCGCCGGTCGCATAGACAAGATCATCGAGATAGATCAGTCGCCCATCGGCCGGACGCCCCGGAGCAACCCGGCGACGTATACGGGCGTCTTCGATCTGATCCGTCAGCTATACGCCAAGACGCGCGAGGCCAAGCTCCGTGGCTACACCGCCGGGCGGTTCAGCTTCAACGTCAAGGGCGGTCGCTGCGAGGCCTGCCAGGGGCAGGGCACGACCCGTATCGAGATGCACTTTTTGCCCGACATCTTCGTCGAGTGCGGCGAGTGCAAAGGCACGCGCTATGGCCGCGAAACGCTGGAAGTGCGCTATCGCGGCAAGTCGATCGCGGATGTGTTGGCGATGCGCGTCGAGGACGCGCTGGTCTTCTTCGACAGCTTCAGCAAGATCAAGAAGCTGCTGCACGCGTTGTGTGATGTCGGGCTGGGCTACATCACGCTGGGGCAATCGTCCATCACGCTGTCGGGCGGCGAGGCGCAACGCGTCAAGCTCGCCGCTGAATTGGGCAAGTCCGCCGCCGGTCACACGCTGTACGTCCTGGACGAGCCGACGACGGGCCTGCACTTCGCCGACATCCACAAGCTGCTCGACGTGCTCAACCGCCTGTGCAATCTCGGCCACAGCATCATCGTCATCGAGCACAACATGGACGTCGTGAAGCAGGCCGATTGGGTGATCGACCTCGGCCCGGAAGGCGGCGAGGCCGGCGGCCATATCGTCGCCGAGGGCACGCCAGAACAGATCGCCGATGTCGAACGCAGCCACACGGGCCGCTATTTGAGCAAAATCCTGACTACATAGGCCACAGAGCCGGGCCGTGTCGGCCCGGTCCGGCTCGACACGAGCCGGCTCTGATCATCGCGCAAGCCGGTTCAGTTGTATGGCGCGAGCCCGTCCCGATTCTATTTTCAACTCGATTTTAGAATAGGTCGGCAGTCGGTCATCCTGTATAATGATATCAGGTCTGAACAGGGCGCATACGCGATCCACGACGGGGCCAGTCGTACTCACGATTGATTGGGAGGAGGCATGGCGCTTCGAATCAAATGCAAGTGCGGCACGTCGCTGAAGATCTCCACGAAGCTCGCGGGAAAAAGGGTGGACTGCCCAAATTGTGCAAAGCCGTTCCGCATCCCGATTGAGAAGTTCAAGGCCGCCGCCCAAGCCGCGAAGCGCAAGGCCGCACAGCGGACCGCCGAAGCCAAGCAGGCCGCCCCGCCCGAACCGATGCCGGCCGAGCTTGACATCCAGCCGGCCAACCTCGACATCGAGCCGGCCGAATTCAAATACGAAAAAAGCGGCGTACTGAACGGTTTCTCCGTGGACGCCACACAAGCGGAGACGGCTGCCCTGCCACCGACGGCCGTCCCGGTGACGAGCCCGACGCCGGTCACAAGCTATGCCGGCGACCCTCGGCGCCAGGCATCCTACGCTCAGAACGCCGCGGGCGATGCCATCGAGGACCCGAAGCGGGGTTTTTGGGCGGACGCCTTCAGGAGCTTCATCTACCCCTTCAGGGGCGTCAACAACACTGTCGTGTTTCTGATTGTCGCCGCGATCACGTGCCTGACCATACCTTTGGGGTGGCTCGGTTGCTTTGGGCTTGTGGGGATATTCATCATCTTCGGCTGGCTGTGCTCTTTCTATCTGTCGGTTATCTCCGAAACCGCGGCAGGATCCGAGGATCTTCCCGGTATCAAGATGGAGGGAGGATTCCTTGACGACATTATCAAGCCGATGTTCAAGTACATTGGCGCATTCGCCGTTGGCCTCGCGCCGGCGGCGATCCTATCCAGTCTGCTGGTAGCCGGAGTGCTTCCGGCGAGCGCCGCCTACCTCGCGCCCGTCTGGTGGTTGATGGGAGCCTTTCTCGTTCCGGTCTGTTTGTTGCTGTTTTCATTTGACGCACTGGGCATGATCGTTCGGCTGGACCTGATCTTCCTGACGATCATCCGGACGATCCTGCCCTACCTCGCGATGTGGCTCATGCTTGCCCTGGTCCTGTTTGCCTCATTCGTCACGAGCGGCGCGGAGTTCCTGACCCGGCTGGGATTGGAGAACCTTTACATCGACTCAGCCGTCCTTGGCATCGCCGGCTTGATTGTCTTCACCGCCCTTGACGTTTATCTGCACATCGTTGCCATGCGGATCATCGGGCTCTACTACCTGCACTTCAAACGGCGGTTTGCCATCGTGATGGAGTAACCGACGTTTCTTGCACGGCAGCGAACCACGGGATTCATCCCGTGCGGCGCCGCGAGGCGTCGGTGCGGTTGGGGGGGGCGGATGGCCGCGCGGGTGTACGTCATTTCAGTAGGTAAGTACAAGAGCCCCCGGCCTTGGCCGGGGGGCAGCCGAATGACTGCTGGAACGAACCCCCCGACCAAGGTCGGGGGCTCTTGTTCCGATGGCGCCGAAACCTACCTGCAATCGTGACGTACATCGGCCGTGCGGACTGAAGTCCGCGGCTCCTCTCGGCGTGTGTGCGTCACCGCTACCATTGCTACAATGCCGAGTCGTCCGGCGTCCGACGCGACGCCCGACCAGACGGAAGGCCGCGAGTGGATATCCTCGGCATACAGCGCGTGCCGCACATGGCACGCCGCAACTACATCGTCGAGATGCAGCACATGTTCTTGTGGGGCATCTTCGCCGGCATGTTCGAGGGGTCCGTCTCGTCGATCGTCGCGGCCAAGACCTTCAACGCAGGCCCATGGCTCATTACCATCGTTGTCGCCACCCCGATGTTCTCCAATCTGATGGGCCTCGTCTGGGGAACGCTCGCCACGGGCCGGCGAAAGCTGCCTTTGTTCATGGTGCTTGCCACGGCCTGTGTCGCGATGATCGGGTCCATCGCCCTGACGCCGGACATTCGCATCGGCGGATGGATCTTCGCCGGGCAGATCCTGCTCGCCAGGGTCATGCTGTCCGGCTGCATGACCGTCCGCGCGAGCCTGTGGAAGCACAACTATCCCGCCGTCCAGCGCGGGCGCATCATTGCGCGCCTGCAAACCGTGCGTTTTTCGCTTGCGATCGCGACGGTCACTTGCGTGTCGCTGTTGTTCGACCTCAGCCCCGCCGTTTACATCTACACCTATCCCGTCGCCGGGCTGATTGGCGGCGCGGCCGTCCTGGCCGTCCGCCGGTTGCGCGTTCGTGGCGAGCCCGCGGAATTGAAGGCGATCGCGCGGCAGGCCGACCGCGGCGCGTCATCCTCCCGACTACTGGCGCCGCTGTCGGCCATGATCAGTGTCTTACGAAACGATCCCACGTTTGCTCGATACTGTCTGGCGATGATGCTGCTCGGCATCGCGAACATGATGATCATCCCCGTCATGACGATCATCATCACGAGACAGCTCTCCATGAACTACTACCATAGCTGCAACCTGATGGAGGTTCTGCCGAGGGTTCTGATGATGGGCTCGCTGATACCGTGGGCGAATCTGTTCGATCGCGTCGGTGTCGTCCGGTTCCGCGTGCTCAATGCCTGCGTTTGGACCAGCGCGACGGTCACCGGCGGCATCGGGGCGTGGATCATCGCGACCTGGGGAATCGACAGCGTCGCCCCCTTTGCCGTCGCCGTGACGTTCGTCGCCCTGTCGCGCATCGGCGAAGGTCTCGGCCGCGGCGGCGGGGCAATCGCGTGGAATCTCGGCCATCTCCATTTCGCGGAGCCCGCCAAGGCCGAGGTCTACATGGGAACGCACGTCTTTCTCACCGGCCTCCGAGGGATGGCCGCGCCGTTTCTGGGCACGTACCTGTACATCCATCACGGCCTCGCGGCCTTCGTCGTCGCGCTCATACTCGCGATTGGGTCGGTCTGGGTATTCGTCAATCTCGCACGACGCGAGGGCTCGCCCCAACGGCCGAACCGCTCTATTGATGTTTGAGTGACTGATGAAGCGCGCCCCAACCCCATGGATCGCAATCCATGGGCTTCCGGTGAGTGCGGGATGTTCAATTGGCTATTCAAGCGTCAATAGTTGAGATCATCGAGGGTGTGCGTCATCTCAATAGGCAAGTGCGAGAGCCCCCGGCAGGAAGACCGGCTCGAGACGAGCCGGCTCGTTGGGGCGGGGGGCCTTATTCCGAGGAGGCTGAAATTTCCCTACAATCGTGACGCACGGACGGTATCTGCCGGTTTCTCGCGTGAGGCTTGGCCGCGGAATCCGAATGTACGAGTGGGGGTCCGCGCGCATCACCAAAAACACGCCCCGCCCGTTGACCCTCAATCCGCCACGCATCCGGTCCGCCCCCCCCAGGAACGAAAACTCGCCCAGAAATACCGCAATACCATCGCTGCTTAGTTCACGGCGTTGTCCTCCGGGGCGGTCATATGCGCACAAGCACGGCGGCGAAGCCGCCGTCGCGGTCTGTGTCCGGCGTGGTGAATACCTGTTGCTCGACGCGCCAGCCATCGAACATCGCACAGAACCAGGCGACCTGATCTTCGTTTTCTTCCTGTTCCAGCGAGCACGTCGCGTAGATCAGCCGCGTCGTCGAGCCGGCCAATTGGACGGCCCTGCCGAGAATGTCTCGTTGTATACCCACGAGATTGGCAAGCGCTTTGCGAGATGCGCGGTAGCGCGCTTCCGGCCGGCGGGCCAAGACGCCGGTGTTGCTGCACGGCACATCCAACAGGAGCAGATCGATCGGACGATCGAGCCGCGTCAAGGCGGCGTCCAGTTCGGCAAAGAGCGTGGGTAGGATGATCGACAGGCCCAGTCGTTCGGCCGCCGGTGGGATCTTGTTGAGCTTCCAGCCGTCCGTGTCGGTCGCGATCACGATGCCGTCGTTCTTCATTAGTTCGGCGGCCTGCGTGGACTTGGTTCCGACGCCCGCGCACAGATCGACCACCAACTCGCCCGGCCTGGGCGGCGATAGTCTCAGCGGGATTTGCGATGTGCTATCCTGTGGTTGGCACAGGCCCTCGTGAATCTCGGACAGCTCGGTGATGTCCTGCGGCCCGCGGACCAGGACGGCATCGGTGCCGTCGATCTTGGCCGCGTCGATACCGGCTGTCGCCAGGCGAGCGATCAACTCGTCGGCGGTGGCGAGCATGGGGTTGGGACGCAGCACGATGGGCGGTCGGCGTCCGCCCGCGTCGCAGACTTGACGGCACAGCTTGGGCTTGAAGCGCCGGTGCCATCGCTCGACGAGCCATGACGGATGGCCCGTCACGGCGATGATGTGGTCGAGCGGCCGTCGGGCTGGATCGGGGAATACGTTTTCCGAAAACAAGCGACCGCGATCGGCGTCGATCGCGAGATACCGGCGCAGGTCGGGATCGTCGGGCTCGGTGACGACCTCGCCGCGACTTGCGGCGAGCTTTCGGAGCAGCGCGTTCACGATGGATGCCGTTCTGCTGCCGTACCGTTTCGCCTGTCGCACGGCCTGATCGACGGCTGCGTGATCGGGGATGCGGTCCAGCCAGCAAAGCTGATAGACACCCAGCGCGATGATGACGCGAATCGACGGACGCAACCCGATCCAGCGCCCGCGATAGAACCGCGACGCGAGGTGTTCCGCCGTGATGCGGTGTCGCGCGACGCCCATAACGAGTTCGGCGGCCAGCGCCGCGTCGGCTGGAAGCAGCGCGTCGGCTTCCTGGAACTCGGCGAGCATTTCTTGGCCAAACCGTTGGCCGTCGTAACATGCCGTCAATATCTTGAGGGCTCGATCGCGCGGGGATTGCCTGACCTGGCTGTTGTCGGCCATCTACTCGGCCTCGACGGGCACGAAGCGATCGCCCGGTTTGACGTGGCGGCCGTTGAGGAAGTCGCGCCATGCCATCAGCTTGCCACCGGCCGGTTTGATCTCGAGGACGGACAACTCGCGGTCGACGCCCTGCACGGCCATCATGTCGGTGACGCGGCCCAAGTCGCCCGGTGACGCGGCGGGAATGGCCTTGCCCTCGTACGGCACGGCCCGCGCGAGCGTGACAAGCTCGTCCCGCGAGCCGTCGGCAGAACGATAGCGACACCTCGCGCCGGGCCACGACCATAGGCCGCAGATTCGATCGGCCAGCTTCGCCACGGGCTCGTCGAATGTGATGTGTCCGTCTTCTTTCTTCAGTTTCGGGGCGAGTGTGACCATCGTCGAATCCTGCGGCTCGCCGGGCGTCGTGGGATCGGCGGTGAGCAGTTCGATCGTCGCGCGAACGGCGTCGCAGCCGATGCGGGCGAGGCGATCGTGCAATTCTTCCGCGGTCTCGCCGGTGTGAATCTCCGTGTGGCGTTGAACGAGGATCGGGCCGGCGTCCATCTTTTCGACGAGGCGGAAGACAGTCACGCCGGTTTCACGATCGCCGTTGATGACGGCCCGCTGAATGGGGCCTGCCCCGCGGAGTGCCGGCAGGAGCGAGGCGTGAAGATTCACGATGCCGACGGGGAAGGCGTCCAACAGCTCGCGGCCGATTTTTTGGCCGAACGCGGCGACATATGCCAACTCGGCCTCGTATGATTTGATCTCGGCGACGACATCCGACGCGTTGATGTCGGCGGGCGTGATGACAGGGACCTCGGCTTTCTCGGCGTGGGCCTTGACGGGAGTCGGTGTTGTCTTCTTGCCCCGGCCGCGGGCCTTGTCCGGTTGAGTCACGGCGGCGACGATCTCGTGGCCGTCTTCGAGAATCGAACGAAAGGTCGGGATGGCGAAATCGCTCGATCCCAGAAACAGGATTCGCATCGTGTCCATCTCCCATGGAGGTCAATGACGGGCTACTTCGACGCGGCCCTGCGCGGCTTGAAGTCCGCCTCGAGTTGCTTGATCGCCCGACGATTGGCGAGTTTATCCGCCTCCGACATATAGTCGAGAATTATTCGCCCGTCCAAGTGATCGCATTCATGTTGCCAGCAACGGGCAAGCAGCCCGTCGGCCATGCATTTGACGGCATGGCCGGACAAGTCCGCCGCCCGTATCTCGCAACCCGTGGGGCGCCGAACATTGACCGTCGCGTCGGGGATAGACAGACAGCCTTCTTCACCGACCTCGATGCCCTCGAAACCCGACAACTTGGGATTGACGTAGACATGATCGTCATCCGGTTCGCCGGTCACATTACACACGAACATTCGCAGCAGGACGCCGACCTGTGGGGCGGCCAGGCCGATGCCGCGAGATTCGTGCATCAGATGGAGCATCCGCTCGGCGAGGCGGGTAATCGAACCATCGAATTGCTCGACCGGCTCGCATGTCTTGCGTAGGTGCGGATCCGGATAGTGGATGATCCGGAGTTTCGCAATGTCATCCGGTGTCAAGGCTCGGCTCCTGTTTTCGAGTTCGGGTCTCGACGCCCCAGTCGTCCTTATCGGGCTATTGGTCGAGACGTTAACATTATAGGTTGCGGCGGCCGCCAATGCATTCTGCGTCGGTCGCCCGATCCGACCCCCGAGCGCAAGCGAGTGGACCCGAAGCCCACCGGTCCGGCCACAGCAACTCCGCGCTGGCGCTTGAGGCTCTCGGAAAAACACCAGCCGGGATTGTCACGGATCTCGCGGCGGCTCACAAAAGGAACTGAATGCTCGACAGCCGGTGGAATCATGCGCGATGTTGATCCTATTCGGCTGTGAACCGGCTATAATGATATGGGCGTTTCAGACCGAGGTTGGATTCGATCCGCCACGCCCACGCGGCAGGTTGACCCTCTGCAAACCGATGCTAGACTGGGCTCGCCAAGCGGGCTCCCGATGTCCGTCCTCTCAATGCGAGCCGATCATCCATGGCCAACGGCGAAGAACAGGCAGGACCGCTCGACCAAGGCCGTGAACCCCTTGGACGGCTGATCGCCACCGAAGAGCAGAAGGCCAAGGCTCGCAAGTTCTTCGACCACGCGAAGAAGGCGGCGGATACGCGGAATTACGACTACGCGGTCAGGTTATACGTCGACGGGCTCGCCTTGTGGCCGGACGCGGTCGACGAGGGCCTCAAGAAGTTGCGCGTGGTCGCCACGGCTCGACGGCTGGATGGCGGTAAGTCGTTAGGATTCATCGCCGCCCACAAGTACTCGACCGGCGGCAAGGATGTCCTCAAAAGCCTGAAGAACGCGCTCTATCTGTTCGGGATGGACCCGGTGAGTATCCCGAACATGGAAGGCATCCTGAAGCTGGCCACAAAGGCCAAGTGCGACCAGATGGTTCAGTGGATCGCACCGGTCCTGGCGGATGCCTACAACAATACGAAGAAGCTGCCGACAAATAGGTACATGGCCATCTGCGAGGCGATGGACGAGGCCGCGGAACTGACCATGGCGCTCGGCGAGGACGAAAGCGCGAAGCGCATTCTCGAAGCCGCCGTTGCGACGTCGCAGATATGGGCGAGGCATTATCCCCGCTCGAGTGATGCTGAGAAATCGCTTGCCAGCGCCACCGGCAAGCTGACGATCGTCAAAGGCCGGTACTCGCGGGCCGACGGTTTTACGGAGTCCCTGAAGGACGCCGAAGCGCAGCACGACCTCCACGACCAGGATCGGATGATTCACTCGGAGGAACGCAATCTGGAGTTGATCGCGAAGGCCCAAAAGGACTGGGAAGACAACCCCGACACCCCGAGCAAATTGCTGCACCTGGTCGCCATGATGACGCGGATTGAACGTGACGAGACCGAGAACGAGGCCGTCGAGTTGCTCGAACAGGCGTACGCACCAGGTGGAGACTACGTTTTCAAACAGAGGGCGGACGACATCCGGATACGGCAGTTGAACCGTCACCGCCGCGCGATCGATGACAAGCTCAAGTTGGAGCCCGCCAGCGCGGAGCTGAAGCGGGCCAGGGCCAGACACAAGGCCTTGCAGAGCAAGACTGAAATCGAGATCTACCGGAACCGCTTGGATCAGTACCCGACCGACCTGAAACTGCGTTACGTTCTTGGCACACGGTTGTTTGCCGCCAAACAACACGACGACGCGATTCCGCTGTTTCAGCAATCCCAGGTTGACGGCCGATGTCGCGGAGAAAGCCGGCTTTATTTAGGCCGGTATTTCATCGAGAAACGGTTCTTCGATCAGGCGATCAGCACCCTGCGGACGGCGATTGGCGAACTGGACGCGACCGGGACGCCGTTGGCGCTGGAACTTAACTACTGGTTGGCACGGGGATTAGAATTGTCCGACGATCCGGTCGAGGCAAAGAAAGCCTATGGCCATTTGATCCAACTTGATTATAATTACCGTGATGCGCGGCGCCGGCTGGAAAAGCTGGTCGCTCCGGATGCCGGCTGAATCCGGCTGAATCCCCAACGCGACTTTCCGATCATCGGGGGGGCGTGGGTACGTTTTGTGGATCGCGCGGGATCGGGTTCCTGATGCGATCCTCCGCCGGCAAGTCGGCGGGTGTCATGTCGGCTGCGTGGAGTGGACCATCGCGGCCGCACTGTCGAGTTGCAAGGAGATCAGCTTAGTGGCACGTTCATTATCCTCTCAGAAGGCGATGCGGCGGGGCAAGCGGCGCGCGGCGCGCAACTTGGCGCGTCGAAGTAGAATCAAGAGCACCATCCGGAAAGTTACCGACGCGATCACCGCGCGCGACTCCGAAACGGCGGAGAAGGTCTATCGCGAGGCGGCCCGCGTTCTCGATCGGAATGCCAGCCGCCTCACACTTCACCCCAACACCGCGGCACGCCGCAAAAGCCGCCTGGCCAAGCGGATCAACGCCATAAAAGCGGCTGCCAGGAAATAGCCCCTCGCGCTCGCCTTCCATACGATCAGCGCCCAGTGCAGATTCAGGACAACCGTGGCGTCCGACCCCCGTGTCGGACGTTGAAGACCAACGGTTTCCGTCGGCCGACAGGGGCGTCGGCCGCTACGAAAGCAGGCAAACCGCTATAGTGCTTCGTTGCTGCTGATGTGACGGACGAAAGCCCGTCGCGCGCCGGTACCCCCCATGGTATGATCGCGAGCAACATGGATACCGGGCAAGACCACGAATTCGTGTCTCGAGCGGGAACAAAGCTGGAACATGCCCTGAATGCGTTCGGCATTGATCCGCGGGGCTGGGTCTGCGCGGACCTGGGCAGCAGCACCGGCGGATTCGTGGACTGCCTGCTGCGGCATGGGGCGGCGAAGGTGTACGCCGTGGAGCGAGGATATGGCGTCCTGGCGTATTCCTTGCGAACGGACGCCCGCGTCGTCGTCATGGAGCGGACCGACGCCTTGCATGCGAGGCTGCCGGACAGCGTCAATCTGGTAACGTTGGATACGGGGTGGACGCGGCAACGGCGAATCCTGCCGGTCGCCCGCCGGCTTCTCGACCGCCGCGGCCGGATCATCTCGTTGGTCAAACCGCACTATGAGGCCGAGCAGGCGTTGCTGCGCGACGGCGTCTTGCCGGACGACCTGACGGAGGCCGTAGTGGACCCCATCCGCGGAGAAGTGCCGGGCTTCGGGTTGCGACTGCTGGCCGAGACGGAAAGCCCGATCCGCGGACGCGGCGGAAACCGAGAACTCCTATGGCATCTGGTCCCGGCATAGGCTGTTTCACGGTTGAATGTAACGCTGGCGGGGTGGCATGGGTAAACGTAGCCGGCGGGGTGGCATGGGTAAACGTAGCCGCGCTAAGCGGCGGAGTTTACCCGTGGGCATCCATCCCAGGCAGGCCCCACGGGTAATGAACGCCCCGCCCATGCAGGGCGTGTCGTTCGTTACCCATGCCACCCCACGTGACCGCTATAGCATTTTTCATTCGATCGTACCGCCGTAGCATGGGTGCCCCATCCTTTCTGCAAGAAAGGGTGGAATTTCCCATTTCCCCGGCGAAAGCGTCATCGTGTCAAATCAATCGCCCACCCTTTGCTGCGCAAAGGACGGGGCACCCACCTTTATCAGTCGCCGAAAGACCAGACCGCTCAGTTTTGGGTCGTGGCGTCAAACGAATTCGCCTTTGTTGCCCACGAACACCACAGCACATAGGATGCAACGCATCAGACTAACCCATGGATAGATCGTGAGGATGCCCATGTCGGGAAACAAGCCCCTGTATCGTGATCCGTCGCTCGAAACATGGCGCCTGTTTCGAATCATGGCCGAGTTCGTCGACGGCTTCGAGTCCATGAGCCAGGTTGGCCAGGCGATCTGCATCTACGGATCGTCACGCACGACGCCGGACAAACCGGAATATCAGCTCGCCGAACAGCTCGCAGCCAAACTGGTGGAACACGGGTTCGGCGTCATCACCGGCGGCGGCCCGGGCATCATGGAGGCCGCCAACAAGGGCGCGAGCGAGGCCGGCGGAACGTCTGTCGGCCTGAACATCTCGCTACCACACGAGCAGGAAGCCAATGGCTACCAGAATGTTAGCATCGAATTCCACTACTTCTTCGTCCGTAAGGTGATCTTCGTCAAATACTGCCTCGGCATGGTCTGTTTTCCCGGGGGCTTCGGAACCATGGACGAGTTCTTCGAGACGATGACGTTGATCCAGACCGCGAAGATCGCGCCCTATCCGGTCGTGTTGTTCGACACGAAGTTCTGGGCGCCGCTCGTTGACTTTATGAAGGCCACGATGCTCCGGGAATACGAAACCATCTCGCCCGAAGACCTCGACCTGTTCAAACTGACGGATGACGTTAACGAGGCCGCCGACCACCTCCGCACCTGCGTGGACCAATCGCTGGCCAAGCTGCGGCACCCCACCATCGCCGAAGAAGCAGGCATCCCCTATGAAGATCGAATCACCGGCGAGGGGACCCGGTATGGCCGATCACCCAAATGGAAATCCGTCGGACCGCGCAAACATAAATAATCCACCGCAGGGCACATGCCGCGACCTTCGGTCGCAACCAAAGGGACCGGGGGACCAGGGGTCAAGGGACTGAGGGATTAGCCCTGCAGCGCGAAGTCGGCTTGTTCACCGGATTCCAGCCGCGGAGCGGCGACGGAATAAAGCCCAGGGCGAATCGCAGCGAGCCCTGGGTCAACGTAGCCAGACGATACGAGCCCCCGGATGGGGGCGACGGAAGCTGGGGGACACGGCGGCGCGGAGCGAGTCTGTACTCCGCCCCTGGCTACAATCCGTCGCCACATCCAGGGCGAGGTGACAGGTGAAGATGCCGGAACCCGTGGATGGCCAAGACACTCCGTGCCGATCGCGTCCTCCACGCGCCCCGTCCATCACGCCCCCAACGCCGGTCGACTATGCCGGCAAGCCGCCCGCGCCCACGCCGCGCTCGCGACTGATCACGTTGCTCGTCATCCTCGGCACGCTGACTGTTGTGTGGGCGGTCGCGCCAGATGTGTTGATAGTCCTAATCTGGGAAGGTGTCATCGCGGGATGTGGTGTGTTGGCTGCCACGGGGTTGGGGCTGTGGATCGTGCGGGGGCTCGGACTACACCACGCGCCGGCTCGATGGCAGCTCCTATTGGCAGCGGGCCTCGGCCTGGGGGCATTGTCCTTGCTGGTGCTGGGACTCGGCACGTTGGGGTTGTTGCACCGATGGCTGTGGCTGTCGCTGCTGACCATCTTCGCGATCGCTGGGTTGCCGCGATGGCGTGATGTCATCGCGAAGAACCCTGTCGTCACAGAAACCAATGACGACCGCGCCGACAGATGGATGCGGTGGTTGTGGTTGGGCGTCATCGGCTTCGGCGCGCTGGCGTTGATCGTCGCCACGATGCCGCCGGGGATTCTGTGGCCCGCGGAGGCCAACGGCTACGACGTGCTGGAATACCATCTCGGCGTACCGCGCGAACACTTCGAGGCGGGCCGGATCTCCTATCTGCCGCACAACATCTACAGCAATTTCCCGTTCAACGTCGAGATGCTGTACCTGCTGACGATGGTGCTGCACGGCGACCCGATCGCGGCTGTTTTTACGGCGAAACTGCTGAACGCCTATCTGGGCATGCTCGCAGTCGGCGGAATGTGGCTCGCCGGCCGAGAATTCGGGCGCGGCAGCGGCATCGTCGCCGGACTGATCGGGGCGTCCTGCCCGTTTCTGACATACCTGTGCGGTGTGGCATACGTTGAAAACGGACTGCTGCTGTTTGCGGGATTGGCGCTGGGCGCGCTGCTGCGGGTCTGTCACGACCGCCCCGCCGTGGCCACGCGTTGGATCGCGGCGTCGGGCTTGTTGACCGGCCTGGCGTGCGGGTGCAAGTACACCGCCGCGCCGATGGTATTGCTGCCGCTACTGCTGGCCGTGGCCTGGCACGCCGCAAGACAACGGCCCGCGCGGCCGCGGTGGCTACTGGCTTTCCTTGTCGGCGGGCTGGTCGCCTTCGCACCGTGGCTCGCCAAGAACGCCGTGATGACGGGCAATCCGGTCTTTCCGCTCGCCCGCAACGCATTCCCCGAACGACCAGGAATATGGAACGAGGACGGCGCTGCACGGTGGGCGTCCGGTCACCTGCCGGCCGAGAACGACCGGCCGATCCGACAGCGCTTCGCCCGACTATGGAGCGAGGTCGTCGGCGCAGGCTTGTTCGCTGCCGCCGATCCGCCCGACGATCCGGCGGCTCCGGTGCAGTCCAAGGCTCAAGGCGCCGTGCTGTTTGGGCCTGCCATCCTGCTGGCGGTTTTTATAGGCGCGGCCCGCTTGTTTGGACGGAGGCCGAGCACCACCCCCGGCGAAGACACCGCGACTACCACCGGCGAGACGCCGGTGCCACAATCTTGCCACGGTCCGATTAACGTGAGGCAACGCGGCACGGGCATGTGCTGGATGATGTTGATCGTCGCGACTATTGCCTGGCTCGGGTGGACGCACCTTGTGGGACGGTTCGCCATTGTCATCGTCATCCCGGTCGCGGTGATCCTTGGGTGTTACTGGAACACGCTCCGCGGCAAAATGGCAAGGTGCCTCGGCGCGGCAGCGCTGGTCGCCGTGGTCGGGCTGAATCTGGCCACCACGATCGGCATGTTCACCGAGTTCCCATACGTTCAGATTCGGGCGTTCGGCTATGCCGGATTGATGACCGAGGGCATCTGGCCGGTGCAGCAGCATGTGCCGCTGATCAACGAGAAGACGGCGGCTGGCGCACGCGTTCTGATGGTAGCGGACGCCCGCCACTTCTATCTCGGAGCGGGCGTCGACTACTGCGTGGTCTTCAATCCGAACCCGTTCGCCGACGCAGCCGAGACCCGCTCGCCGCCCGAACTGATTCGGTGGCTCCGGGAACAGGGCTACGGCTACGTGTACATAGACTGGGGGGAAATGCAACGCCTGCGCAGGTCGCGCTACGGTTTCTGGAAGTCCATCGACGCACCACTATTCCAGCATCTCGAGAAAGTGGGCCTCGCTCGCAGCCAGGATTTTTCCATTGATGAAGGCGGGCCTGCTTATGGTACGCTATTCCAGGTGCCGAACAACGGCGAACGATCGCAATTGTAGGATGGGCAATCCTGCCCATCTGCTGATCCTACAGATTCGGCATCACGCTCAGCATTACGATGCCGAAGGCAACCAGGGCCGTCAGCGTGCCGGCTATCACGGTGATGCCGGCGATGCCCGCGGACCGTCGCGCCAAGGGAACAGCGGTTGCGGCGCCGTTGTGCCGCCGGGCAATGTGAGCGCCGATGGCAATACAGATGACAGCGATGAATACGCCGTAAAGCTGAGTCAACAGCGAGATCGCCATTCCCCCGCCGATCTGGGATACGTCTTCCATGTTCCCCAGCATGATGACCAGCCCGACCATCGTGCCCAGGAATCCGGCCGCCAAAGCAAACGCGGCCGCCAGTTGGAAGAAGACGACCGCATCGTGAGCCGTCTTGCCCGGCGTCGGCCTGCGGAAGATCCACGCGAACGCATCGATCGCCCCGGAGAAGCCATACACCGCCAGCATCAGCATCACCACCGTCGCCACAACGAACATCGCGGACGGACCATCCAGAAGCATGTTCGCAAGTGAGCCGTCACCCGCCCCCATTGCCGTGGCCCAGCCCAGAACACCGAAGAAACCGACGATGCCGACGAGCGACGAAACGGCGTTTCGATTCCGGTGGAACGGGCGGCGTGGCAAATCGTCGAGCGACGAAGCGCCGCTCGCCTCCCGTTGCGAGGCGGCCCCGGTGACTTCGCCCGGTGTGCCGTCGGTCGCGCCATGAAAAGTATCGTGTGTGACGATTTCCGGATTCAGTTCCGCGCCCGGCTGGGCCTGCGGCGACGAATTCCCCACCGATCCTGACGGATCATTGTCGGACGTTTGCATCTTCCCGCCTCCTACGCAGCTGCCACGGGGCCACGTTGCTGGTATCGGTATGCGGCAGGCGGGGGCTTAGCGTTCCATGGTGGATCCAGGGAACGAGGACGTTGTGACCGCTGCCGGCGAAAGGAAAAAAGTGGGCGTCCGAGAAGGTCGGGGTTGATGTTACGCGGCGGCATGGGGCGTACTGGTGTAGGTTTCCGTCGGTCGCGGGGGTGGCGGTGTCCATTGGGGTGGCACCCAACGCCGTTAACTATCTGTGGCCTCGAACGCATTCAGCACCCCATGGATACGGTGGATTTCGTTGCGATTGAGCTTGCGCAACCGCGGGGGACTCGGCGGCGATTCGTTCTTCTTGTGTGGCCAGTCGCGGGC
>JAUVGW010000318.1 GCA_030593565.1 Phycisphaerae bacterium | reverse complement strand
ACGTTTTACGACATCTTCGACGGCGCGGGAGCCATCACCGCCTTTAACAAACGTCGCGACACTGTGAAGGGAATGCCGCGGCCGGTTCAGGCGGCGATGAACCGCGCCTTTGAGGAATCCTCAGAAATCATGAAGAAGCTCCTCGTCAAAAGGACGCTGGCCGACTTGTTCAAGTCGAGGTAGCGACAAGGTGCCGCTCGAATGCGGCACGGTCGAGGTCCACCAACGCGCGTTGCAGAGCACCGCGTCTGAACTGCGCCCCGCAGTCTGATGCGACGCTACGTGAATGTCGTTCGCGCACGGGTCACACTTTTGTTTTCACGCTGAAAAACGCGGTCAGCATCATTGCCGCAATGCTATTCGCACCCTTGGTTTGGACTGGAAACCCGTGTGTTGCCGGTTCAGCTCCGACTCTGCCCAGCTTCCAACCACTTGTGAATACGGCAGGCGCCGGAATCGCGTATGCCCTCCCGTGGCGAAACTGTGGCACCGGCATCTCGCCGGCAATTTTCACGGCCAGAATCGGCATTCTTTAGACTTCCGTCCGAGCGTTGGTTGGGCTGGCCATACGGAGGTTTGCGATCAGCGCCGGGCAGAATTGCGACTTGATGCCAACCATGAATTCGCGGACGCCGCAAGACTGCCCCGAATGCTGAAACTACGCACTTCCGATCTCCCTCGCCAGGATCCATGACACAATCGGCGGCGGGGTGCCACTGGCAGCTTGCCTGCCAGTGTCCGTGTAGGGCGCTATCTGTTGAGGCACTGGCGGACAAGCCGCCAGTGGCACCCGTTGGATCCTTCGGAGCAATGCCCGCCTAAACTGTCACGGCCCCTCCTCGGCATTCCGCTCTGAACAACATTCGCGACTCCATGAGTCAGCGTTCGTTATTCCTGGACGAGCCTCCGGAGGAGAGGATTCCTATTCGAGTGTGAGGCGAAATTCCGCAAACACCATCCGCGGCACTTCAGCGTCGTTGAGGAACATCGTAGTCCCCTCGAAGTGGTTGGTATCAAGCAGGTTTCGCACACCGACCGCGATCGACGCTTGATCGTTCCACAGCTCGTATTCAGCCCGAAGATCGAGACGCAGATAAGGATCGATCCGGCGCGGCACGAACGGATTCGCCGGATTCGGCGCCTTTAGGAAGTCGACGTAATACAGATGGCTGGACAAGTGCAGGTCGTCCGTGGGGCTGTATCTCGCACCCAACATGGCCTTGTGCTTCGGTGGCGAAAAGGCGTCCGTTTCGTGCAGCGGCCTTGACGATTGCCAATCAAGCCACTGGACCGTGTAGTTGCCCAGAAGCATAAACTGCTTGTTCACCTGATATCGGGCATCAAGCTCGACGCCATACAGGGAGGCGCTCGCGCGATCGTCAGTCGTAAACGTCATCAAGCCGGGCGGGCCCAATCCCGGTATCAGCGGCGTGAAGCGATCGTGCTCGTGCCAGTAGAAATTGAAGGTCGTGTCAATGCGATCAAAGAGTCTGCCTCGATAGCCGAATTCGTATGCCACCATCGTCATCGCCCGCATGTCCCTGTCCGCTCGCACACGCGCGAGCCCGTTCAAGAGTGGGATGTTGAGATGCCGCTGAGCTGCCGGGGGCATCTGGAAGGCGCGCGACACCGCGCAGTAGATGGCCGAATCATCGGTGAGTGCATAAGACAGCGCGGCCCGTGCGCTTGGTTGGAAGCCGCCATAGAACTCGTAATCGATACGGGCACCAAGATCGAGCGTCCACTTAGGCGCAAACCGCCACTGGTCCTGAAGGTAGAGCCCGACGATGGCGGTGCTGACGAAGCTCTCCGTCAGCATGAACGGATCGGAATTGGACGTGTCGAGCAGATCAGCGCGACTGTCAATACCCCAACTCAACGTGTGTTTGTCGGCGGGCGCAAACGTGTGGCCAAACTGAAGGGCGAGCTGCTGGTATCTGTAGTCGATGGCGCGGATACCGGGCGAGATCTGGAAGTCGTTGACATATCCGGTCAACTCCCACCGATTGTCATCGGTGACTTCGTGCGACCATTTTCCGAAAAGGTAGGACGCCTGCGATCCGGAATTTCGCCTGACGCCGATGCCCGCCAGGGGCGGCGGCGGATACCCGCCATCGACGAGTCCGCTGCCGGCAGAGACGGTCAAGGTGTCCTTGGGTCCCCAGTCATAAATGGCGTGCAGGCTCATGCGCCCGCCCTTGTACTCATCGTCGAGGTTTCGCAGAATCGAGCCGCCCTTCCGGAATCCATCGCTGGCCTCGTATTCTCCCGACACCCGCATTCTGAGATCGCCATCAGTGAAGGCGTAGCCGATGTGCGTCTTGTAGTGGCCCCGCGAACCGCCGCCCGCGGTGAGCGTGAGGCCGAGCTGGTCCGCCGGGTCCTTCGTGATGATATTGATGACACCATCCGCTGCGTTCGCACCCCACGTCACGCCGCCGGGTCCTCGAATGACCTCGATCCGCTCGATATCCTCCAGTTGAAACGGCCAACTGCCCCACAACGTCCCGCCGAAGAGGGAATCGAAGACCTGCCTGCCGTCCACGAGCACCAGATGCCCTCGGCTCAGCAAGGAGTTGTGACCACGCGGAGAGACGGCGGCAACGCCATAGGCGAGGTCCGCCACATCCATACCGGGGACGAGACGCAGGGCGTCCGGAACCGACCGCGCGCCGGACAGGCGGATGTCCTCCGCCGTGATCACGCTCATGGCGTGCGAGACGGTCGTGATCTTCTGCTCGCGCCGCGCCGCCGTCACAACAATCGGGATCTCAAGTTCGAGCAGCCCGATGTCCTCCGCCTCGTCTCCCGACGCAAGCGTTTCAGCGGACAGCGGCGCCTCGTCGGGCCGTGGCTCGCCCTCCTGAGCAAGCAGCCAGGTCGGAGTTCCGATCACCAGAAACACGAATATGGGCCAGTTGATTCTATTCATGTCAATGTCTGCCCATCATCCGGCGCTTGCTCACAGAGTTATCTGTCTTAGGAACCGCGCATAAATAAGCTGCACACTTCATATGGGTGGTGCGGGCATCTTGCCCGTACGGCCACGGGCGGGACGCCCGTACCACCCTACGACAATCGTTCTGTTTATTCATGCGCTCGCCCTTAGTGCCCACGGCGCTACCCTAACAGCCCGTGGCAAAAGTCGGCCGCTACATTACTTTTGCCACGGGCTGCTAATGGCCGAGGACGAACGCGATGCCGACATCGACCATGTCTTTGACAAAATCGCCGACCGCCTGGACGAACGTGTCCATCGGTGACTGGCTCGATCCACACGTAGCACCTCCAAGCACCAGTACCATGGCTTCCGCCAGCAATCCCTACAGTCGCAAGTCCTTGAATCTCCGTGACTTCTTCATTGGTTGTTTCCTAGATCACACTCTGGTTACTTCAGCGTGATGCGAAACTCGGCGAAGATCATTCGCGGTACTTGGGAGTCGTTCAGGAACATCGTGCCACCTTCGTAGTGATGACCGTCGAGCAGGTTCCGCACGCCAATGGCCAGCGAGGCCCGGTCATCCAAGAACTCATATTCCGCTCGCAAATCAAGCCGGAAATAGGGATCCACGCGGCGCGGCACGAGCGGAAAACCTGGATTAGGCGCCTTGACCGCGTCCACGTAGTAGAGGTGGCTGGACAGGTGGAGGTCATCGGTAGCGCTATACCGGCCCCCCAGCATGAATTTGTGCTTCGGCGGAGAAATGAGGTCCATCTCGTGGAAGGGCCTTGCCGACCTCCAGTTCAGTCGTTGGAAGGTGTAGTTTCCCAGAAGGGTGAGCTTACTCGTGGCTTCATACTTCGCGTCGAATTCGATCCCATACATCGAGGCCGAGGCTCGGTTACCGAGCCTGTAGCAGATCAGACCCGGCGGGCCCAGAGTTGGGGAGATTGTGGCGAGGTCGCGGTATTCGTTCCAAAACACATTGACGTTCGTTTCAAGACGGTTGAACAACCTTGTCCTGTACCCCATCTCGTAAGCGATGAGAGTTTCCGCGTCCACGTCCCGGTCACCTTTCACCCAGGCCAGGCCATTCAGTAACGGCGTATGGACGAAGCGCTCAGCCACCGGATCCATCTGGAAAGCGCGCGAGACGCCTCCATAGATCAACGAGTCGTCGGCCATCTTGTAGACAAGGGCTGCCCGCGCGCTGGGCTGGAACCCACCGTAGAACTCATAGTCGATCCGACCGCCCAAGTTAAGCGCCCAGTTAGGAGCGAATCGCCATTCGTCCTCCAGGTATAGCCCGATGATGGCGCTGCTTGCGAAAGGCTTGGACAGGAAGAACGGATCGGCATTCGTGGCGTCGAAGAGGTCGGTCCGGCTGTCGAATCCCCAGACGAGCGAGTGGGTGTCGGCGGGCCTGAACGTGTGCCTGAACTGAAGGGCCAGTTGTTGATATCGGTACTCGATAGAAGAAACGCCCGCAGACATGTGGAAGTCATTGACATAGGCGGTCCACTCAAAGGAACTGTCATCTGCAATCTGATGGCTCCACCTGCCCAACAGAAACGAGGCCTGTGATCCGGAATTCCGCCGCCGGTCGAACACGGCGAGCGGCATCGGTGGGTAGCCGCCATCCATCAGACCACTGCCTGCCGAAATGGTCAGTGTGTCATCCGGCCCCGCCTCATAAATGGCATGCAGTCCCATGCGCCCGGCTTTGTAGTCGTCCTCCAGATTTCGCAGTATGGACCCGCCCTTTCGGAATCCATCGCTTGCCTCGTATTCGCCGGAGACACGAAGCCTGAGTCGCCCATCTCTCAACGCGTAGCCCACGTGCTCTTTGTGCGTACCTCGGGAGCCGCCGCCGGCCGTGAAGGTCAATCCGGCCTGGTCCGCCGGGTCTTTGGTGACGATGTTGACCACGCCGTTGATGGCATTGCCGCCCCAGGTCACGCCGGTTGACCCGCGGATGACTTCGATGCGTTCGATATCTTCCAGTTGGAAGGGCCAACTCCCCCACAAGCATCCGCCGAATATGGAATCGAAGATCTGTCGGCCGTCCACGAGAACCGGAAGCTGATAGCCCATCAAACCGTGGAGGCCGCGCGGAGAGACGGCCGCATTGCCGAACGAAAGGTCAGCCACGTCCACACCGGGTACAAGCCGCAGGGCATCGGGTATGGATCTTGCCCCGGAACGTCGGATATCCTCGGCGGTGATGACGCTGACGGCATAGGGCATGGTCGTGATCTTCTGCTCACGCCGTGCCGCCGTCACCACGACCGGGATCTCGAGCTCCAACAGCCCGATATCTTCGTCTTCAAGGCCTTCGTCCTCCA
Organism: Phycisphaerae bacterium; assembly: GCA_030593565.1. Lineage (GTDB taxonomy): Bacteria > Planctomycetota > Phycisphaerae > UBA1845 > UTPLA1 > JAFGQA01. The sequence continues at coordinate 789 of JAUVGW010000318.1, read as the reverse complement.
AGGCCTTTTCCTCGACGGCTTCTCCGGCCGTGACAGCCAACGACTCGTCTTCCTGAGCCGAGACGATCGCCGGTGGAGCTACGAAGCAGACGGCGAATACGAACAACAGACAGCGGAGACGACGAGGCTCATTCAGAATCGAGGTAACTTTCCTCATCGGCAAAACGAGTGCCGTGAGGATGAACGACGATCCGAGAGGTCTTCCTGAACACAATGTGCTGCCGAATGGACGCCTCATGGCTCCTCTCCAAACTTCACGGTGTCAGGCCGAACGACCTTGTTATCGAGATTCACTTCGATCATTTTGGCCGTCCGCATGTTCACTGCGGTCTGGACATCCCGTGGATACTGCAATCCGATCTTGCCGGCTTCGATGCCGTCCAGAATTCTGCCAATCAGCTCCGCCGTCTGTTGAGCGGCCTTGTCGGGATCGGAGAACATGCTCGCCAATGCGCCCGCCTTGACGACATTGGCTGAGAACGTCCAGACAGGCTTCTTCTGCCGCAATCCCCACAACAGCAATCGCTGGATCGTCGCCGCGTTGTAAACGCGGGCGTCCGGAATCATCAAGACACCGTCGCAGCCCGAAGCATTCAATGCCTCGATGGCCTTGGGAAACTCGTTCTTGTCCGATTCGATCGCCGTAATGGCGATCTTCTGTTTCCGTGCAGCGGCCTCGAACCGCTCCACCGTCTGTTTTGTCCTCGAGCTGTGCAGGATCGCAATGTTCTTGATTGCCGGGCGCATCCGGGCAATCCACGCCACCTGATTCTCGGGCGATGCATCGGT
>JAUVGW010000065.1 GCA_030593565.1 Phycisphaerae bacterium | reverse complement strand
ACGTTTTACGACATCTTCGACGGCGCGGGAGCCATCACCGCCTTTAACAAACGTCGCGACACTGTGAAGGGAATGCCGCGGCCGGTTCAGGCGGCGATGAACCGCGCCTTTGAGGAATCCTCAGAAATCATGAAGAAGCTCTTCGTCAAAAGGACGCTGGCCGACTTGTTCAAGTCGAGGTAGCGACAAGGTGCCGCTCGAATGCGGCACGCCCCGGCTCCGCATCCTATGCGTTCATGTCGGCCCACTTCTTCGCCTTATGGCCGAAGATGGCGAGGGCGATTGCGGCGAAGACGCCGATCGCGGCAAACGGAATCCAGACCTTGTACTGCGGATCATACTTGTCCCACAGCATTTGCGTCGCGGTCAGCGGCGACTTGGCTACCTCCGCCGACGCAAGGGCTCTCGCCTCGAACGGGTTGAGCCGCATCAGCGGTGGGATCAACTCCGGCGATCGCGTCCAGTCCTTGGCGTCGAGGGCCTTGATGATCAACTCCTGCTTGCCGGCAAGGCGCGTATAGTTGACGCCTTCCTCCGTCATCTCGCCTTCGTAGGCGTCTGAGCCGAAGATGCGTTTGATCAGGGCGAGAATCTTCTCCGTCGTGCTGTCTTGGTCTATCTCGGCGAGCACGATGTCCAGTGCCGCCTGATCGTGCCGGATCATCTCGCGCAGCAGCGGTAGGTCATTGGCCCAGTCCTTCCGGGCCACGGCAATGAAGCGGATGTGGGCGTGTGACACGAGGTAGGCGTAGAGCCGATCATGCTTGCCTGTGCCGGCGACGTCCAACGCTTCGAGCGCCGTGTCCACCGCCGCATCGTCCGCACCCAACGCCGCGCTGAGTGCCGTGAAGGATTTGGTGCGACCAATGCCGATTCGTTTTTCGATTTCCTTGATTCTGTCGTGGAGTTCATCGGCCGGGTGCTCGTATTCCATGGTGGCGACGGCATCGTGGACGCGCGGCGTGGCCTGCGCGAGGTATTCGAGTGCAAGGTTGTTCAGCACGTCGGGATCGTCGCCGAACCGCGCCCACAGCAGGGCGATCACATCAGCGTCGGTCTTCCTGTCTTTCTCGGGAACGTCCTTGTTGACGAGTTCATCGCGGACGACACCGAATGCTTCGGTACGTTTCTTGCCCGTGACTTCCTCCAACTTGCCAGAAAACCGTGCGACGCCGATGTCTCCGACTTCTGCCTCGCCTGTAACAAGTCGTTGCACGACGACGACCATGGCTTTGATATCTTCCGCGCGGCTGGGCAGACTGGAAGCCGCGGGCAGCGACGCCGGCGCGGCGTTTTCGTTGTCCGCCTGCCCATCGTCTGGTTCGAGCAACGCGTCAACCTGCTGAACCAGCGCGTTCGCATCCTTGCCGATCTCTTTGGCTTCGTTCTTCACGAGATTCGTGAATCCCTTGATCGTCTCCTTGCGATAGTCCGGATGTGTAGCGACGTACTGCAAAGCCAGATTCTCGATCTGTCCCTGGTCCTGTCGGAAGTTCTCGCGCAGTCGACGGGCCGCCGCGAGCGCGTCCGCGCCCATCTCCGTTTGGGCAGCGATGAACGCCGAGTCCCGCTCGATGTCGAGCAGCGGCGGAATCTTCTCGAGCGAATCGCTCCAATCGGTCGCCCTCGCCGCTTTCGCGACGATCTGCGGCCGGGCGGCCATCTCCTTAAGCGCCAGGCCCGCTTTCTCGCCGTAGTTGTCGTAGACGAAGCCCGCCATGTACGAGCCGACAAACAGGCCTATGCCGACCGGAATGTTGACGTAGCCGAGGTATAGCCCCTTCTTTCCGGGCGGGGCGATCAAGCTGAGGTATTCGTTCTTCTTCGGGCCTGTCCACATCTCGCCCAGCGAGAAGAAGGCGATGCCGAGCAGCAGTATCCAGCCGTTGGCGGTCAGCCCCGCGATCAGCACGCCGCAGGTCGCCACCGACATCCCGACCAGCATCGCGCTGAGCGTACGCATCTTCCGCGCGGCCCACGACAGCGGCACGATCAGGAGGATGATCAGGCCGGCGTTGAGATTCAGCAGGATTTGCTGAGGCACCTGGATCAGCCCGCGGTCGCCGTACTCCTGCCATATCGCCGGAGCGTGGGCAGCGATGGCGGAGCTGTCGACCCAGTCGGTGATGAAGTTCGGGTGCAGGTCCCAAAGTTGGTACATCATGAGCCAGAAGCACGACATGATCAGCAGCCAGGCGATTAGCCGCGGCTCGAAGATATTGACAATCGTACGTTTGAGCACCTGCAACGGTGATTCGGTCTTGGAAGCCCCGGAGGGCACGTCTTTGAACGTCAGTAACAAGACCAGGTTGCACGCAGTGAATGCGGCACACGCGTAGAACAGTGTCTGCCAACCCTGGGCGCTGTGAGGCTTGCCCAGGATCAGCGTCGAGACGAACGGCGCGGCGAAGGCGCCAACGTTGACGACCCAGTAGAAGACGCCCCAGCCCAGCGACGAGTTTCGCTTCGTCAGGTTTTGGGCGATCGAGCCCTGCAAGCTCGGCTTGAAGAAGGCCGTCCCGGTCGCCAGCACGAGCACGCCGGCGAAGAAACCAAGATAGCTGTGCAGGTTGGCCATCATCACATAGCCGGTGACGTTCATCAGGATCGCGAACAGCAGCACACGCTTGTAGCCGTAGCGATCGGCGATCCCGCCGGTGACGATCGGCAGGAACGACTGGAAGACGGCCCACCAGGCGTAGATGGTGCCCTTGTGCAAGGCCGTCAGGTGCAGCCCGCCGGGCTCGGCAGCCTGCATGATGTAGAGAGGCACGACGGCCCGGATGCCGAAGTAGGCCAGCCGCTCGAACATCTCGATCGAGTTGAGCATCCAGAAGGTGTGGCCAAAGGCCTTGCGAGATTGTTCGCCGTGATCGGCGTCCGGTGGTAGGGACGCCGCCGCCGGGCTGGGTGAAGCGGGTTTGTCGCTCATGCGATATGAACTCCTAGAAACAAGGCGGTGTGGAGTGCCGATCGAGCAATCATGGCGTCTGCGGTTCAGATCGCAAAGACCGGATGCTCGTCACGGCTCAGCACGCCGCCGGGGAAGATCTCGTCTTGCCGGCTCAGCCGGACCGAGTCGAAGCCTGGGATTCTACCATCCGTCGCCCGGAATGTGCCCCGAAAGCGCCGCATTCGAGCCGGAATCACGCGCTCTTTCCGTTCGGCGGCCTCGCCAGTTTGCGAACACCGCGCCAACCGCGTAAAAAGCACGTCTTGACCTGACAGAAGACACCACAAAGGGAGCAAGGTTGATGGAAAACACCAAACCGAAGGCTTCGTTCTTGAGCCAGATTTTCAGCCTGCCGGCCAACTTCTGGTGTGCCTGCTTCATGGAGATCTTCGAACGCCTGGCGTTCTTCGGATCGAGGGCGGTCGCGCCGCTGTTTCTCGTCGCCTCCGCCGGCGAGAACGGCCTGGGGCTGAACTATAAGGAGAAGGGCATCATCTACACGGTGTGGGCCCTGCTCCAATGTCTCATCCCCATGGTCTCCGGCGGCTACACCGACCGCTACGGCTATCGCAAGAGCCTCGCCGTCGCGTTCATCCTCAACATCATCGGTTACGTCGGCATGGCGCAGTCCAAGGACATCGCCGACTGGCTCGCGATGCAGGGCTGGGAGCAACCGGCATTCTGGGTCTTCATGGTCGCGGCGTGCTTCGTCGCGACGGGCACCGCTATCTTCAAGCCGCCCGCACACGGCACCATCGCGGCGACGACGACCGAAGAAACCTCGTCGATGGGTTGGGGCGTGTTCTACTGGGTCGTCAACATCGGCGGCGCGCTGGCTCCGATGGGCGCTGCGACGCTCCGCGCCGAGATCGACTGGCACATCGTCTTCTATGCCGCCGCCATCGTAACGGCAATGAACTTCCTCCCGGCCTTCCTTCTGTACAAGGAGCCCAAGAAGCCCAAGCCCAAGGAAGGCGAGGAGCAACCGAAAGGGCCGATCGGCGTTTTCATGCACTCCATCCTGACGATCTTCAAGGATCTCAGGCTCGTTGTCTTTCTCGGCATTTTCTCCTGTTTCTGGCTGATGTTCATGCAGCTTTGGGACCTGCTGCCGAACTTCATCGACGAATGGATCGACAGCAGTGATGTCGCCTCGGTCTTCGGCTGGTTCAGCGATTCGTGGGTGCTGGGCAGTGGTCAAGTCAAACCGGAGATGATCATCAACATCGACGCCATCGCGATCATCCTTCTGGTCATCCCGCTGTCGTGGCTCATCGGGAAGATCAACAAGGTCGCGGCGATGATCATCGGCATGTTGATCTCGCTTGTGGCGTTCGTTGCCTCCGGGTCGGCCATGGTCGGTTGGTTTTGCTGTCTGGCGGTCTTCGTGTTCTCGATCGGTGAGATGGCGTGCAGCCCGACGTTCAGTGCTTACGTCGGACTGATCGCACCGAAGGACAAGAAGGCCCTGTACATGGGCTACTCGAACATTCCGTTTGCGATCGGGTGGGCATTGGGGAATCTGATCGGCGGCTTCATTTACGAAGACCACGGGGCCAAGGCCAATCTTGCCCTCAAGGAGCTTGCTTCTCGTCCCGAGTTGGTCGCTCGCGCAGCATCGTCCGCGGATTGGAGTGATTCGCTTCACATGTTGCCGCCGTTGATGGACATTCCCGCTACGGACGCTTTTGAGGTGGTAGTGGGGGAATTGGCAACAACGCCGGAAGCCGCCGCCGACACGTTGCGTACGATCTTCCGGAACGATCGGGGCCAGATCGACAACCTGTGCCTGCAATACCTGGCACTCCATGCGGACAACAAGGCGAAGATGATACCCGGTCTCGCCTCGGCCGTTGCCACGCTTGGAACGTCGATCGCCTCGGATGGCAGCTACTTCGCGCAAGAGGTGACGGGACTCGTCAAACCCAACGACGAGCAGCAAGATGCCTCCTCTCAACCCACCGAGATACGTGAGGTTTGCTCGGCCAGACCGCTCGTGGGCACATCCAGCCGAATCGATGTTTTGGTGGAACAGACTTGTCGGCTGGCGCGCGGAGAGGCAACACTCGATGACATCGAGATGGCCCGGTATCTCGACCTGGTGCCCGGTTGTCTTGATGTGAAGCGTGGCGACGTCATGGAGAAGGTTCGCGAACTCGTCAACAAAGATGTTGATCGGCCCGTCTGGCAAGACGACTCCCAAATCACCGCCATGCTCTGGGAACGGTTCGGCAGTGATCCCGCCGTCCTGGACAACCTCGCCCTCGAATATCTCGCCCAGGCGACCGGCCGTATGCAGGCGGCTATCGAACAGATCGGATTCGTCAGTGCGGCTGATGAACTCGAAGCTCGCGCCAAGGAAATCGAGGAGCGAATCGGCATCAGCAGCGCCAAGGCCTTCAGTGCATTGAGCGCGGCCGTCGGTCGCTCGGCCGCCGACGTCGACCGCATCCTTGACGAGGCGGAAATCGTCGCTGATCGACAGGAAGATCGCCCGTTTATGTACTTGATCAACAATTCGAGATACCGCTTCGAGGCTGTCACACAGATGGCGTGGAATCACGATACCGGCCTGCTGCGGGAGTTGGTTCGCGATGATGCGAAGGCCCGCGAGATCGTCATCGAGAAGATTGACGATATCGGCATCCTGGAACGGATCGCCCGCGCCATCAAGGGGCTATTCACGGAAGACGAATACGAGGGTGAAATGACCGCCGAGGGCATAAACTATCACAAGCTCGCGCAGAACAAGGACCTCATTCAGAAGGCACTCGCGGTGAAGGACTGGTCCGGTTCCTCTCGGACGGCCGCCCGCGTGCTGCGGCTGAACACCTACGAAGCACGAGCATTGATCGCCGCTGACGAAAAAGGAGCCACGCAACTGCTGTGGGACAAATACGATCCATTCATCGTTTGGTATTACCTCGGCGGCATCGGCCTCCTCGGCACGATCGGCATGATTTTTTTCTACTTCGCCACGAAGAAACCAAAGGAAGAAAACGGGACGGCTTAGGCAGCGGCGAGACGGTCGGCGTTGTCTATGACACTATCGGCGGGGCTGATCAGAGCCCCAAGCGTTAGCGCGGGGTCTTCGTGGACAGACCGTTGGTCTTCGGACCCACTCGCTTACGCTCGGGGCTCTGATCCGGTACCCGACGCGGGTGATGTCACACACCACTTCGCTGTCTCGTGAGCCGCCGTAACTGTCATGTACCCCGGTCGGTGCTGTGCGTGCCGTCGGACTTGCGGGAGTCAGCGCATGGATCATTCCGACCGGCAGGCCGTGGAAATCCGGCCGTTGCGACCCGATGACCGCGACGGCTTTGTCCGCCTGATGACGCAGTTCTACGAACACGCCGGGAACGACGTGCCGCCGCGCGGCGACATCGAACGGCTCTTTCACAAGGCCGTCGACCCCCATACTAACCTGTCCTACCTGTTGGCGTGCGTGGGCGAACGCGCCGTCGGGTTGCTTTCCCTGACTTTCGGGGAGAGCAGCTACAAGGTCGCTCCGTTTGCGTGGTGCGACGACTTCTATGTGGAGGAAGAACACCGACGTCTCGGCGTCGGGGCGCGACTGGTCCAAGCGGCCGCGCTCGCCGCGGCCGAGCAGGGCTGCTCGAACATCCTGCTCGGCATCGGACGAGAGGAACCGTCCGCGCAGGACTTCTACGGGAAGAACGGCTTCATTGATTTGAACTGCAAGCTGCTGTCGCTACCAATCGACCGGCAGCCCGCGCAGAACTTCCTGCCGAAGCATCGCCACACTGCCTTGGATCCTCGGCCGTAGCCAAAGTTGCATCGCGCTCCCCTACGGGTCGCGGCTAAACGGATGAAAGCGCTTTGGTTACGGGTCGCGCAGTGCCACAATCCCAGGATGCGCTCCTACGCCAACTCGCCGCCTTCGCCAAGTTCCGGCTTTGCCCGGCGGCAGTCGAAGTACACGAACACGCACAACGCCAGGAACAAGACCAAGCCGAGCCAGTTCTCGGTGCGGGCCAGGGCTTCGGGATCCACACCGCTGTCGATCATCCAGCCGCTACAGTCGAGGAACGGCATGATCTTGCCGACAATCTCCTCACCGCTGCCCACCCAGGTCTTGACACCGAGAAAGAGGTCGTCGAGTGCCGCCGTGAAATTGACGAGGACTTCCATAATAGCCCCACCGGCAATCAAGCCTGAGGCGATCAAGATTCCCTTGTTGCTGCGGGCCTTGGAGAGTTTCTCCTTCTTGGTGCTCTTCTTCACGAGGGCGGCAACGACCGCACCGATCAAAATGGGCGTGTTGATGTACATGGGCAGATACATGCCTAGCCCGAAGGCCAGCGCCGAGATGCCGATCAACTCGATCAGCAGCGCGATCACCACGCCTACCCCGTACAGCAGCCAGGGTACCTCTCCGGTGCCCAGGAAGCTTTCCAACGCGCTGGCCATCATGTTCGCCTGGGGTGCGGGTAAGGCGCTTTCGCCGGTGTATCCCGGCTGGTAGTTCAGCACCATGATCGTCCCGCAGACGCACACCGCGGAGACGACTGCGCCGCCGAGGGCACACCATGCGATCTTCTTTGGACTGGCCCCCAGCCAATAGCCAAGTTTGAAGTTCGTTATGAGCCCACCCGCCATCGACAACGCCGTGGCCACCACGCCGCCGACCAGCAACGTCGCCAGCATCCCGCCATCACCCTTGGGAAGGCCCGCAACCGACAACAGGACCGCCGTAATGATGATCGTGGTGACCGTCATGCCGGAAATCGGCGTTACCGAAATCATGGCGATTGCCCAGGCAGACACCGTGATGAACAGGAATGCAATGACCAACGCAAGCACCACAGAGACAAACGTCAGCCAGGCGGCGCCTTCCATGTCGGCAAGAACAACGTAGCGGAAGAACACCGCCATGACGGTGATCGTCAGAAAACCCATGATCATCATTGTGGGATAGCTGATGTCCTCGTCGGTCCGCACCAGGCTGGGCGCCGCACCGTCCTTTCTGCTGAAGAGGCTTCCCAGCGCCTTGCGCAACGCCATCACGATGACGCTGCTCATCTTCAAGATGGACAATAGGCCAGCCGTGAAGATAGCACCGATTCCGATGTTCTTCGGAATCTTCCCGAAGATGTCGTTTGCGCTGGCCTCCCGGGCGTGGACGGCGATCTGGTTTGTGCCGGGATCCGCCCGCAGCACATAGGTCTGATACTTGTCCTTGAGACGCCATAGGCTGCCCGCCTTCTTGACGGTGATCGTGACGGCTTCCTTCTCGAACGGATGCTCGTTTCGCGCGAACTCGTCGCCGATCCCTTTGCGGAGCTTAGCCCTTTGGTCGAACTCATTCAGCTTGCCTCCAAAGGCCGCGGCGATGCTGAAGATCGGCTCCTTCCCCCGGCCCTCGTGCACCGCGATGTCGGCCTCCGTCGCCTTGAGAACGTAAACCTGCTCGTCGCTGGTGATCTCCCACTGCTTGCCGTACTTCTTCGTGGAGACCTTGGCCTCCTCCGAAAGCTCGATGTCTCTTGCGGCAAAGAGGCCTCGCAATTCCACATGATACGCCTGGACCTCGGCCGGTAGATCCTCCGACGGCCGCACGCCGAATTCGTCCAGCGTTGCGGTCAGCGTCATCGGCATATGGAACCGTGGCGCCTCTTCTTCCGGCCCGTTATGAGCGACACACGCCGAGTTCAGTTTCTGGAGATCACGCAGATCGAGCTGGGCCAGCACGGGGATGATCGCGAAGCAGGACAGGAACGAACCGGCGCAGATGATCGACGCGTACCGCAGCCCGATGATGAAACCCAGCCCCAGGTAATAGGCTCCCGCCCCCATCGCCAGGACGGCCTTGACCTTGTTGGTCAACATCACAAACAGGTCTGAACGGAACGCCATCGTTTCGACAACTTCCTTGCCGGCCGCTTCGAGTTTAGCCGTCCCCGTGGTGAACGTGTCGCTGAAGAGCTTCAGCCCCGTGGCGATGAAAGTGTAAATGGCGGACAGGACGAAGGAATAAATCAGGATCCATGCTTGACGGGTGCTTCCCGAAGCGCCGGTCACGAGAATCTCATTCGTCGCCGTGGCCTCGGGGAACGGCAGCTTGCCGTGCATATCCTTGACGAAGTAGCGGCGGAAAGGGATCAGGAAAACTACCCCCAGGACTGCGCCCAGCAAGGGAACCAGGGCAATCTGGAGGAAAAGCGAGAGGTTGCTCAACTCGAGATTCGTGTTGAGTGAGAGGATGTAGATTGCCGGCATGGTGAAGCACGTGCCGCCGGCGACATAGCCCGACGTCGTGCTGATCGCGAGGACATAGACGTTTTCGAGGATTGAACTGGCCCGCTTCCCCGCCTTCAGCAGGAAGCCGGATAAGCCGATCGCCAGAATGGAGATCGGGATCGCCGTCTCGATGCCCTGCCCGGCCTTCAGAGCCAGGAAGGTGGCCGCCACCGAGAAGATGACGTTCATGATCAAGCCAAACACGATCGCCCGAGTGGTCAACTCCGGCACCGTCACGTTCGACGGGATCATCGGGACGAACTTCTCGCCCGGCTTCAACTCTCGATAGGCGTTTTCCGGGAACTTGAATTCGGTCTGGTCGGCCATGCACGTGCCCTTTCGCCAATAGTGATTTCTGAAGACGCCTGGGGACCGGCTCGGCACGAGCCGGCTCTGCCCCCGATCGCCGCGCTGTCGACGGTCCACGGGCCAGGGTCGGTTAGCCTACCATGTTGGGGCCGTCCGGCAAAGGCGAACGCCGCGTGCAAAAACTCCGCGGGGCCGTCCGATATCTGCGCAACTCCGGATTCCCGACACGTGCAACGACGCGACAGGCAAAATCGCTTTGTTTGGTTTTTTGGGGTCTCGCTTCAGCGGCCTCAGTCGCGAGGCATGTCATCAGTTGAATGGAGAATGGAGGTCTTCCGAGCGAGCAACGTTAACTCGAACATGTCGGCCAGCCATTGCAGTCTCTGCTCCGGACTCAGGCTGGCGAAGTGTAGGAGATTGGCGATGCGCGCGCCTTCGAAGCCTTTGGGCCAATCGGGATCGGGCGTCGATGTGCCGGCTTCGGTCATGACGCCGTATCTCCGTTTGGCCGCCGATTTCTCAGCATCTCGAGGTTTTGCACGTCGAGTTCATCCTGCGGCCTGCCCGTGCGCTTCTTCATGTCGATCAAATCTGTGAGAGAACAGATCGGCACCGCTTGTCCCACCAGGGTCAATACCTCGGCGCGGGCGCATAGCCCGTCAAACTCAACGGGGTGTTCGACAAAAAGATCGACGTCCGGTACCGAAGCGGCCGGGTCGTACATCGTGAAGACCATGAGTTGCTTCTCACGCACCCAGCGTTCGCGATGCGTAGCGTCTGCAAACAGGAACGGATCGACGGGAACGCGGCTCTTCATGCCGATGGAGACAAGCGCCTCGATCGTCCTTCGAGCCTGTTCCGGACCGAGATCGACGACGAGATCGAGATCGGCGGTCGCTCGATGATTGCCGTGTAGGACGCCCGCGAAACCGCCGACGACGACGTAGCGAACGTCGTGCTGATTCAGGGCTTCGATGACGCGAAGAAAAGGATTCATACGAGCGGAATGTAGCAGGCATGCCGGTCTTTCGCAAGGTGGCATGTCAGCTCATCAGGGCGCTTGTCATATAAAGCGGAAGGCCAACGGTCTCGATAAGGGCGGGATCACCCCTTCGTCGCCCGCACGATTTCGTTGATGGTTGTGATGCCTTGGCGGACCTTACTCCAGCCGTCGTCGCGGAGGAGGATCATGCCGTGCTCGACGGCGAGGTTGCGGACCTTGTTGGCCGAGACGCGCTGCAGGACCAACTCGCGAATGTCGTCGTCCATGACCATCAACTCGAAGATGCCCTTTCGGCCGGAGTAGCCTGTGTTGCGACACTCGCGGCAACCGCTGGGGCGGTAGATGGTCGCGTCTTGGGGGTCGAAGTCTTCCGGGATGTCGAGCCTGTCCGGCTCGTATGGCTCCTTGCAGTGCACGCACAGCGTGCGGATCAGGCGTTGGGCGAGCACGGCCTCGACGCTACTCGACACGAGAAACGGCTCGACGCCCATGTCGAGCATTCGCGTCATCGCGGTCGCGGCGTCGTTGGTATGCAGCGTACTGAAGACAAGGTGGCCCGTAAGCGACGCCTGCACCGCCGTCTCGGCGGTCTCGATGTCGCGAATCTCACCGACCATGATGACGTCCGGATCGTGTCGCAGGAACGACCTCATGCCTCGGGCAAACGTCAGTCCCGCCTTCATGTTCACATTGACCTGGTTAATCCCTTCAAGATGGTACTCGACGGGGTCTTCCACGGTCAGGACCTTGATCGCCTCGGTGACGATGCCGCGCAGGGCCGCGTACAGCGTGGTCGTTTTTCCGGAACCCGTCGGACCCGTGACGAGCAGAATGCCGTGGGGCTGACTGATGACCTTCTCGAAGATCTTCAACATATCCTCGTCGAAGCCGAGGTCTGGCAGCGACAGCAGAATGGACTGCTTATCGAGGATACGCATCACGACGCCTTCGCCGTGGATCATCGGGATGATACTGATACGCAAGTCTATTTCACGCCCGTGGACGGCGATCTTAAAACTGCCGTCCTGCGGAACGCGCCGCTCCGCGATGTTCAAGTTCGACAGAATCTTGATGCGGCTGATGATCGCGGCCTGGAGCTGGCGAATCTGCGGCGGGACGTTCGTATTGCGGAGCACGCCGTCCACGCGATAGCGGATGGACAGGTCGTTCTCGTAGGGCTCGATGTGGACGTCACTGGCTCGCTCGTTAATGGCTTCGAGGAGAATCTCGTTGACCAGCTTGATGACGCTGGCGTCATCCGCCATCTCCGACAGGTCGCCCGCGCTTTCGCGGATGTCGCTGACGACCTGGACATCGTCATCCTCGTCGACGAGTTGGCTGACCGTGTCGCCGCCGACGCCGAAATACTTCTTGATGATCTCGTTGATCTCGCTTTCCTTCGCGAGGACCGGCTTGATCTCGAGCCCGCACATCATGCGAAGCTCGTCGAAGGCGTAGATCTGGAACGGGTCCGGGGTCGCCACGCGCAGCGAGCCGTTGATCTTGTCGAGCGGTATGAGCTTCGAGCGGTGAACGAGCTTGGCCGGCATGTCTTTCAGCAGTTCGACGTCGACCGGCGCATCGGCCCGGGCGAGGTCCACGACGTCGAACTGATACAGCTCACCGAGCGCCTGTAGTACGGCGGTCTCACTGCAATACCCGAGGCGTACCAGCACATGGTCGAGCCGGTCCACCGACGTGCATTGCCGATTCGCTTCGTCTAGTTGCTCGGAGGTAATGGTCTTCTTTTCGAGGAGGATGTCGCCGAGGTTCACGGTCGCGCTCCCTTGTTGACGCGGTTCATGGATTCATCCGTCCGCCGCCGGGACCAGCATCCTGCGCCGCCGAACCGGGCGCAGACTCCCACTGAGGCGGATTCTTACCGCGCAAGTTATACCAGCACCATTCTTCTTCGGTTGCGTCGGATGGCAGAACGATGTCGGAAACTGTCAGAGCCGGCTCGTGTCGAGGATCAGAGCCGGCTCGTGCCGAGCCGGTCCGGGGCGACACGCCCCGGCTCTGTTGTCGACACGCCCCGGCTCTGCTGGCGACACGCCCCGGTTCTGCTGCCATGTTAACTTCATGCCATGCCAATGGTTCGGTCGTGTTCCGACGCTATCGCCTATCGTCGCTTTATGGGCTTCAGTCGGCAATCCGCCCACGCACGCTGATGTTACCGGCATGTCCCCGCTCAATCGACCTCCTCATGTCCGAAGGATCAGCGGCAGCGCGGTATCGCAAAAAAGGACAGCCAGCAGCACCGATCAGCACCCGATAAAAAGCGTCGCCCGCCCTACGCGGATCCATGGGGAGGGAGCGTTCGTGACATCATCCGCCGACCCTACAGGGCCTTCCGAGGGGCTTGGCCGGCCGGGCTGGGACAGTTCTGGAAACTTGAGGGGCGCCACGGTAAGATAGGGGTAGCGCTGCTAGGAGAGTAGAGAAGCTGAGGGCGGGACCCGGTTGATCACACCTCGCACTTCCCGCCCGCAGCAAGGAGTGGTTGGGAGAATGCCTTCCGGGCCGTCCATGTCGCGGCGCATCGGCGGCCATCTCCTGCCGAACTATCATTAATCCAGATGGCGAGCCAGGAGTCCTCTGGACGGAAAGGAAACAGTATCATGAGGCGTTGCACCTTGTTGATAGGAGTGATTGTCTGCGCGGGCGTCGTCGCGACGGCGGCGGCGGGGGGGGATTCCGACCCGGCGACGGGCGGCGAGAAGACGCTGTCACCGGCGGGCCAGCAAGAAGCGGCGATCGATGTCATCCAGGAGGCCAAGGATCGATTCCGATCCGAGAACTCGCGCGCACGGCTCTATCAGAACGGCCCACGCGTCACGAGAGTGTACGGCTCGGCGTTTGGTTTCGGCACCGATCCACATGACACGGCCGAGCAGTTCAAAACGAATCACGCCGACATCTTCGGCGTCAGGGCGGACGACCTGTTGCCGGTCAGCCGCGTTCACGACAGCGGCAATACTCAGGGGGTCATGTACAATCACGAGACCGGCGAGTACAAGTTTACGCTCGTCTACTATTCTCAATCCAAAGACGGGATCCCGGTTTTCCGATCCGATCTGCGCCTCCTGACACGCAACGCCCCGGATCATCCACTGGTCCTGGTTTCCTCGGGTCTTCGCCCGTTGGGAGATTTCGAGGCGGAGGCCCAACTCCGCGCAAATCTGGAACGAAAGGAATTCACTTCCGATGTCTTCTCAGCGGCCAAGGAGGAGGCGCTGACCGTCATTCCGGATCTGGTGCACTACACGGAACCCACCGTCGTTATTTGGGCGGGCCTGGATGATATGGAGGTTGAGCCAAGGGTCGCGTTGAGCTTCATCGCCGACAACTTCGGTTTGGGCGGCAATTATGATCGGAAGTGGTTGTTCCTCACCGATGCCGAAACCGGGGAAATCCTCTATGACGAGAACGTCCTGATCGACGTCGATGGGAATGCCAGCGGCAATTCGACCGAGGGCGTCGGCGCCGATTTCTGCGAGAATGAGGTCCCGATGGCGATGCCGCACCTTGCGGTCACATCTGGTGCGAGTTCCACCTTCACCGACGCGAACGGTGATTTTTCCATCAGTGGGGGCATCACGGTCGAGGCTACGCTCGCCGACGGCCAGTACTTTGACATTTTCCAGTTTGCCCCGGGCCCCGACGTCGAATCGCTCTCGGTAGCCGCCGGCCCGGTGGTCAACCTCCTCTTCAACGCTGCCAATACCGACGAGGAGGTTCGCGCCCAGACCAATGGTTACGTGCATGCAAACGTCGTTCGCGATTTTGCGGCCTACCACAATCCGTCGTATCCGACGTTCACCGACACGGATATTCCGTGTACGGTGAACCGAACCGACGGCTACTGCCCGGGCAACGCGTGGTACGATCCTTCTGACTTCAGTTCGCCGACCGGCTACTCGATCAACTTCTGTGAGTCGGGCGACGGCTACCCGAACACCGCCTGGTCGAGCGTGATCTACCACGAGTTTGGCCATCACCTCGTAAACGCGGCCGGAAGCGGCCAGGATCAATACGGTGAGGGAGCCGGCGACTGCATGAGTGCGATCATCCTCGATGACAGCCGCCTCGGGTTCGGTTTCTTCGGCACCTGCGACGAGGCCGGCACGCTGAGAAGCGCGGACAACACCATTCAATACCCGTGCAGCGGGACAATTCACTATTGCGGCCAGTTGCTTTCCGGCTGCATCTGGGATACGCGCAATGAATTGGTCGTCACGGAGCCGGCGGATTATCAGGACATCCTCGGCAACCTGATGGTCAACAGCATCCTGCTGCACACCGGTTCGTCGATCACACCGCAGATCACGATCGACTGGCTCACGCTGGACGACACCGATGGCAACATCTACAACGGAACGCCACATGCTACGGAGATCTGCGTCGGCTTTGGCGCCCACAACATGGACGACGTTTGCGACAGCATCACGTTCAGCCCGATTGGCTTCGAGTACCCCGACGGGCGCCCTGAGGCGGTTCCCCCTGGGCAGGTTACGACCTTCCTGGTCAACGTCGTCCCGCTCACTGGGGCGCCCACCCCAGGCACCGGCACGATCAGCTACCGAATCAACGAGGGTTCGTTCACGACAGACCCCATGAATGAGATCAACCCTAACGAGTATGAGGCCACGCTGCCTGCCGCAGACTGTTTTGAGACGATTGAATACTACATCAGTGCCGACGCTGCCGGAGAAGGAACGATCACAGATCCAGTGAATGCTCCGTCCTCGATCTTCAGCGCGCTTGTCAGCACTGGAACGGCCACGGTGGTTGAGGACGACTTCGAGACCGATCAGGGCTGGACGGTCCAGGACACGAGCGTTGACGAGGGCTCCTGGGAGCGCGGCGTACCTTCCGGCAGCGGCGGTAGCCGTGGGGATCCGCCCAGCGATTCCGACGGTTCCGGCAATTGCTACATCACCGGAAATGGTTTTGACGAGGACCTCGACGGCGGTCCCACGCGGCTGCTCTCGCCCGTGCTGGACCTTGCCGACGGGGAAGCCTATACGATCAGTTACGCACGCTGGCTGCGCAGCTACAACGGCACGATCGATCAGATGGTCGTCGAGATTTCCAACAATGACGGTGGATCATGGACCACAGTCGAGACCGTTTCGGACGGCAGCGGCTGGGCAGGGCATTCGTTCAACGTCGGCGACTATGTCGAGCCCACCGCCCTGGTCAGGGTGCGTTTCATCGTCAACGACAATCCCAACGACTCGGTGACGGAGGGCGGCCTCGATGCTTTCGTCGTGTCAGCAGTCGTGTGCGAGGAAACGTGCATCGCCGACGGCGACATGGACGGCTCGGGCTCGACGAACGGCGGCGACATCCAACTCTTCGTCGATGGGCTGACCGGGACTCTATCCTGGGAGATTGAATGCCGCGGCGACTTCGCCGCGCCATTCGGAACTCTCGACCTGAACGACATCGACGGCATGGTCTCCGTGCTACTCGCGCCCTAAACCCCGGCGCGAAAACGCACATTCGCGGTAGATAACCCAAGCCCCCGGTGGAAACACGCCGGGGGCTTTCTTGTGCGCCGCGGCTGCGGGAACAGAGCCGGCCTGTGCCAAGAACAGAGCCGGCTCGTGCCGAGCCGGACCGGGGCGACACGCCCCGGCTCTGATGGCGACACGCCCCGGCGCTGTTGCCCAACATGCGTCGATTCCGTCACAGAGCGCGCCTGGGTATGGGCCAGACACGACACTGTCGCTTGTCCTCGCTACGATTCTGCACTACAAGAACCGCATTGATGGAGGCGCAGCGATGAAGACCGCGAGATGTGGACCTGTGGTGGACCCGCCGCGTGTGCGAGTCGGCGATCTGGAAATCACGCTCCTTGACGGGGGCGGGCTGTGGCTCGACGGCGGCGCGATGTTCGGCGTCATCCCGAAGCCCATGTGGTCGAAACTCGTCGAGGTTGACGAGGCGAACAGGATCCCGCTGGCGACAACATGCTGCCTCGTCGAGGCGGCCGGCAAGCGAGTCTTGATCGAAACGGGCGTTGGTGACAAGTCGAAATACAGCGAGAAGGAGCAGGGCTTCTTCCGGTTTGACTCGCACTGGCTGTTGGACTCCTTGCAGGCGGCAGGCGTCGAACGGGAGTCCATCGACATCGTCATCCCCACGCACCTGCACTTCGATCACGCGGGCGGCGGTACCATGCCGGACGGCCGAGGCGGGATGCAGGTCACGTTTCCCAACGCCCGATATGTCGTACAGCGCGGTGAATGGGGGGACGCCACCGGCGGCAACGCGGTGATGACCAGTACCTATCTCCGTGAGAACCTGGAACCGCTCGACCAGGCCGGGGTGGTGTCGCTGGTGAACGGCGAGGCACAAATCGTGCCGGGCGTGTCGGTGAAGCCGTTGGCGGGCCACACGCGGAACCAACAGGGCGTCATCATCCGCAGTGGCGATCAGCGGGCGGTACAGCCCGGCGACATGCTGCCGACGGCAGCCCATGTGGGGCTGCGGTTCAACATGGCCTACGACCTATTCCCACTGGAAAACGTGCAGAACAAAAAGGCGATCCTGGAAGCAGCTAGCCAAGGGGGCTGGACACTGATTCTTGGCCAAGATCCCGAGCAGGCTGTTTGGCGAGTCACGGCGGACGATCGCGGACGTTTTGCGCTGGTTGCGGGCGGGTAGATCGATCCATGTCGAATGATAGCGAGGTTTGACCATCCGCCGGAGCCCCATATAATGGCGACGTTGCGCCGTCGGGGTCCGGTGATCGGCTTGCCCGCTACCGTCCCGTCTGTTGAGCATCCGATCCAACACCTTTGTTGAGAGTGCGACGAGATGGACTTTGAATTACCTGAGGACTTGGTGGCTTTTCGAGACGTCACGCGTGATTTCGCGGCGGAGAGAATCGCCCCGCACGCCCGCGAGTGGGATGCGAACAAGTGGATTCCCGAAGATGTTGTGGCCGAAGCCGGCCGCATCGGACTGCTCGGTGTAACCACGCCGGAGCAGTACGGCGGGGCGGGTCAAAGCATGTTGGCCATGTCCGTCATAATCGAGGAGATCGCCCGATGCGACGGATCGTTCGCCTTGCTCGTGGAGGCGCACAACGGCCTGTGCCTCCAACACCTGAATCTCGCCGCCAGTGAAGCGCAGAAGACGAAATATCTGCCCGATCTGGCCTCGGGCAAGATGATCGGCGCCTGGTGCCTTAGCGAGCCTGACTGCGGAACCGACGCCGAGGCGCTGACAACCAGGGCGGAGAAGACGTCGGCCGGATGGGTGTTGAACGGCCAGAAGCTGTGGGTAACGAGCGGCAAGCGTGCCGGGCTTTATCTCGTGATAGCACGCACCAAGGCGGAACGCGGTTCCCGAACGATCTCCGCGTTCATCGTCGAGCGTAGCGCCAAGGGTATAGACGTCGGCGAACCCGAAGACAAGATGGGTATGCGCGGCACCGATACCGTGCCCGTCAGCTTCGACAACTGTGAGATTCCCGAGGAGAACCTCGTCGGCGAGTTGCACCACGGCTATGTCGATGCGCTGAAGGTCCTGGACGAGGGCCGGTTCTCCGTTGGTGCGATTTCCGTCGGGCTGGCGAGGGGATGCCTGGAGGAGGCGGTGAAGTATGCGGCCGAGCGCAAGTCGTTCGGCAAGCCGCTGATAAAGCACCAGGCGATCCAATTCATGCTCGCGGACATGGAGACGGAGATCGAGGCGGCGCGAATCCTCGTCAGGCAGGCGGCCTGCGCACACGACGCCGGCAGGCCGGACAAGGAGCGCTGCTGCATGGCGAAGCTGTTTGCCTCAGAGATGGCCAGCCGAGTCGGCTGGAAGGCCATACAGATCCTCGGCGGCGCGGGTTACACCAAGGACTTCTGTGTCGAGCGGCTGTTGCGCGACAACAAGCTGTGCGAAATCGGTGAAGGCACGAGCGAGGTGCAGCGCATGCTGATCGCTCGCGAGCAATTTGAGCGACGAAGCGCGTGACCGAGAGCGCGTCCTATCCTTCTGTGGCACCGGCGCCAAAGCCGGTGGGGTCACAGGCGAGACGCCTGTGCCACAGTTTGGGCGAGTAGCGTCGGCCCCCAGTGGCCGACGTAACAGTGAGCGAATGCCACGATGCCGGCAACGGAGACCACGGGGGGCCGACGCTACTTTTTGGTAACGCCCTCTCGGCGGTGTCGACACAGGCGCAGGCGCCTGTGC
>JAUVGW010000351.1 GCA_030593565.1 Phycisphaerae bacterium | reverse complement strand
TTTCCGAGACACTCCCGGTACACAACGTGTACGTGGACTCGTTCTACATGGACACCTACGAGGTGACCAACCAGCAGTATTGCGAGTACCTCAACTCGGCGTATGCGCAGGGGACAATCGAGGTCAGCGGTGGCGTGGTGTACAAGGCGAGCGACACGGAACCGTATTGTGACACGAATTCCGTAGATGGGGACAGTCGGATTCACTGGGACGGCAACACCTTCACCATCACCGCCGACAGGGAAGACCATCCAATGTTGGAGGTGAGCTGGTACGGCGCGGTGGCGTATGCAAACTGGCGCAGCGAGCAGCGCGTCCGAACGCCTTGCTACGATCTGGACACCTGGGAGTGCGACTTCGGTGCCGACGGATATCGTCTGCCGACCGAAGCGGAGTGGGAATACGCCGCCCGCGGCGGCGAACACGATCCCTACTATTGGTATCCCTGGGGCAACAGCATCGACGGCTCGATGGCCAACTACAGTAGTTCCGGCGACCCGTACGAGGGCGCCATTCCCGACACGACACCGGCGGGCTACTACAACGGAGGGCAGACGCCACCGGGTGTGGACATGGCCAATGGCTACGGCTTGTATGACATGGCGGGCAACGTTTGGGAGTGGTGCAACGACTGGCACCTCTCGACGTACTACAGCTCCAGCCCGTACGACAACCCGCAAGGGCCCCTCACCGGTACGTACCGTGTCATTCGCGGCGGCGCGTGGAGCAGCAGCGACCCCTACCTGAGCTGTTCCTATCGCCCCAGAGACCCGCCTTTCTACCGTCATAGCTACTGTGGATTTCGCTTTGTGGTGGGTTTTTGAGGTTCTTCACGGATCACCGGGAAGAATCGAAGCCCCATAGGGGCACCAGAACATAGCCCACGGCGCGAGCCGTGGGGCTCTGGCGTGTGCAAAGCAGCGAGCCCCGAAGGGGCGAAAGTGGAAGTCGAGAAGCATCTTTCGCCCCGCTGGGGCTGGGCAGAGCGCGTGCCGATGGGATCCCACGGCTCACGCCGTGGGCTTTCTTCTTACGCCACTCCGTGGCTGGCTGGGTCGTGCGCATTCCCCGGAATTCCGTGAAGAATCGCTTTTGATCGCGCCGCCCGCGGCGGCTGACAGTCCAGACCCTCGGTCCAACTGCCGCAGTAGCTATCCGCGCACTCGGCCTCGGTGACGCCGTCGACGCGCCGCACCAGATCGCCGAGGCGCCGGCGACGCGGTTACCCCGCCGATGCCGATCCCTTCGTGATGTCCCAGCCCAGGTACGCCGACAGCGACCGAACCGTCTCGTCGATCTTGTCAGAGGGCACGTCAGCCTTTTTCGCCGCCTTCTCGATGTGCTCGCGAGATAGGGGCTTGGTCGGATCGCGGAAGGGACTGATGCCGTCCAGGTCCTTCGTGAACACTATCCGGCCGAATTTGGAGTGCATCTTGCCGAATAGCGAAGCGGCAAACCAATCAACGCGGGCGCGTTCTGCGAGCAGTTCTCGTGTTACCTCGTCCGGCCACTTCTCGGCCAGGGCCTGAAGCGCGGCGAGGCGGCTGTATCCGTCTTCATCCTGGACGGCGCGTTCTTCAAGCAGCTTTCGCGTGGTCTCGTCGGGCCACTTCTCGGACAGCGCGAGCAATGCAGGCGGTTTGAGTATGTCGTCCCCTTTGCCTGTTGCGATCAACTCCACTGCAATCCGATTTGGCTCGATAGCCGTCAACAACTCCACATACGGATTCCGTAGATTCCATGACATCTCAACCTCATCATCTCGTGGCGGCATCGTAGAACGTCTTGGCCATCGCGACCCCAGCACATTGCATGCAGGAATAACCACATTAAGGAAGAAGTCCGCGACAGTGTTACCACCACAAGCTGATCGTGCAGCCCGTATGGTTTTCTGAAGCAACACCTCGCCTACTTCCTCGAACTTTAGGAGATTTCGTATTTCGGATAGGCAGTAGATCGCCAAAGCCATTTCGGGCGGACCACCCAGTTCCACATCCATCCGCGTGGCCAGATGCTCGACGATCCGGCCGACAAACTGTTCGTCGATCTGGCCGCAGATCAGACGCAGGACTTCAAGCCAGTCGTCTTCGCGGCAGTGTTTGTCGAACAATTTTATCAGCCCGTCGATGTCGAGCGTCTTTTCGACATGAAAGCGGTGAACGAAGTCAGCCGCGCAGAAATACTCCAGAAAGGTACGATGTACGAAGGCGTAGCTGTCCGCCCCTAGGAAGCAGAGAATGAAGTTACGCTCACGCAACTGCCGCACAACCGCAGCCGCTGCCTTGCGGGCCTGTTGAAAATGCAGCTCCGTGTGCAGGTAGTCTTCGATCAGGCTTGTAAGCGTTTCGCCGTCGATGATGTTCCCGGCCAGGCCGTGCGGGCCGTTCTGCATGGTGTACGCCACGCTGCGGAGAATCGCCGTCTTGGCCCGCAGGTCCACCTCGCCGCGCAATTCCGGATAGTCTTCCAGCGCCCGTTCGGTGTCCCACTGGTGCAGTAGCACGCGGGCGGCCTGGCTGTAGAGTTCGGCGCGGTCGCGCGGCAATTCCTGGTGGCGGTTCAAGATGGCCATCATCGTCAGCAGCAGCGGATTGCCCGCCAGCATGGCGATGGGCTTCGAATCGCGAATCGCCTGCCGCAGCCGCTCGCGCTTCACATCGGCTTCTTCTTTGCTGGCAAACGTCACATCGTGCCACTTGTCGAGGAAGGCGTCGATCTGCCCCGGTTCTTCCTGCGTCCCGACCGACAGGTCTTGCAGCATGAAGTGCCGGAACTCGGCGTCGCGCAGCCGTTGCGGCTGATAGCCCACGACGCGGGATGTGACGACGACGCGGGTGTTGGGGTAGTCGTGGCTGAAGCGGGTGATGTCGTTGACGACCCGCTCGCGCTGCGCGGGATCGAAGACCTCGTCGAGTCCATCCAACAGAAGCACGACTCGGTCGGGCTCCTTGAGCAGATGGTCCAGCGTCTGCTGGTTCAGTCGGTGCCACGTCGAGGCTTCGTGCAGGTACTTTGGAAAGCTCTTGCCGTTCGGGCAGTCCCAGAGGTTGTAGTCGCGCAATTCGATCAGTAGCGGTAGCGGCTGCGTGTACCGCAGGTTGGCATCCTCGATCCGCGCCCATCGCAGCGCCAGAAATCGCAACAGCGATGACTTTCCCGAGCCGGGGTCACCCAGAATGACCGTCCGCTGAATGGTCGGATCGACAACCACATCTAGCACCGGCCTCAAGGGCTGGCTGATGTACTTCCGGCGGCGCACGTCGTGGTGCTTTTCGGCTTCGGCCAACTCCTCGGCGTCCAGTTCGCCCTTTTTGAGCAACCGCTCCAAATGCTCCTTCGGTATCTCCAGAAGCTGTGGGTAGTACTCGTGGCACTCGCGCACCGACTGCGGAACGAAGACACTCCACAGCCGCACGGCGCTGTAGTACGCGCCGGTCGTGTCGAGCATCTCGAAATTCAGGTTGCCGAAACGTTCGCTCAGGGCGTCGCGATAGGTTTCCAGGTCGAAGGCCGGCGGCAGGCCGACCAGTTCACGCATGTCATCGGACATACGGGCGGCGGCCAGCGAGTCGAACGTCTCTTTCAATTCCCCGGACGCTTGCCGGATTTCGGCGACCTTGCGGGCAAAGCGCTTGCTCACGCGCGGCCAGGAGAATTCATCCGGCAAATCTGCGCAGACCGGGATGCTTTGCCACGCACGGGCGAATGTGGCAGGATCGAGCTTGTAGTCCGGCTCAAGGTAGAGCGAGCCAATCGCCTCACGCACCTCGTCGTGCTCGGTAAACCGGCGTACTTTGTCGATCCACTCCTCGATCTGCTCGCGCTCCAGATCGGCATCGAGCAGTTCGTTTTGGATCAGCTCCAGCAGTTCCTTCAGCGCTCGACCGGTCGCCGCAGCCAGCGGCTTGCGGTGGATCGGGGAAAAGACCTTCTTGAAGCACGACCCGACGTAACTCTTGGCGCTATCCTTGGCGACGGCCTTGGCGAGGTCCTCCAAGATCGGCGGGAACACAAACCAAGTCGCTTGGCCGACGCCCCAGATGGCAAGCCACTCCAACATCGAATGAACTCCCGGTATAGACTCGAATGACTCATCCGTTCATGGCAGGGCACCCGCGACGGCAGGCGTCCGACGCACATTATCGTCCTGCCGATGGGCCGGCGTCAAGGAGTTTCAGAGCCCGGTTGCGCGTTACGGGGTCTCAACGGGTCAGCAGCCCGTGGTAAAAGGGGAAAACAGGGATTCGGGAACGACATTCCTGACCGTGAAGGCCACCGGTGAGACGCCGGTGCCACGGAAATACACGGAAATAGGGACCACGGAAATAGGGACAGTCACCGTTTTTTGTTGATTTCGTCGCCTGCACGGCGTATCCTTCAGTCATGCCGCGTGTCGCCAGGACAGTTTTGCCCGGGGTTCCGCATCACGTTACGCAGCGGGGCAACAACCGTCAGGACGTGTTCTTCGTCGATGATGACCGTCGCGCGTACCTCGCGCTCCTCAAGCAGCGATCCGAGGCGTACAGTCTGGAGATCGCCGGCTATTGCCTGATGACAAACCACGTACACCTGATCGCGATCCCGCACACCGAGGACGCCCTGGCCAAGGCGGTCGGCCGTACGCACTATCTCTACACACAATACATCAACCGCCTGCACGGGCGAAGCGGCCACCTGTGGCAGAATCGGTTTCACTCCTGCCCGATGGACGACGTGCACCTGTGGCGGGCGATGAGTTACATCGAGCGTAATCCCGTCCGGGCGAAGATGGTTCGTGTGGCGTGGCGATATCCGTGGTCGAGCGCGGCGGCCCATTGCGGCGGCGATGACGGGTCGGAGCTGTTGGACCTTGCGGCGTGGTTCAAGCAGTGGCGCGGCGATCGGTGGAAGACGGAACTTCGGCATCGGGAGGATGCGGCGGAGGTCCGACAGATTCAGCGTTGTCTTCGGACAGGCCGCCCGTTGGCATCGGACCGGTTCATCAGTAAGCTGGAGGTCGCCATCAGCAAACGCCTGCGACCACTGCCGGTCGGTCGGCCACGTAAGAAGACGACGGGACAGCGGGTGTATCGCGGGAAGAAAAAAAACGGTGACTGTCCCTAATTAACCTAATTAACCCCTAATTAACCAAACATGGCAAACCGTGTAAATCAGTGGCAAGTGCTGGCAAGACGCACCCCACCGAAACGAGCGATCAGACGCAAGGTACTGTTGATGTAAGTGCCGCTGCTGACAAGAGAAAGCACCCCGCTGACAAGGGGTGTCAACGGGGTGCCGATACTGGGCGATACCGGGCTCGAACCAGTGACCCCCTCGGTGTAAACGAGGTGCTCTAGCCAACTGAGCTAATCGCCCGCTCTATTTCATCGTCATTGTATGCCGCCGCGGCACGTCCGGCAACGTCGCCTGAATGGACATGAATGT
>JAUVGW010000088.1 GCA_030593565.1 Phycisphaerae bacterium | reverse complement strand
GTATTACCTGGCATTGGGTGCGACCTGGATGCTGATCCACATCATCATCCTGCTGGCGGTGGGGAAGCTGATCCGGGCGCCGTTTTTCTTCGTGGCCGTGGGTTCGCAGGCGAATATCGGCGGCGCGGCATCGGCGCCGGTCGTGGCGGGGGCGTTCAATCCCGTGCTGGCGCCGGTGGGAGTATTGCTGGCGATCGCAGGGTATGTGCTCGGGACCTATGCGGGCTTGGTTTGTATCACGATCTGCAAATGGGTCGTCGGGGGAGGGGCGGGGTTGGATTGACGATTGCGGAGAAATGCAAAAGCCGAAAACCGAAAGCCGAAATTCAACGTCTAGCCGCGACCCACAAGGGAGCGTGGACGGACGGATGAAGGATGACGCAGGGCGTCTCAATGAGAATCCTGATCTTGCAGAATCATGAGCGTTGCGACGCGGATCTGATGGGGGACGCGCTGCGTCGTCGCGACGTTCAAATCGAGATTGCCGAGGTGTTCGCTACGGACCGGCTTCCCGATGTAGAGGCGTTTGATGCGGTGATGGTTTTCGGGTCACCGGCGAGTTGCCTGAATCTCGATGACGATCCCGGTCTCGTTCGGGCGCGCGATCTCGTCAGACGCGCGGTGGCGTTGGAGAAGCCGGTGCTGGGGGTTTGTTTCGGGGGGCAACTGCTCGCGCATGTGCTGGGGGCGGCGGTGCAACGCGCTCCGGTGGGCGAGTTCGGGCGTTATGAGATTCGGCTGACGGCCGAGGGCGTGCGGTCGCCTTTGTTCGAGGGTTTTCCGTCGGCGTTCGGGAGTGTTGAGTATCACCAGGACACGTTCGACCTTCCCGAGGGCGCGACGTTGCTGGCATCGACGGATTTGTGTCCGCACCAGGCGTTTGTCCTCGGTCGTAGCGTGGGGTTGCAGTTTCATCCCGAATCATCGCTTCGACAGGTGTCGACATGGACAGCGGCCTATCCGGAAGGCCCAGCGAGTGTCGGGAAGACGTGCGACGAGGTGCTGGCGGAATATCGGGCGGCGGCGGCTGAACATGCCGGATTGTGCGAACGGTTGGTGGACAACTTCTTGCGATTCGCGACGAGCTCCCCTGCTCGACGTGATTATTGATGCTTGGATGGCTAATGAAGCGCCCCCAAGTCCATGGATCACAATCCATGGGCTTCTGCCGCGCTGGGTCGGCGCGTGAATTTGTTCCAGATATCCCGTTTTGCTAAGATAGGATGGGAGGCTGGAATCCCCAATAATGGCCCACTATCGGGCGCTGGCGAGCAATATCAAGGCCGTTTCTTGGGCCCTCCAACAGCGTATGCCCCCCCTATTGGAGCCAGAACATGAAACTCAGTCGCCGTCTCAAGGTCATCACGTCCGGACTGATCCTCTTTATCGGCATCTTGCCGGCATCCGCGGCGGAACGAACTGAAGGCGGTCGCCATTCCCGGATTGACTCGCTTTTTTCGGCCACCCAGTACATCGATCACGTCGGCACCCTCGCCAGCGATGAACTCGAAGGACGGGGCACCGGCCAGGAAGGCCTCGAAAAGGCCGCCGACTATATCGCCGGAGTCTTCGAGAGCCGCGGCGTCCAACCGGCCGGTGACGACGGCACGTTCTTCCAGAACTTCCAGTTCCCCCTCAAGCGGCGCATCGCCGAGAACACGCGCCTCGCCATCGGCGCCAAGGGCCGTAAGACGCGCCGCAGACTCGACCTTCACGAAGACTACGTGCCGTTTCCATTCTCGGAATCGGGCGCCTTCAAGGGCGGAGTCGTCTTTGCCGGTTACGGTGTCGTCGATGAGGCTTTGGACTACGACGACTATGACGACATCGACGTCGCCGGCAAGGTCTTGCTCATGCTCCGCCGAATCCCGGAATTCGACGATTTTGACAGCAGAGACGCGACGTTTGCCGCCAAGGCATCACGAGCCCGCATCCGAGATGCCGTCGCCATAATGATCGTCAACCCCATCGGCGATGAAGACGGCAATGAACTTTACGACTTCGACTCGGGGCAGGGTCAACGCTATCGCCAACGCGCCTACGGTATTCCCATGCTGCATATCTCGCGAGAAACCGCCAACATGATGCTCGATGCCGCGGGAATGGACGACCTCGCCGCCATCCAGGAGCGGATCGAAACATCAGGAGCCCCTGCTTCCCAGCCGCTCAAAGGCGTCTCCGCCAAAGGCCGGGTCAACATCGCCCCGGCGGAAACAACCATCCGCAACGTCGTCGGCATGATCCCCGGCACAGGCGACAACGCGGACGAGTTCATCATCCTCGGCGCCCATTACGATCACCTCGGCGTTCACAACAAGGGCAAGCCCGGTTTCGACCCGGACACGGACATCAGAAACGGGGCGGACGACAACGCCTCGGGTACGGCCATGCTCATGTCAATGGCCGATGCCTACACGCGGGGGCCCGCGCCAAACCACTCCATCCTGTTCATCGCATTCACTGCCGAGGAGGTTGGGCTCGTCGGATCGAGGCACTTCGTCAACCACCCGACGGTTGACCTCGAACAATGCACCGCCATGCTCAACTTTGACATGGTCGGGAGACTCCGAGACGACCGACTACAGGTCATCGGCATGGAAAGCGGCAACTTCGAAGGCATGGTCCGACGCCTCGCCGAACCGTACGACCTTGAGATCAAGGGTGGCGGTCTGGACTGGGGATCATCCGACCACTCCCCGTTCCTCAAGAAAGACGTCCCCGCCCTGTTCTTCTTTACGGGCATCCACAGGCAGTACCATCGCCCCACCGACGACACTCACCTGATCAACGCCGAAGGCGCAATGCGCGTCGCCAAGCTCGCCGCGGATTGCATTGACGAAATCGACGGCGCGGCAGAACCGGCAGACATCGAAGAAACGGACGAGAAACCGGCAGCGCGAAGGCCCGTCCGACTCGGCGTGACGCCGGAGCCCGACGAGAACCCCGGCGTCCTGATCGCCCGGGTCTCACCCGACTCGCCCGCCGGCCGGGCGGGCGTCGAGGCGAACGACAGAATCATCCGCCTCAGCGACAAACGAATCACGATGGTCTCGGACTTGGTCGAAGCGCTGGCCGGATTCTCGGACGGCGACGAAACAACGCTGACCGTCCAGCGCCAGGGCAAGGTGATCGAGTTGGACATCCGGTTCGGCAGGCACGAGAAACCCACCCGTGCCAAAGCGCGTATGCCCGGAGCTTCCCAAGCGATACTGAAAACAATGCTCGATTTGGCCGACAAGCTCGATCTCGATCCCGATGTCGAAGGCGAGGTTACGATCAAGGCGGGCTCGAAGTCGCTGACCGTGAAGGCCAAATGGGGCGACTTGGCGAAGGCGCTCGATCCCGAAGGGACGGACGAACTGACCGATGCCGCGAAGTCGCTGTTGGACTTCATGGACAACGCAGTGACCCAACACGCCTGCACCATCACCGTCAGCGGCCACATCGAGGGGAAGGCCAACGACCTCGACATGGAAATAAACATGAAATTCTCCTTTGAACTCCCGGTGGCCCAGCCGGCACAATCAGGCAGTAGCGACGTGCCACGAGAGAACAAGGCTCGCACTAAACTGAAGACCAAACGAAAAAAAGCCGCGTGAGCCGAGAACGCACAAAACCCCAGACACTGGTGCGAGAATCCTTTCTCGCACCGACTCCGGCGGGAATCCCTTCCCGCGACCTGCCAAAACGGATTGGACGCAGGATAGGAATCCTCCCAGTGAGCCGGGCGGTCCCCCGCCCGGTACCGGGTCGAGGACGACCCGGCTCGCTGGCGTGGGAACGAAATAGGAATCTCGCTCAAGCAAAAATCTACCCACAATCGTGACCTACACCTCCATTCGGTACATCCTGCTCGCTGCCGTTGCCTTCTGCCCGATTCCCGCCATAATGACCTGATCGTGACCAGGAACGAAAGGGCAGGTCGTCATGGTGGAAGCCACCGAGACAAGCGAGCAGATGTTCCAGACGCTCCGCGCGTTGCTCGACGGTTCTGACGACGAAGCCCTGCGCGCCTTCCTGGCCGATCTTCACGCCGCCGATGTCGCGGACTGCATGGAGCAGGTCGAACCCGAGGACCGATCACGAATCCTGTTCCTGCTTCCCCCGCGCACCACCGCTGAGGCCATCGTACTCCTCGAGGAGGCCGTCCGGTCCGATGTCCTGGACGACTTCGACGAGCAGCAGGTCTCGGAGGTCCTCAAGGAACTGCCCGCCGACGACGCCGTAGACGTTCTAGACGAACTTGACGACGAGGTCGCCGACAAGGTCGTCGAACGCCTTCCGCCGGAACAGAAGGCCGTCGTCGAGCCCCTGCGGCAGTACGACGAGGACACCGCCGGCGGCCTGATGGGGCCGGACTACATCAGCGTCCCGGCCGAGGGCACCGTCGCCGACGCCGTTGCCGAGATCAGGCGACTCACGGCCGATGAAACCGAGGTCGTGTACTACATCTACTCCGTGGATACCGATGGCCGCCTCCTCGGCGTCGTCCCGCCCATGCGCCTGATCACCGCCGGGCCGGACGTGCCCGTCAAAAGTCTCCTCCTCAAGGACCTGTTTACCGCGGACGCCGAGGATGACCAGGAGGAGGTCAAGAACAAGTTCGAGAAATACGACGTGGCCGCGCTGCCCGTCGTCGATGACCAGAACCGTATACTCGGCGTCATCACCCACGACGACGTCCTCGACGTCGCCGAGGAAGAAGCCGAGGAAGACATGTACCACATGGCGGGCACCGATGCCGAGGAGTTCGCCACGACGAGCATCGTCCGCGCGGCCAGCATCCGTGCCAGATGGCTGCTGCCGTGCCTTGTCGGCACGTTCTGCGGTGCGCTCATCATTATCCTGCTCAGCCGCTTCCTGAATCTCAACGATCAGTCCATTAAGATCGTCCTGGCCTTCCTGACGCCGATCGCCGCCATGGGCGGCAACGCCGGCGTCCAGGTTTCCACCGTCATCGTCCGGGCGCTGGCGACGGATGATCCACTCGTCCATACGATCGGGACCGCCATCGCCCGCGAACTCCGAATCGTCCTACTTATTGCCGTCATCGGCAGCATCGTGGCCGCTTGCGGCACGCTCATTATGCTTCACTCTGGGATACTGCCGGGCGAACACGGCGCCATGCCCGCGGACGACGGTCTCAGCATAAGCCGCGTTGCGGTGGCCGTGGGTTCGTCGTTGGGCATTGCGATCCTGATTGCCGGCTCGCTCGCCATGACCTTGCCGTTCGCCTTCCGCCGCCTCGGCATCGATCCCGCCATCGCGACGGGCCCGCTCATCACGACGGCCAACGACGCCCTCAGCGCGTGCGTCTACCTCCTGATCGCCATCGCGCTGCTGTCTTGAATGCGCATGCCAAGACATCCGCGGCATAGCGCGGCCTTCCGCCGCAACCAAGCTGTGGCACAGGCGTCCAGCGCTGCGAACGTCTCGGCCCCGGAGGGGCCATGGCGAGTAGCCATGGGTGGAGCGCAGCGGAACCCGTGGTCCCGGTTGGCCCGCATCCCATTCCGCCCCGGAGGGGCGGAGGAAACCGCTCGACCTTCGAGTCCCATGCCGGAATCGCGCATCTTCCTCCGCCCCTGCCGGGGCGGCTATGCGTGCATCACCCTTATTCAACGGGTTCCGCTCCGCTCCACCCGCGGCACCATTCCGCAACCCAGGGCAATCGCAAGAATGGCGGATGTAGCGGCCGACCCCCGTGTCGGCCGTAGAACACCAACGGTTTCCGACGGCCGACACGGGGATTGGCCGCTACACGAGCGTACAAACCGCTGCAAAGACCACCGCCCGGCCCTTCTTGCGATTGCCCTGTTCCGCGATCCCTTCGGGGTCATCGGTGTTTGTCATCATCCGTGAGTGGATGATGTTTACAGCAGGGCACAGACGTTCCGCCTGTGTCCCCACCGCCGGGACGGCGATACCACAGGGCCTTTGGGACGCACTTCTCGTCGCATCGCATCGCGCCATATAGGACATGACCGTATCAGCAGTCCCATGAACGGTTGATCGTCGTTGGTGGAATCGCCATCCTCGTTTGCGTTTTCAAACCGCAACCCCTATGGCAATCTGACCGAAGATACCACCCAAGGACGGATCGGATAGCCTAAGGCGACCCACTCGGTTTCTCACAATGAGCGAAAGCGCCCGGCCTTTCCGGAGGGTGATCTACAACATGCGTCGGCGGCCGCACATGGGGGGGCGGCCGCCGATTTCGTTTCTACCCGGGTGTACGTCATTTCAGTAGGGAAGAACAAGAGCCCCCGGCCCAGGGCAATCGCAAGAATGGCCGGGCGGTGGTCTTTGCAGCGGTTTGCGCGCTCGTGTAGCGGCCAACCCCCGTGTCGGCCGTCGGAAACCGTTGGTGTTCTACGGCCGACACGGGGATCGGCCGCTACATCCGCCATTCTTGCGATTGCCCTGGCCCCCGGCCTTGGCCGGGGATGGGCCGAATGACCGCTGGAACGAATCCCCCGACAGGAAGACCGGCTCGAGACGAGCCGGTTCGCCGGGTCGAGGACTCCTATTCCGAGGGGGCCGAAATCTACCCGCCATCGTGGCGCACCCCCGTTTCCGCTGCCTTCCGGTCCGCGTGCTTGTTCGCTCATACGCCATGTTGTATCATAGTGGGTCTTTGCGTTAGCCCCGCCGGCGACCATCAGACGCGGCCGGGGGATAGACCGTTTGGACCGATAGCAACGATGAGGACCGCGGAGGCATCATGCCCAGTTACAGCACGAACGACATCCGGAACGTAGCGATCGTCGGACATAGTGGTTCCGGCAAGACTTCCCTGTGCGAGGCCTTCCTGCACGTCACCGGCGCCACCAATCGGCTTGGCAGCGTCGCCGACAAGACAAGCCACCTTGATACGGACGACGAGGAGAAGGATCGCGACTGTTCCATCGAATCGCACGTCCTCAACGTCACGCATGACGGAAAACACATCAACATCATCGACACACCGGGGGCGCCGGATTTCATCGGACCGGCCATTGCCTCGCTGGCCGCCGCTGAAACGGCGATCATCACAATCCACGCAAACGCGGGGATTCAGGTCAACACGCGCCGAATGAGGGACCAGGCAAAGGCCTTCGGGCTCGCCCGCATGGTCGTCGTCAATCGCATCGATGCCGACAACATCGACCTTGAGGGCCTGCTCGGCGCTCTCAGTGAGACGTTCGGCGCGGAGGTCACGCCGGTCAATCTTCCCACCGGTGGCGGAAAGGGAGTCATCGACTGCATCGGCAACGAGGGCGGCGACAGCGATTTCGGCAGTGTCGAGGAGGCACACACGAATATCATGGAGCGCGTGGCCGAGGCCGACGACGAACTGATGAACAAGTACTTCGAGGAAGGCGTGCTCTCCGCCGACGAGGTCAGCGCGAATTTGCCGAAGGCCGTTGCCGCCGGGAGCATCGTGCCAGTCCTGTTCACGAACGCCCGTGGAAACGTCGGCATCAAGGAATTGCTTGCGTTTGTCGCCGCCGGGTGTCCGTCGCCCGCGGAAGGCAAGCAGCGATCCCTCGTCGTCGGTGAAGACGAGAAACCGGTCGAGGCGGACGGTCCGTTCTGCGGGCAGGTCTTCAAGGTTGCCGTCGATCCGCGGAGCAACATGAAATACTCCTTTATTCGCACTTTCAGCGGGACGCTCAAGTCGGACGATAATCTCCTGCTGCCCGGGGAGAAGAAAGGTATGCGGCCGGGCCACCTGCTGAAGTTCCAGGGTGGCGAACACAAGGAACTCGATGCCGCCGTTCCGGGCGACATCTTCGCCCTGGCGAAGCTGGATCTGCACATCGGCTACACGGTCTTTAACGAATTGAACGACGGCAAGATCATGATGCCGAAGTTGCCGACGCCCATGTTTTCGCTGGCTATTGAGCCGAAGGCCCGGGGCGACGAAACGAAAATCGGCGATGCCGTCCGGCGATTCACCGATATCGACCCGTGTTTCAAGACCTTCCAGGACCCGCAGACGAAGGAGATGGTCATCAGCGGTGTGGGCGATCTGCATCTGCGCGTTGTCCTGTCGAAGATGCTTCGCCACTTCAAGCTGGACGTGAACACCAAGCCGCCGAAGATCCCGTATCGTGAGACGATCAGCGCGGAAGCCAATGGCCACTATCGCCACAAGAAGCAGACGGGCGGCGCGGGCCAGTTCGGCGAGGTCTACCTGAAGATCGAGCCGCTGGAGCGCGGCAGCGATCCGACGCTCGAATGGTCGTGGGACATCTTCGGCGCGTCGATTCCCGGTCAGTTCGAGCCTGCCGTCAAGAAGGGCGTCAACGAATTGATGGGAGAGGGCGCGCTCGCCGGTTTCCCGATTCAGGACGTCAAGGTCTCCGTCTACGATGGCAAGCATCACGCGGTGGACTCGAAGGAAGTCGCCTTCAAGACGGCCGGCAAGCGGGCGTTCAAGGAGGCCGTTCTCAAGGCCAAGCCGATCTTGCTGGAGCCGGTGGTTGACATCGAGATTACCGTTCCGGCGGACAACGTCGGTGACATCACGGGCGATCTCGCCCAGCGTCGCGGCCGCCCCAGCGGCCAGGACATGCTCCCGGGCAACATGACCGTTATCACGGGCCAGGTGCCGCTGGCAAAAGTCTCGGACTATCACTCGCGGCTCAGCTCGATCACCGGCGGCAAGGGCAGCTACGCCATGGAGTTCTCCCACTACGAGATGGTGCCCAGCAACGAAGTCCAGCAAGTCGTCGCCCAATACGGACCAAAAAAGGACGAAGACGAGTAGCCGTCCGCCGCGTCCGGTGGCCGGCGGGGTGGCACGGACAAGCGGACGAGACTCCGGCGACGTTGGATTGGAGGACGGTGTTCAATACCAGCACCCGTCCGCCGAACCGGGGAACCGAGCTTGTCCGTGAACGCTCCCAGCGAGCCGGGCGGTCCTCCGCCCGGTACCGGGTCGAGGACGACCCGGCTCGCTGGCGTGGGGACGAGATAGGAATCTCGCCCCAGCTTGACGCGCCTCCGCGCGACCTGCGGCGATGGCCGGAACAGGCGCAGGCGGATATACTGGCTGTGCAAATGAGCACGCAGAACCTCGCAGCAAACACGCGTGCGCCTCGTGCGTCGGACGAGGATGCACCCCCGCGAGCCCGCCCGATACCGTTGTTGGTTCGCGCGAGAATCGCGTGCGTTCGGGCGTTTCTCGTCGGCTGGACGCGGCTCTTCAGCCTGTCGGGCCTGTACCTGCTGGGGCAATTCTTCGGCACGCTGGAATACCTGACCGACTACAAGCGCCGCCGGCGCGTGCGGGCCAAGCTGGCGTCATTTTTCAAGGACGAGTTTCCCGCCGCGTGGCATCGGCGCATGACGCACCGGTACTTCATGCGCGTCCGCTGCGACAAGATGTTCTACACGATCATGGACCGGATCCCTCGCGGGAAGCTGATGAACCGCATCAAGATGTTCGGGCGCGAGAACCTGGACGCCGCCCTAGCCGAAGGAAACGGCGTCTATGTCGCGCTGTGCCATTTCGGGGCCCATCACGTCGCCGGCCTCATGACGGCCCTGCTCGGCTATCGGCTGGCAGGCGTTCGCGACCCGAAGGAGAGCCATGTGCGGCGGTACATTCAGGAGAAGTACCGCGAGACATTTCCCGAGGTGGCCGAGATGAAGATGTCGCACGCGTCGTCGTTTCCGCGCGAGATCTACCGGAGCTTCCGGGAAAACAAAATCGTCGCGAGCCTCCTGGACGTCGATCGCCGGCGGGGCGACAAGACGCGAACACTGCCCGTCATCTTCTTCGGCGAAAGCCGCGACTTCCTGACCGGCCCGGTGCAGATCGCCGTCCGCTGCGGCGCGCCGACGCTGACAGGCTTTGTCGAGTCGCGCAAGAATTTTTACTATCGCATGATCGTCACACCACCGTTGGTCGAGCCAAAAGATTTTGCCGACAAGGAAGACATCATCGCCGACGTCCTCCAACAATACGCCGACGGCGTAGAAGCCTTCGCCCGCGAACACCCCGACCACCTGATGAAGATCTAGACAGCGCCGGATGCGTCCAAGAGCCCCCGACCTTGGTCGGGGGGTACGGGCGGAGCGAAAGGGTGGTACCGGCGTCCCGCCGGTATTCTCCCCGCCGGGGCAATTGCGCGCCTTCGGGATGTCCGCCAAGTGCAACTTTCCGCAACTTTTGGCCTATTCGGCGTCGTATTGCGCACAACGATGACGTGGGGCGGCCGTACAGCCTTGCCTTGGGCGTTCCTTGCGTTTCGAGTGGTAGTATTGTTCTCTGTTCCATTTCGCAAAAAAAGAAAAAGGAGAATGGGTATGTACACTCATAACCTTCTTCAGGATAGGCGCTTAAATGCGATTCCATAAAGAGCGGTCTTTTCATTTACGCGGCATTCAATGACAAGGGTTTGACAATGTAAAATTCCTGTGGTATTGTTAGGCAAATGGCAGACACGATGTGAGAGGGCTAGGCCACGAAACATCGAGATTTGAGGGTGCTATGGCAGAAAACGAGGAATTAGATTTGGGGGGCCGCCATAGCGGACGTTGGCGACGTCTTCACCAAGTGATCGGGCGTGGCGACGCAACGACAGAGATTCCGGGCACTTTGATTCGTTGTCTTTACAAGACGTTCCAGAATATCGGCGACGATGTACGGCTCGGTGATGTGTGCAGGGGGGGCACGAAAGATGATGGGGAGTTGAACCAACAGGACTGGGGTACCGGGAAACATCGCGACTATCTCGAACAATTCCGATTGGCGCGAGAGCTGATTGAGGACCCGACAGACGTTGCAGAAATTGTGGTTCGGAACATCGCAGATCGCTTCTTGGATCAGATCGGGATCGATTTGGTCAAGTCCGGAGTCTTTGCGGGGTTCGCAGACTGGGAAGAGGAGAGAAGAGGGTGGTTCGCGTCCATTGATGGGCGGATTCGGCGACTGGCGCAGAGCATCGCTCAACACCCGGACAAGTCCATACGAATGCCCAGGCGGACAGCCGCAGACCGAGATCGCGAACAGCGTGAGCTACAGCGTATGTCATTGCTTCCTTCAGGAGCTGTCGGATGAACGGGACAAGGCAATCATACTGCGTTTCTTATAATGGACGTTACGGTCAATGTGTTGGTGAGCTTGGAAGCAGCACGTGTTTTCGAATTGATGTGGATGGTTTGACCGCGTCACTGTGCTATCTTCCGCCCTTGGCAATGGACTTGATGCGTATCGGACAGGCGGTTTACAGCGTAGACCGCATCGCGCGGCGCGATCGTGTCCGTTCATCTGCACGCAGACGGTGCGTGGACCTCACCATCCAAGTCACGAAGCCTGCTTTCTGGCGGCAGAAGAAGGTCGTAAATCTGCTCCAAGACATCCTCTCCCTGTTGGCTGAGGATGACTGGCGCGTTGATTTCGAGGCATCTCCTCCTATCGAAACACAAGCATGTTTGCGGCTGGCTTCCGCCCCACGTATCTGCCTATACAGCGGCGGTCTCGACTCGGCAGCCGGCTTGGCATCACGTCTCCGGTCGTACAAGGGGCCAATGCTCGCAGTTACTGCGAAGCATCAGGCGCGGCAAGGGCCACTGGTGAAGGAGCAGCTTGCCAAGTTGCGAGATCGATATCAAGCCGACATTCAATCGGTAATGATCAGGACGACCTTGATCAATCGGCCGCGATTGTCGAAACAGGAAAGCAGCCAACGATGCCGATCATTCCTGTTCGCGTCTCTCGGAGGCGCGATCGCGTGCGATGCGGGCGCGGACGTGATTGAGATGTACGAAAGCGGCGTCGGCGCGGTGAACCTACCTTTGATGCATGGGATGCTCGTTGGTGCCCGCACGACGAAATCCTCACATCCGCGCTTCCTGCGGCTGATGAGCAACTTGGTGAGTATGGTCGCTGATCGAGGAGTGAAGTTCGAGTTGCCGTTCCTATCGAACACAAAGGCCGAGGTCGTCCGAACGTTGGCGGAGGATGGCTTGGCCGACCTGGCCTGCCAGACGGCGTCCTGTGTTCGCTATCCTCTGCGCAATCAGGGCAAGGCGAAGCAATGTGGGTACTGCGCAGCATGTATAGGTCGCAGGCAGGCTTTGATTACCGCTGGTGTGGACGAGCCCAGTGAACACTACGAGGTAGACCTATTCAGTCAGCAAGCAAACGAGATACCGCCGTCTCGTTTGGACTACCTGGCCGCGATCCTGATGCAGGTGGAGCATATCAAGAACATCTCACACTCTCGACTGTTTCAGTGCCATGTGCGCGGAACACAGGTCATCGAGGCGGCGGAATCGGAGCAGCCGTTGGTCAATCTCCTGTTGAGGTACAGACAAGAGTGGATCGAACTCTCGGCCAAAGCACGGGCAGAAGGGCTGCGTTGGGC
The DNA here is from genome assembly GCA_030593565.1 of Phycisphaerae bacterium. Classification (GTDB taxonomy): domain Bacteria; phylum Planctomycetota; class Phycisphaerae; order UBA1845; family UTPLA1; genus JAFGQA01. The sequence continues at coordinate 4,845 of JAUVGW010000088.1, read as the reverse complement.
AAGGTGGATTGGGGGCGAGGTCGCCGCATAGGGAAGGGGTTGCGTGATGAACGATGAGCTAATCGATCCTCGGTTACTCGGACAGCGGCTTGTGCAGGCACGCAAGTCGTGCGGTAAGACGCAAGAGGAGGCTGCAGCGCACTTGGGCTGCAGTCGGCCAACGCTTATCGCCATCGAGAAGGGTGACCGGCCAGTCAAGCCCGAGGAGATCATGACCCTCTCGGCGTTTTACGGGCGGAACCTTCACGAGATCGTCCGATCGGGTGCGTCGGTGGTAGCACTACAGCCCCATCTACGATCGGTCGTGGATACGTCGCGCGGAGGACACGAAGGCCTGAATTCGGCGATCGCAGAACTGGAACGGTACGCCGAAGACTATCGCCAGCTTGAGGAGATTCTTGGCGCACCGATGGTCATGAACTACCCCCCTGAAGTGCGGCTGCCGTCCCGGGGGAATATTGCGACATTCTGCGAAGATGCCGCCATGAGCGAACGGAGGCGCTTGGGCCTTGGAGATCAACCGATCTTGGAGTTACGGCGACTGCTGGAGGCAGGAGTTGGTGTGCGGGTCTTTAACGGAGCAATGCCTTCCGAGGTGGCAGGCATGTACGCTTACGTTGCCGAACTAGGTTATTGCATACTCATCAACGCAAAGCACCCCGCCGAGCGCCGGAGAGCCTCACTCGCGCATGAGTACGGGCATTTCTTGTGCGATCGCCACAAGCCGGGGATTGACTATCTCAGGGATGCTCAAAGGAAGCCGCTCAATGAACGGTTCGCGGAGCGCTTCGGCCTGAGCTACCTGATGCCCGCGAGCGGCGTGCGGCGTCAGTTTCATGAGATTGTGGCGAGTACGAAAGATTTCCAGGTGGCCGACCTTTGTCGTCTGAGCAGATTCTACTATGTATCTGTGGAGGCCATGGCGCTTCGTCTTGAAGAGCTCAGGCTCATCGCCAGAGGGAGTTGGCGGTACCTTAAAGAGAGTGGTTTTCAGCCACGCCGGGCGGCAAAGGACTTGGGCTTCGTGCCACAGCAACGGGTTGACGAAGACCCCTATCCCGAGCGGTATAGATCCTTGGCTGTCCAAGCGTATGTGCAAGAACGCATCAGTGAGGGCCAGCTGTGCCGTTTCCTGCGCCGTGACCGTGTGGCTGCCCGAAGGACGGTAGCCGAGTGTTCGACCCAGTCATTTCTTGATGACGCCACTGGCGAATTCACGGATGTTGAGGTAACCTTTGAGCCTCGTTCGCTCCTGAACGCTGGATAGTGTTACGGGGAGGCTCATGGCGGAGACAGTTATTGATGCCTGTTGTCTTGTGAACCTCTGCACGGCATCCGATCTCAAGTCAATGATCGAACCCATGGGCTTAACGTGGTATGTACCCACGGCCGTCTTTGATGAAGCGCTGTTCACTTATGTGATTGATGAAGATGGAAAGACGACGGCGCAGCCCATTGATCTTAACACCTGGATAACCGTCGGCGTAATACAAATGTGTTCGGTGGATGATGCCGCCGAAGCTGAGAAGTATGTGCGTTTGGCCTCTGATTTGGATGATGGAGAGGCTATGGCGTTGGCGATTGCGAGCCACCGTGGTTGGATGCTTGCCACTGACGACCGGAAAGCCATCCGTCTCGCAAAGTCACTTCATGTACAGGTCATAACCACACCGGAGCTGGTCAAACGATGGGCCGACGGGAAACCAGCAGAGACGAATGAGTTGCGAGAAGTGCTCCGGAACATCCAGATTCTCGCGAGTTTCGTGCCAAGACGGGCCGGGCCTCTGTATGAGTGGTGGACTAGGTCCTTGGAAGCAGAGGATCCGCGTTGCTGAGGCGTTTGCTGACGTTTTCTGCGAGGTCTGTTCCGCGCGGCGGACCCAACGTGGCTTGACCTCATGACGCCATAACGCGGAGCGCTGAGCAAGGCTATTCATGGGGAAAGGAAAACACGGCCCGGCGAGTTCGGACACGATTGTCTGAAGAGTTTGCGGCCGTTTGCGGCGGTTCGCAGAAAACTTGCTGCAAACGGAGCCCATCCCAGGGGAGGCCGAGTCAGTAGGTCCGACCTGCAAAACTTTTCTTTAAAAAAATCGCCGCCCGGCATGTCGAGGGAGAGCAGGTTCAAGAAGCACACATCAGAGCCCCGACCGTGAGGGAGGGGTTGGCGCTCACCGGGAAGGTCCTTTGATATGGGCGAAAACCGCTCCCTCACGGTCGCGGCTCTGATCTTGTCCGCCGCGTAGGGTGCGTCCCGGACGCACCTTCTCCTGCTGTCGGGTTGGGTTCTTCGTTCGGTTTTGGTTCTTCGTTCGGAAGGGGGTCCACTTCCTTCGGCTTGCCTGCCGTTGCCATCGCGGTCTTGATGTCTTTCAGCCCGTTACCGGTGATGACGGCGAGGGTGTCGGCGTATTGCGTGATGATGCCTTCGGTGCGGGCGCGTTTGACGCCGGCTACGGCGGCGGCGGCGGCGGGTTCGGCGAAGATGCCGGCGAGGCGGCCGGTGGCCTTCATGGCGTCGGTGATCTCGTCGTCCGTGACGCGGATGAAGGTGCCGTCGGTTTGTTTGACGGCCTTGACCGCCTTCCGCCAGTTCCGCGGGACGGGGACGTCGATGCTGTCGGCGACCGTGGCGCCGGTGACGTCCGTCGGGAGTTCACCCGATTCAAATGCGTGGGCGACGGGGTCCATGCCTGCCGCCTGTACGCCGAGGACGCGCGGGAGCGTCGCGATGAAGCCGAGTTGCTTCATTTGGATCAGGCCCTTGGCGATGCCGGCGATGGTGCAGCCGTCGCCGACGCTGACGACGACCCAATCGGGCTCGCGGCCGGCGGTTTGTTCGGCGATTTCCAGGCCGGCGGTCTTCTTGCCCTCGACGAGATAGGGGTTGATCGCACAGTTTCGGTTGTACCAACCGTGGGCGTCGCACTCGGCGCTGCAAAGGTCGTAGGCCTGCGCATACGTGCCGCGGACGCGGCGGACGTCCGCGCCGTAGATCAAAAGCTGGGCGACCTTCGGCTCCGGGGCGGCCTGCGGGACGAAGATCGTTGCCGGTAGGCCTGCCATAGCGGCGTATCCGGCGAGGCTGCTGGCGGCGTTGCCGGTGGACGCGCAGGCGATCCGCTCGGCGCAGGCGCGGAGGGCGTGGAGCACGGCGACGCTCGACGCGCGGTCCTTGAAGCTGGCGGTCGGGTTTCGGCCGTCGTCTTTCAGGCGAAGACGAGGCGTGCCGGCCCATTCGCCGAGGCGCGGCGTTTCGATGATGGGTGTCCAGCCGACGGGCCAACTGAAGGCGACCTCGTCGGGTTCGACGGGCAATAGTTCATGGTATCGCCAATGGGTCAACGGGCGGTTCGCCAGGGCGTCGGGCGTGAGGCTTTTGGCGACCTTGTCCATGTCGTATTCGACGTCGAGGACGGCGAACGGGTCGTCGCAGGCGGGACATGTGCCGGCCGAGACGGGCGGCTCGGCGGGTTTGCCGCAGACGACGCAGGTGAGTTGGGTGACGAATCGCATGACGGATGATGACGATAGCAGGGTCGGGAGTGTCGGGCAACCGGCAACTCAAGGGCTTCGTCGTTCGGACGTGCAACCAGCAAGAAATCACGACGCGGCCATTTGCTTGCCCTCAACACCGACTCCAGGTACAATCGTACCCCGTGTTTCGAGGCCTTTGAAAATCGCATTTCGCATCAGGAGGAAGTTCCATGAACGACGAGTTTTCCTCTTTCCGATCGTTGGCGCGAGTCCGGACGCTGCCGGGCCGATTCGTCAGTCTTTTCTGTATCCTGCTGATGCTGACCGCCCTAGTGCCTCTCGGCGGCTGTGACACCGCAACCGCGATCACAACGCTGTTCGACGCGGCGACCGCCTTTGCGGTGGGCACGATCATCCTCTCCGCGATACCGGAGGATCGCCGGCTCGCCTGGATCGCGGATCCGACGGGCCTGACATGGGATTTCTTCGGGCCGCGGGACGATGCGGGGCTGCCGACCGCGGTCGACAGCGTCGAGGTATCCGAAGGGAACACCAAAACCATCTTCTTGTTCAACGGAGATGGAGACATTGGGCGCATGGAGACGGTCGACTCCGATACCGGCGACAGCGCCGCTGCGCAGTTTACGCACCTTGGCGACCGGCAAATTAAGATCGACCTGTACGATGCGGTCACGCAGGATGCGTCCAACCCGACCCACTCCGAAACCATCACGGTTCCGCTGAGCGTCGACGTGCCCGACGTCACCGCCAAGTCCAAGCTACCCGAGTATCTGGCCGCCGCGGGCGGCGACTGGAAGGAGATGCGTCGGCGCTCCCTCGTTCACGCCGTGCGCCAGGCCACGCGTCGGATCGAGTTGGGGAACGCTTTGGTGTTAAAGGAACGGCAGTTGGCGGCGGAAGCCACGCCCACCGCCGATGTCAAGGCCAAGTTCCGCGTCCAGGTCAAGACGGAATCGGGCGATGCCGTGACCGATGCCACCGTCGCATTCGATATCACGGGCCCGGACAGGGCGCCGAATGTGGTTGGCGCTCACGTGGGCGACGGCAACTACGACGCGGAAGTGACGCTCGTCAAGGCCGGCGATCTGGCGATAGAGATTAAGCGCTGTGAGAAGATGCTGGTCCTCGGTGGAGCGGCCATGGGAGCGGTGCTGCTCATTCTCGCTGCCGTCGGCTCCCTCGTGGGTACCGCTCTGGCTGTCCTGATCGCCAAGCTCTTGGCATTCACGGGTGGCTCGGCGCTGACGCTGGCCGGCGCGGCGCATTTCGTTCGCACGCGGTATGAGAACGCCGGCGTGTGCTCCAGCATTGTTGACATTCTGGCGGGGCAGGTCGGAGGCAACCTCA
>JAUVGW010000335.1 GCA_030593565.1 Phycisphaerae bacterium | reverse complement strand
TATTACACGACCGAAGTAGGGGCGTACGATGCCAAGCCCTCCGACAGCGCCTACGGCACGTTCGACCAGGGCGGGAACTTCTGGGAATGGAACGAGACCGACATCTTTGGTGACGGTTCGTATCGTGGGCTGCGTGGCGGGTCGTTCTACAACTACGACTACTACCTCCACGCCTCGTACCGCTACTTCTTCAGCCCCACCCCATCAAACGAGATCAACATCATCGGGTTCCGTGTCGCCTCAGTTCCTGAGCCTGCCACGATTTCGTTATTGGCCTTGGGGACCATCGCGGCACTGAGGCGGCGACGGGGCCTGCGGAGGTGAACCGTTGGCTTTTCGGTTTTTTGCCCTTTTCATCGCCCGCAAACGGATGCGCGGCGTGCAATCTCCCCCAGGCCGGGTAGAATCCACGCCGTGGCCAGGCAATCCATCATCCCGGTTGAGCGAATTCAGCGGTCCATTCTTCTGATCCGCGGCGAGAAGGTGCTATTGGACTCGGACCTAGCCGAGCTCTATGACGTGGAGACGAAGGCGCTGACCCGTGCGGTCCGGAGAAATCTCGAACGCTTTCCTGCGGACTTCATGTTTCGTCTGACCGGGCAGGAGTTCGACGACTTGAGGCGCCATTTTGGCGCCTCAAGATCGTGGGGCGGCAGGCGCTATCCGCCTTACGTCTTCACCGAGCAGGGCGTGGCGATGTTGTCCAGCGTCCTGCGGAGTAAGCGGGCAGCACTGGTCAACATCGAGATCATGCGTGCGTTCGTGCGACTCCGCAGAATGCTCGCTTCACATGCCGATCTGGCTCGGAAGCTGGCGGCGATGGAGAAGAAGTACGACACACAGTTCAAGGTCGTCTTCGACGCGATACGGCAACTGATGGCGCCACCAGAGCCGAAAAAACCGCTGATCGGGTTCCAGACGGAGCAGAAGGCGCGACGGAAAGCGAAGGCGCGAGCACGGAAGTCCCTACGCGGCCTATAAATCGCTACGCGCGAGACGGGTAGGCCGGGTCTGCAGACCCTACCACTCCCATTCACGTCACAAACCAAAACGTGAAATCAGCGGACCTGATCGATTGGGTTTCTGTCCCGGCTACGCCCGAGCAGCGACTTTCCTCTTGCCGACAACCGCGGGCTTGGCCTTCATCGTGGCGGCCGTCTTGCCGGCAGCCTCGACCGGCTTTCCGTTGCCCTTGCCCTTGTCCCTGTCCGCCTTATCACCGGGCTTGGAGGCGCATTCTACAATGATGCCCCCTTGCACACGAACCAGCGCCACCACGGAACCCCCAGCCTGGAATTTCTATACGTCGGCTTCCGTGTCGCTTTCCTTCCTGAGCCCGCAACGATTTCGCTGCTGGCCTTGGGGAACTTGGGAGTCTTTCATCGAAGGAAGCGGTAAGGGCGTTACCCTTCCTCGTCGCCGTCCTCAAACGTGGTGGGATCGGCCTCGTGTACCGCGTTGAAGATACAACGGGCGGCCTCGACCGCTTCCACGGCGTCTTCTGCGGTAACATGCATCGCCCCGCCGTAGTCGCCTGTAGCCCGGAGCCGCAGTAGAAAAGAGTAGTCGGCACCAAGATCAACGCTCCACAGATTTGCTTTCACCAAGTCTCGATGAACAGCTGCCTCGAGCGCGGAATGTTTCGAGAAGGTCTTTCCTTGGAGGGCAAACAACGCCGAGGCGGCGTAAAAAGCGGCGTAGTACGCCCGTGAAGCGGCGGCATCTGGGTCTGTAGCCGAGACCAGCTCAGCGGTGCGGAGCGCCTGAGCGGCTCGTCCCCAAAAATCCACCGCTTCGCGCTTCACCGCAGGACTCCTTCTTTCCTGGCGTTGCGATACAGGGCGAACTCCTGAGCCTCGTAATCCTGTACGTCTACCGGGGTGGCGTGGATCGGGCGGATGATCTCCAGTTGCAGGGGATAAAGGGTTCGAATAATGGTTCGCAGTTCCCGACCCAAGGCAACCGGCCCATCGAGGAGAACCAGCAGGTCGATGTCGCTGTCGGGCTCTGCTTCACCCCGTGCCGCTGAACCATAGAGGATGATCCCGTGAAGTCGATCACCGTAGACTTCGCGGAGAGAATCCTTGACGCGTTGTACCAGTGTACCGGTTTCCATCATTCGACACCGAGTATTTTTTGTCCCTGGCCGGCCGGCCCGTCCGGGTCGGCGCATGGCCGATGACATCAAGCTTGGACGACCGCGGCTTTCTTCTTATTGACTGCTTTGCCGACGGTTGCCTTGGCGCTCTCCTTGGCGGTCGCCTTGTCATCGGTCTTGGCCGCAGGCTCCTTCTTGGATTCGCCGAAGCCGGCTTGATCCAGGATCTTTAGCTTGATCTCCTCGAACAGGTCTTCGTTGTCTCGCAGGAACGCCTTGGCGTTTTCGCGGCCCTGGCCAAGTTGTATCTTGCCGCAACGGAACCACGCGCCCTGCTTCTGGACGATGTCGTGCTTCAACGCCAGGTCGATCAGGTCGCCTTCCTTGCTGATACCGCCGTCGAACATGATATCGAAGAACGCATCGCGGAACGGCGGGGCAACCTTGTTCTTCACGACCTTGGCCTTGACCTGATTACCCATGAACCGATCGCCTTCCTTGATCGAGGCGATGCGACGCACGTCGATCCGAACCGAACTGTAGAACTTCAGCGCCCGGCCGCCGGGCGTCGTCTCCGGGTTGCCGAACATCACGCCGATCTTCATGCGAATCTGGTTGATGAAGATGACGATCGTCTTGCTCTTGGATATCCCCGCCGTCAGCTTCCGCAGCGCCTGGCTCATCAGCCGGGCCTGGAGGCCGACGTGGGCCTGGCCCATCTCCCCCTCGAGCTCCACCTTGGGAATGAGCGCAGCCACCGAGTCGATCACGATCACGTCCACCGCATTCGACCGGACCAGCATGTCCGTGATTTCCAGCGCCTGTTCGCCGCAGTCCGGCTGGCTGACCAGCAGCGTCTCGGGATTCACGCCGCATTTCTTCATCCAGGCCGGGTCCAACGCATGTTCGGCATCCACGAACGCGGCGACGCCGCCGCTCTGCTGGGCCGAGGCCACGATGTGCAGGGCCAAGGTCGTCTTGCCGCTCGACTCGGGGCCGAAGATCTCGACGACCCGCCCGCGGGGGATGCCGTGCCCGCCGAGCGCGAGGTCCAACGACAAAGCGCCCGTGCTCAACCCGTCGTGTGCGGCGACGAGGTTCCCGTCCATCTGCATGATGGCGCCCTTGCCGTAGGCCCGCTCGATCTGCTGAAGGGCTCGATCCAATGCCTGCTGCCGTTTGCCGTCGCCTGGTGTTGCCGTCATGTCGAATGCTCCTTCCGGTCCAAACCCGACCGGCTGCCAAGTCCTGCAAGCCCGACCACCCGAGCCCATCAGGGCATTTATCGACCATTCTGACAGGAACACGCTCGTCAAGCAAGGCCTTTTTTTAGGAAAATGTTAGGATACGCGAAAACGAGCCGCCAACCGCATTTCAAGCTTCTCAGCGGCCCCTTTGGCGGGATTTTGGCATCCCACGAATCGACCGTGGCACAGGCGACTCAGTTTTCTTCGCGGCTTGCGAGGAAGTCGAGCTTTTGCATTACGGCGAACAGATCGGCAAACGCGTGGCCCGCTCGCTTGCGCTCGGGGCTCGGACCGGGCGTTCTTTGAGGACCACATCACGTTACTGTCCCGCCGCCGCAATTGTCACGGATCCCGTTGTGCAAGATCGGGTCTGACGATCCGGGCACGGTGCGTTACACTGCCCCCGATATGGTCGATCGATCGAACAAACGCAAGGTACGGAAGTGGAGGGCGACGCCACCTACCAAGGCTGGCGCTGGGGCTCCGCAGCCCGGACTGCGCGGACCCAAGGTGGATTCTCCCTCGCCGGAAAGGTCGGGCCGCCGTTCGAGGACGCCCGCCCGGCTCGTCGGCGCCCAAGCCAAGATAACAAAGCGCCTTCCGATCCTAATGCTGACCGGCGCGTCGTTGGGGCTGTTCTCGCTATTGTTCCCGCCGGTCGATGCGTGGTGGGTCGCGTACATCTGTCTGGTTCCGTGGCTGGTGGCCGTCTGCACGGCCCGCAGGACCGGTTTCGTCTATTTCACCAGCTACCTGTTGGGGCTGGGCTTCTTCCTTGTTCACATCCGGTGGCTCGCTGTCACCACGCTGCCCGGCTACCTCGCACTGTGCCCCGCCTACGCGGTCGCCTTTCCCCTCGCCGCATGGCCAATCCGCCACATGTACCGGCGATACGGCGTCTCCATCGCCCTGCTGGCGCCGGTTGCCTGGGTGGCGATGGAGTACCTCCGATCCATTGGGCCCATGGGCTTTCCGTGGGCTCTGATCGGGCATAGCCAGTACAAGATCCTCACTATGATCCAGATCAGCGACCTGGTCGGCGCTTACGGAGTCAGCTTCGTCGTGGTCATGGTCAACGGCTGGCTGACCGACCTTCTGATCCAGCCGATTCTGATCTGGCGGCCGGATCGGGCCACGCGGCTGCCGGTCGGGTCGCTCACGACGCTGCTGGTCGTGGTCGGCACGATGATCTACGGCAGCTCGCAGAGTTCGAGGCAGCACATGCACGAAGGGGCGAAGGTTGCCGTCGTACAGCACGATTTCCCAATGTACGTAGACGACCGGGCGCGGCGGACGTCGTCGGAGACAGTTTTCGAGGCGTACCTGGCGCTGGCTCGCAAAGCCGCCGCCGAAAAGCCCGATCTGATCGTCCTGCCGGAAACCGCCATCACTTGTTTCGTGAACGAGAGCTTTCTCGACGCGACGCCCGAGGTGCTCGAGGAGATCCGCCAGCGCCGTTTTCCACCGACCTGGAGGATGTCCGACCTGAAGGCGTACCAAGCGTTCGGCCGGCGCGTCCTCGACAGCTTCCAGGCGTTGAGCACCGAGACAGGTATTCCGATCGTCCTCGGCTTCTCGTCTCTTGAATGGAAGCCCACGGCAATTCCGCATCCGCGCGTCGAGGGGTTCAATTCGGCGTTCCTCGTCAAACCCGAAAAGACGAGGCCCGTTGCGAGGTATGACAAAATCCATCTCGTCCTGTTCGGCGAGTACGTGCCGTTTCGATATAGCTATCATTCGATCTACAAGTGGCTCAATTCCATGACCCCCTGGGGTGCAAGCGGCATCGAGTACTCGCTTACGCCCGGGAGCGAGTACACCGTCTTCGAGTTCAACGCCGCTTCGCAAGATGGCCGCCGCTATCGAATGGCCGTACCGATCTGTTATGAGGAGATCATGCCGTACATCACACGGACGTTCGTCCGCGGAGACGGCGAGTTGGGCGACAAGAAAAACATCGACATGCTGCTGAGCATCAGCAACGACGGTTGGTTCCTGCACACGGCGGAACTGGAGCAGCATCTGGCGATTTCCGTCTTCCGCGCTGTCGAGAATCGTATCCCCGTCGCGCGCAGCGTGAACACGGGGACCAGTGGGCAGATTCACCCCAACGGCAAGATTCACACGCTCGTGGAGCTGTCGCGAGAAGCCCGAGAACGAGTCGAACCTGTGGCTGCCGCGCTTCGTAAACTCAAGGACTCCGCCGATCTTTTGGATGGGCAGATCGACGACGATGTCGCCTTTGGCAAGACGTTCGAGCGATTGCAGCGCCTGTTCATGGACGAGCTTCGGGAGCCCGTCGCGCGAATGGGGGCCGAATTCGCCTTCATCACGGAACGCCTGGGCCCCATGATACGAAAGATCACGGTCAAGGACCTC
>JAUVGW010000224.1 GCA_030593565.1 Phycisphaerae bacterium | reverse complement strand
ACCTGATATTGTCCGCGCCTACTTTCAGGAGGCTCACGTCAATTACGCAGCGGAGTGACACTATTCATACATGTTCACATAATCAGGTTCGGAGTAGTAGTCACCGCGTTTGGGCAAGCATGCGCGTACTGTCTCTTCAGTCACAAGTCGTATTTGGTTGTGCCCTCTCAATCGCCGCAGGAAGAAATCGCGCGCCTGGATTCGCTCTGCCAGGTTTTCGGCATTGGGTTGATCCTGTTCGATTCGACGAATCCGAGTGACCCCGCTTTCAGCATTCGTGTCCGACCGCGGAAGCAGGAGCCCGATCTCTTCTACGCGAACAAGTACATGAAACTGATTGAGAGTGAGATGTTCGCGTGACAGCCGCTGCTGGGACGAGATTCCTATCTCGTCCCCACTCTCGGCAGGATTCCTATCCTGCGGGACCACGGGAAGGGATTCCCGTCGGAGTGGGTGCGAGAACGGATTCTCGCACCAGCGATTACTTTCCGTGGAACGCGGCTGAGTTATGGGGCGTTTACCCCTGAACTGACGGCCATCCAGGGACAGCAGGTACGGCCTGCTTACGATCCCGATGATATGTCATATCTCGATGTGTACGACATGGACGGGCGTTTCGTCTGCCGCGCGCCGCACAACGAACAAGTCAACAAAAAAACTGCCCGGCGAATTGTTGGGCGAGCAGATCAAGCAACGCAATCGAGACCGCAAGGCCGTCCGCAAGGCGCATGACATCGGGGCCAAGCACCTGCGCGATCCCGTCGCGATGACCTTGGCCGCCATGGAGCACGATTCGGCGCGGCGTCGTTTGCCGGATGAACCACCGCCGGGCGGCGGTCCGAACCTCATACCGATTCGGCCGCCGATCGACGTGCCGGATGTGGAAGCCCGGCCGCTACGGAAGGCGGTAGGCGCGGAGACGGTCGACGAGCAGCAGCGTATGGACGATTTTCTGGCACGGAGCGAGGAAGCTCCGAAGCCGTCCGCGGCGGCCCAAGGTTGGGCCGACTTGGATAAATTGGCGGAGAGTCAAGGCGATGCCTAGCGAAGACTTCAACCATGTCGGTGACATCTTCGATCGCCTGGAAGCGGACGCCAGAAAGCAGCCCGTTGGAGACGAGGCGATGAACGTAACGTCCAAGGAAGGACTTGTGAAAGCGCGCGCGGAGGTCAATGCCGCCATCCACGATGGCACGGTGACGGCGGCGGAGTTGGCACGGCGCACGGGAATCAAGGCGGCGGCGATATCCCAATTCAGGGCGGATAAGTGGCTCGGGAAAAAGGCCACGGAAGCGACTACAGCATCCAAGCTCGCCAATGCCGTCAACCAACTCCGCAGGCAGCGTGAGGCGGATGAAAGCCAGGTTGGCGGGTTCGTTAAAACGTCGGTGGCGCGCGGGATTTTCGGCATCGTTCAATACGTCGTTAAACGCCGGTGGATAGGGATTTTCGTGATTCCCGCGGGAAGCGGCAAGACAATCACCCTGCAACAGGTTCACGAAGATACGGCCGGCTCCATTCTGCTGACCGTCACGCGGACGCGGGCAAGTGTGAAGGCATTTTTACAGGTGTGGGCGCGGGCGCTCGGGCTGGACGAACACGGGACGGCACAAGCCCTTCAAGATGCGATTGTCTCTCGCATGGTCCGTTCCGATCGGCTCGTCATCATCGACGAGGCCCACAAGTTGCAGGTGCCGTGCCTGGACGTCGTCCGGGAGATATACGACGAAGCCGCCATCCCGATCATCATGGCGGGGAGGCGATGATCGGCAGCAGGTCGCTGAGGTAGAAGTCACCGGGATCGGGCAACCTCTGCGGATCGCCTTCATCAGGATATTGCCTTCTGTTGCGATGGTAGCCGTCGCCCGCCTTGCGCGATTCTGAGACCTCCATCCCGAATTCGTCGAGATCCCACGTTACTTGTGCTGAAGTTTTCGTGGTATCATCGGTGAGTACCATCACAAACTTCTTCTGTGCGTATGCGGTAAGGGGAGGCGCTATTCTCAGTTCCCATTCACTGCCGAGGTCCACGGGACGACCGTCCAAGAGCAGGTATCTCCGCCAAGCAAGGCTGGCATCATCTTCCTCTCCATGCCGAAATAGATAGCCTGGGGCGACCTGGTCGGGCTCCGGCCGAACTGCGAAGACGACCAACGGGTCGCCTCCTGCCGTGCGCATTTCTCCCATCGGATTCCAGTTGACGGTCGCGTCGGAGCCGGCAAAGACCAGCAATCGAGAGTCTTCCATCCAATAGCATGTTGACGCTGTGCCGTCATGCCACGTTTCGTACAGCAGGCGGCCGTTCAGATCATAGATGCGGATGATATGTTGGGATGTACGGTTATGACTGAAATCCGCGACCACCTCATGCGCCGGTGAACTGGGAAAGACGTCATAGAGCCAGCACCGCCGGACCGAGAATTCAGCGGCCTTGTAACCACGCTCGTACGGGTCGGGCAGGGGACTTCCATCTTCCACACGACGGTTCCAAACAGGTTTGTTGAGATCAGTGTCTATGTCGAATGCACAAAGGGCACCCCACAGAGGACCATCATGATACAGATTGAACCCAAGAAGAGCCAGCCGCCCGCCGCCGAATTCCGGAGGGCGATCGACTAGCACAGAAGAAGAGATAGAAATCTTCTTGCCGCCCCACGTGTGCAGGACTTTTCCATTTCGGGCGAGCAATCTCACGCTATCCATGACGTTCATGAAACATGAATCATTCGCCCTCACGACATCCCCGTTCACGAGTCCAACGATCTCGTATGGCCGGGTGTTTACAAACCAAACAGCGAGATAGGTAGCACAGATGATGATGACTGCCATGCCCAGACAGACTGACACCGTTGCCTTCACTGGGCGTCGTGCCACCCACCGGACGACACGGGTCCACGCCGTCGGAGGGCGGGCGTCGATGGGTTCTCCTCTGAGAGATCGCCGAATATCCCCGGCGAGTTCCGCCGAGGATTGATAGCGCTTCACACGATCCTTCTCCAGGGCCTTCAACACGATCGTCTCAACATCCCCTCGGAGTTTCCGGTCGAACTCGGTCGGCTTGGCGGGCGGTTGCTCACAGATCAGTCGGGTTGCCGAGTGGAGCGTCATATGCGATACGTCGTAAGGTAGCCGTTCGGTCAGCAACTCATACAACACCACGCCGAGGGAGTACACATCGCTCCGTGTGTCGATCTCGTGTGGGTCGGCATCGCACTGTTCGGGGCTCATGTATTGCAGCGTGCCGATCATCTGCCCCACGTCGGTCTGCATCGTCGTCATGGCGATGTCTGAGTCTGTCGAACGCGCCACACCGAAGTCGATGACCTTCGGCCGTCCCGATGAATCCACGAGGATATTGCCCGGCTTCAGGTCGCGGTGGATGATGCCCTTCTGATGCCCGTGATGGACCGCTTCGCAAACCTGCATGAACAGCTCCAGCCGCTCACGGGTGCTGAGTTTCTTCTCCGCCGCATAGCCGATAATCGTACGAGCCTCGGGAACGTACTCCATCGCAAAGTACGGCACTTGCACGGAGCCTTCATCATGCATACCGGCTGCAAAGACTTGCGCGATGTTTGGATGTCGGAAGTGGGCGAGAATCTGCGATTCAAAGCGAAACCGGCGAAGCGCCGACTTTGAAGCCACATGGTGATGCAGGATTTTCAGAGCAACGGCCCGATGAGGCTCCGCTTGGATGGCCTCATACACCGTTCCCATGCCGCCGGATGCGATCACGCTCTCGATGCGGTAGCCGCCGATGCTTGTGCCGATCCGGGGATCGGGACCTTTGGAAGCGCTGCGCAGCGGGAGTTTGGGGCCGGCCTCCGGTACCCACATGAAGTCCTCACCAGCCTGCCCATCATGGGCCAGTAAGGACTCCACCTCGGCGCGAATCTCCCCGTCGTCACCACACGCTTGGGCGATGAACGGCGTACGGTCCTCAGGTGCCTTCGCCAAGGCCTCATCGAAGAGTTGCTGAGCCCGTCGTTGGCGATCAGTGGTCAGCGTCATGGGTCGTACCTATCGTTGTATCTCCCTTGGACAGCTCCCGATGCAGCCACGCCCGTGCGTAACGCCAGTCGCCGTCCACCGTTCGCGGTGAGAGCCCCAAGGCCTCGGCGCACTCGTCTATGCTGAGTCCGGCGAAGTACCGCAGCATCACAACCTCGGCCTTGCGGGGTTCCGTCTCCTCCAGTTGGTCGAGGGCCTCGTGGACCGCCAGAACCTCGGCCGGGTCCTGGTCGAAGACGCCGGGTTCCTCCTGCAAGGCAGCGGGCCTCTGATCACCGCCGCGCTTGAGCCGCTTTCTCTTACGGGCGTCGTTTATGCGAATGTGGCGCATTGTTTTCGCGGCCACGGCGAAAAAATGTCGGCGGTTAGCCCACTGACAATCCCCGCTGCCCCCCATCAGATGGAGGTAGGCCTCATGGACCAGGGCCGTCGGTTGCAGCGTGCGGGGACCGGCCTCATCCGCCATCTGACGCTCGGCGAGGCGATGCAATTCGTCGTAGATCAACCCCCAGAGCTGCTCGGCCGCAGCTTTGTCCCCCTGACCGACAGCGGCTAGTAGCTGGGTCACCGGTTTGGATGGCGACGCCGTCACGATAGAATGTCCACAGAGCAAAGCGATTCCATGACCCGATTATACTGTTTCGCCCACTTGCGAGCACGCGTAGGATCTGGCCGCTTGCACCCAACACCTCCATTACAAGGCAAGCTCCTCTTGCGATCGCAACTCATTGCTGAAGCAGGAGTTATGGCGTACTCCATAAGCGAAAGAGAAGGGGCAAACCAGGGGCCTGGCGGCTACAAGAGGCATGGCCAGCGACACGATGCCTCCACGCTCGCATGTGCCGAAAAAAAAAACGTGAGATTCGTCTGCGCTCGGTCGGTCCAGAGGGTGCCCGTATACGTGGCACCGCCCAAACAACCGGATTCTCCGATTCCGACTGAGGCAGCACACAAAACAGGCGGGGATTGGAGTTGAGAAACACCATATCGGGATTGCACCGGCCGCGTGAGCCGGTCATGACGGTAAACAGATACAGGTGAAAGAACGAAGGTAAAGGAGAAGAACAATGAGCAATCATGACAGACTGAAGGTCACGGCAGTTCTCGCGGTGTTGTGTATCGTCGGCTGGGCCGGTCCGGCGTTCGGCGTGGACTTGACATTTTGGTGCTTCGAGCCCGGCATCGAGGCCCAACCTGGTTATCAAGGCGTCCGCGGAATCACTCTATCGCCGGATGAATCGTTGCTCTATGCAGCGCACTGGACGGACACGAGTGACGACCCCATCCCCGTGTACTCAGTTGACAGCTGTCCTTTTTCCACGGTGGATGTGATTTCCAGCGGCGGTCGGTGTGCCGGCAACGTCGTTGTCAGTGATGACGGACGTTATGTCTACGCGCCTGTGTACTACGGCGGCTACATTCGTCGGTACGATACTTGGAACAACAACGCGGTAACATCTATTGATCTTGGATCTTGGGCCGTCAACGTCTGGAAGTCACCAAATGGAGAGAGGCTCATTGTTCTCTACAATTCAACCAGTGGCGCCCCGTCTTCGCATCACCGCCTCGCGCTCATAGACATCTCGGGTGATACTTTCTCCCTAATCGATTGGCTTGACTTACAGCATCCCATGGCGGACAAGAGTGCGGCCTTCTCGAATGATGGGCAACACATCTATTTGGCTTGCAGTAGCAGCCAGACGGTGGGACCGACGGTCATCGATGTAGACTTTGGCGGAACCTTCCAGATCGCACGCGAAGTTGAATTGGTGGATGCGCCAGGCCAGACTTATTCTCTGGCAGGTGTCGTTCGGTCAGGTGGCACCTTGTTCGTCGGAGATAGGACCGGAAGCTTGCTCCACATTGTAGACGAAGCCACGTTTACAAAGACCGGCGAGGTGGCTCTTCCGGACAGCCCGTGGAACATCGCGCTACATCCGTGCGGACAGCATCTGTTCATCATGTACGGCGATAGCGGCACTCTCTCGGTTATGGACCTGTCGACTCTGTCCGAGGAAACCAGCCTTTCCGATTTGAACCTCGGCTTGCTCGACGCCGTGTTCACGGCAGATGGAAGCAAAGTGTACGTTTCGCATATGAGCCAGGTCTATGGCGGTGTTTCAGTCATCATGATCGGCCCTGACTCCGACGGCGATGGCGTCATCGACGATTGCGACAACTGCCCTTCGGTATACAACCCCGATCAAGCCGACACGGACGGCGACGGGATCGGCGATGCCTGCGAACCTAGCGTCGTGACGCTGGACATCAAGCCCGGCTCGTGCCCGAATCCCCTGAATCCGTCAAGCCACGGGGTTTTGCCGGTCGCGGTGGTCGGCACGATGGACTTCGACGTGACAGAGATTGACATCACGTCCGTCCGGCTCTCGCGAGCCGACGGCGTCGGCGGTGAGGTGGAGCCAAATGAAGGCCCACCGGGGCCGCACTCGGTCTTCGAGGATGTGGCTTCGCCCTTCGAAGGCCAGCCCTGCGATTGCCACGGCCTGTCTGGCGACGGCATCGACGATCTGTCCATGAAGTTCATGACGGACGACGTTGTCGAGGTTCTGCAACTCAACGACCTGAGTGACGGCGACGAGGTCGAGATGATCGTCACCGGCCTGCTGCTGGATGGCTCGTCGTTCGCCACGACCGGGGATTGCATCCGGGTCGTCGGGGGCGACCCAGATGAAGACGAACAAACCGATGAAGACGAGGAAACGGAGGAAGGCACGGATGTTGTCGATATCGATATTGGCCAGATTGACATGTTTGCGGAGGTCTGTGCTAACGGAGCCTGTGGTGCGGGTGGGGCGATGATGATGCCGCTGATGCTGCTGAGCCTCCGCCGCATGAACCGCAGGCGGAGACCTGCCAACACCGAGCCTCTATGAGCATGGGTTCAGTATGGAACTCGGGTCGAAGCAGTAGAACGCTGGCTGGGACGAGATTCCTATCTCGTCCCCACTCTCGGCAGGATTCCTATCCTGCGTCCCATCCGTCTTGGCAGGCAGCGGGAAAGGATTCCCGCGGAATGGGGTGCGAGAAAGGATTCTCGCACCAGCGACAACGGCCCACGCCAGTCTCCGCGCAGGGATTGACCTCATGACGCCATGACGCGGAGCGCTGAGCAAGCCTACTCATAGGCCAGGAAAACACGGCCGGGCATGTTCGGACACGATAGTCCGAAGAGTTTGCGGCAGTTTGCGGCGGTTTGCAGAAATCTTGCTGCAAACGCAAGAACAACGCCTGGATTTGGGGGTGGCCCGCCTGCTCGTGCGAGTTCAGAGAAGGAAAAAAGGAGCTGGCACGGGGGCAACGGAACCGGTTAACGACGAACGCACAGAACCCGCCGGCACCGGAGCCACGGGACCGGTTGGCGGGGTAACGAGGATAACGGCAACAGCCGAGCAACGCGGGAGCGCAACCACAAGCGAATCGATCACGCCGGCCCAACGCCGCGCCTTGTTCGCGGCCGGCAAGCGGCGAGGCATGGACATCGACGCGTTACGCTCACTCACGCCACGAGGCTCGATATCGGCGCTGAGTCGGGCGGAGGCGGCCCGGATACTGACATCGTTGAATTGCGGGACTGACCACGAACACCCGCGCCGATCGCCACGCCGGCCGCGTCGGCCGGCCGGCGTGTATGCGTTCGCGTCGGACGCCCAGCGCCGGAAGATCCAGGCGCTGAGAATCGACCTCGGCTGGACGCCCGAGAAGTTCCAGGAATGGCTATCAGAGCGTCACCACGGCGACGGACGGCCGATGACTAGGATTGACTCGACTACGGACGCACAGGCTGTGATTGAGCTACTAAAGGTGGTCCTGTCACGGACTGCCACACGGAGGGACGAGGACCATTCAGGCACACCGGGGCCTGTGAGGGGGGCGAGGCCGGACACATCCGACCTCACCTCTTTTCAAGGCTTGGATCTTGTGGTGGGTTGCCATTATTGAGGCGTCGTGCTGATCGAGTACCACGGATCGGCCATCGGCAGGCCGAGCTCGTCGAGCTTGTCCACCATCAACTGGAACTGTGCCGCGCCGCTGATGTCCGCGTCGGTGCCCCAGGACCGATCCATCGACCATTCGAAGAAGGCCGCCCACGCTTCCGGGGCGCCGTCGACCGGGCCGAATGTTGGACCGCTGGAAGGCGCGCCCATCGGTGAGCCGCCGCCCATCATTCCTTCGCCTTCGCACTCGTCCGGGATGCCGTTCTCGTTTTCGTCGTCGCTGATCTCGCCGGCGATGTCGCAGACGTCGAGGAAGCCGTTTTCGTTGCAGTCATCGCACCACGCCTCGCCCTCGCAGTCGGCAATGTCGCACTCGTCGGGGATGTCATTATCATTGCAGTCGAGACTGCCAAAACCCGGCGGCAGCGTCAGGTCGCACTCGTCGGGGTAGTTATTCTCGTTGCAGTCTTCGCTGACAAACTCGTCTCCGTCCGGGTCGGTCGGGTTGAGGTCGCAGTCGTCGGGGACGTCGTTATGATTGCAGTCTGGCTCGCACTCGTCAGGCGTGCCGTTCTCATTGCAGTCTGCGCTGGTCTCCTGCGAGATCTCCCAATCGTCGGGCACGTCGTTGTCATTGGAGTCCGGGTCGCACTCGTCGGGAATGTCGTTGCTGTTGACGTCGGTGCTGGTCTCGTCGGCAATGTCACAGTCGTCCGGCA
>JAUVGW010000409.1 GCA_030593565.1 Phycisphaerae bacterium | reverse complement strand
AGGGGCGAAAGAGGAGGTCGAGGGGTATCTTTCGCCCCGCTGGGGCTGGGCAAAGCGCATGCCGATGCGATCCCACGGCTTGCGCCGTGGGCTTTCTTCTTGCGCCACTCCGTGGCTGGTTGGGTTTTGTATATTCCCCGGTAATCCGTGAAGAACCGAAAAAACAGTGTTTGGGGCACGACCGCACCCGACTGTAACGAGTCTCGGCTTCGGCGGGGAGTCGGTCCGATTAGGGCCGTCCTGCGTGGACACTACAAGCGCAAGGTGCCCCAGACGTCGCCCAGCGTGCAATCCCCGCGTCACACGCCCATAATCCGCGGCATGACGAACCTGGACCCCAATCGGTCAAACTGGCGGACCTTGCTCGCCGTCGTCTTCGTTGCCCTGATCGTCCGCGCGCTGCTCTGTTCACAGCTTGCCTGCATCAGTCGAGACGGCGTGCATTTCGTCTCCTATGCCAAGCAACTCGGCGACGACCCCGTCCGATGGCTCCGCGCCACGACCAAGCAGCCCGGTTACGCATACCTACTGCTCGGCACGCACAAGGTGCTCGGTCCCGCACCGGCCGAGGACGGCCCACTCGCCTGGCAGCGCTGCGGCCAACTCGTCGCACTCCTCGGCGGCGTTGCGGCATGCGCGTTGATCTATCTCCTCACTCGCCGTCTGTTCGACAGCACAACCGCCGCCGTTGCTGGCATTTTCGCCGCGTTCTGGTGGCAGGGCGCGAGGTTGTCCGCCGACGTCCTGTCCGACATGCCGCACCTGGCCCTCTATCTCGCGGCACTGCTGCTCGGCCTGTCAGCCCTGAAATCGAGGCAGTTGTGGAAACCGGCCCTGTGCGGTCTCGCCGCCGGGCTGGCTTACCTGCTTCGCCAGGAAGCCCTCGGCATCGTTGCCGCCGTTGTGATCTGTTTGCTGTGGCCGAGCCGGGGCCTCAGCCCGCGCCGGCGCGTGCTCAGTGTTGCTGTCCTGGCACTCTGCTTCGCCGCCGTGGTTGCACCCTACGCCGTCGCGGTCGGCAAGTTCATGCCGAACAAGGGCGCGAGCGACCTGTTCCATGCGGCATCACCTGTTTCGCTCGTCCTCGACAGGCCGCCGGTCATGCTCGCCCACGTCATTCAGTGGTGGCAGGCGCCGGCGCGCATGGCCGAAGCCTGGGCAAGAAGCGGCCGCTACACGATTTCGACCCTCGTCCTGTTTGCGTTGTTCCTCAAGTCTACCCCCCGCGCTGAATCCACGGGACGCCGCCTCGTCATCACGGCCGTCCTGCTTCAGGTCGTGCTCGTCCAGCTCCGAGTTGCCAGATATGACGAAATCAGCACGCGTTACATGGTCATCCCGTTGGCACTGTCCATTCCATGGGCCGCCGCCGGCCTCGTAACGCTGCTGAATCTGATCATCCGCATGCTCGAACCTAGCGGCACCGTAACCAGGGCAGTCGTCGTGATGGTCGGCATCGCCGTCCCGCTCGCGCCCCAGGTCTTCTACAACGCCAAGTCGATCAACGAAGACCGTCGAGCCTTGCGCGACGCAGGCCGATGGCTGTACGACCACGTCGAACCGGGCGACCGGGTCCTCGCCCACGAACGTCTCACCCAACTGATGTTCTACGCCGGCAGAACCTACCCGGATGAAACTTGGATTCGCATGCCCGAGTCGCCCCCACGCAAGTCGCCCCCACACGAGTCGGGCGATCCCGCGTCGAATGTCATCAGGCAGGTCCGCGAGCACATCACCCAAGACGAAAACCGGCCCACATGGTTCGTCGATGTCGAGGCCACCCGCCGAAGCAAGATCGCCGAGTCCGCCTACTTCCAGGCGCTACTCGACAGCGCAATCCCCCAACTACACCACAAGTGGTACACCGGCCCCGAAGGCCGCCAAGCCCACATCTTCCGCGTAGCCCCCATCCCGTCACGACCCCTTCCCCCTGACCCCTAACAGCCCGCGGCAAAGGGGAAAACAGCGGTTCGGAAACGCCGGTACCACCCGGCAATACCGGCGAGACGCCGATGCTCCCCGGGAAAACCACCGACAAGATGCCGGTGCCGCAGTCTTGCCGCGAGCAGCTATAGCAGTTCACGATTGGGTGTGACCGAATCCAGGCGGCGGTTGGGTGCTCCATCCTTTCTGAATGAAAGGGTGGGAGGCTGCCGTGGTGCGATTCCCACCCTTTGCTTTGCACAGGATGGGGCACACACTCAAACGTGAATTGCCATAGTGCATCGCCACTCGAAAAACCGCGGCTATAGCATTTTAAGAAACCCTGTAGCGTCCGATCCCCGTGTCGGACGACGAATATCAGCCACCCTTGACGGCCGACAGGGGCGTCGGCCGCTACACCATTCCTTAAGCTGCTCTAAACAGAATGAAACCCGCCTAGACTGTCATGGACCCCGCGACCAAGGCCGTGGCCGTCGCGCACCACTGGTTGATATAGAGTGTCACGCTCGACGGGCTCCCGACCCGCCTCGCGGATCAACCGGCGAATCCGATCGACGCTCATCTCCTGGCGCCGCTCGCCGGCGCCGCCCTCCCGCTTGGTAATGTCGTACTCCACGACCGTACCGTCGAGATCGTCGACGCCCCAGCTTAGTGAGACCTGGGCCAGCTTCGCGGTGTGCATGATCCAAAACGCCTTGATGTGCGGGATGTTGTCCAACATCAGCCGGCTGACGGCCAACGTCTTAAGGTCGTCCAATCCCGTCGGGCCGGGCAGGTCTGACAACTCGCTGCCCTCTGGAATGAACGACAGCGGCACACAGCAGTTGAAAGACGCCGCACGGTCTTTCAGCGACGCGTCCTGATGCTCTCGGAGCTTGATAAGGTGTGTCACGCGTTCATCAGGTCGCTCGACGTGGCCGTAGAGCATCGTCGCGTTTGTCGGAATGCCCATCTCGTGAGCGATGCGATGAACGTCGAACCAACCCTCCTCGCCGATCTTGTTCTGATATGCCTCGCCGTGGACGCGATCGTCAAAAATCTCCGCGCCCCCGCCGGGCAGCGTGTCAAGGCCGGCCTCGCGGAGCTGCGTCAACACGTCTCGAATCGACAGCCGCGGCCGGCTGATCCGCGTGAAATGAACGATCTCCACCGCCGTGAACGCCTTGATGTGGATCGGCGGGCACGCCTCGCGAATCGCCGCGCACATCTCGATGTAGTATGAAAACGGCAATCGGGGATGTAGCCCCCCGACGATATGAACCTCCGTGGCGCCCGCGGCACAGGCCTCGGCGGCAAGCTCCGCCACCTCCTCGACCGACAACTCGTACGCATCGTCCAGGCTTCGACCGTCCGCCGCTGCACCGTCTTGATTCTCGGCGATCCCCGCGTCCTTCGTGGGATAGCGCCGGTAGAACGAGCAGAACTTACATCGCAGAACGCAGTAGTTCGTGTAGTTGATATGGCGATTGACGTTGTAGAACGCTCTGTTGCCGTGCAGCCGCTCGCGAACGAGATTCGCCAACCGCCCAATTTCGTGAATGTCGCGCGACGCGAGCAATTCGACGCCGTCCGCGTGGGACAGCCGCTCCCCTGCCGCCACCTTCTCCGCAATGGACGCCAATCGCTCTGTTGGAGAATGACCGGTCATAGTCAGGAAAACAGCATCGACCCGAGAAATGGGCCGGCTCGTTGGTTTTGCATCGCCGCGGCCGCAACCGGCCGCAACGCCGCCGTGAATCCCGCCGCCCCATGAACCGACCCCGAGTGGATTCGAACCACCAACCTCAGCCTCCGCAGGGCTGCGCTCTATCCAATTGAGCTACGGGGTCCGCGCCGACAGACGAATTCGCACTCACTTACGTTCTGAATTCGCGTATTCGACCTGCCTGTCACCAACGCACATCGGTGGATTCGCCATCCCGCGATGCGTCAGGCCAAGCCCGTTCAACCACGCACCCGCCGAGCCTCAAGTCTAGGGCCGGGCAGTGTCCTGTCAACCGAAGCTGCCAGCCGATGCCGGGTCCATGACAGTTTAGGCGGCATTGCTCCAAAGGGTCCAACGGGTGCCACTGGCGGCTTGTCCGCCAGTGCTTCAACAGATAGCGCCCTACACGGACACTGGCAGGCAAGCTGCCAGTGGCACCCCGCCGCCGATTGTGTCATGGACCCGCCGATGCCGGGTCCATGACAGTTTAGGCGGCTTTAGAGTGTGGCGGACGGGGGTTTCAGCCCG
>JAUVGW010000356.1 GCA_030593565.1 Phycisphaerae bacterium | reverse complement strand
CAAGAAGGCGCCGGCCGCGATTCACAATCACCATGCCTGGATCGGCGGCCTGTTGGAACACACGCTCAACGTGCTGGAACTGGCGACGCGCATTCTTGGGGAGACGGCGGATTCGCAGAGCATGTACCCGGCCGTGAGTCGCGATTTGACGCTCGTGGCGATCTTCCTGCACGACATCGGCAAGGCGGCGGAGTTGACGTACGAGACGAATTTCGCGTACTCGACCGCGGGCCAGCTCGTTGGGCACATCACGCAGGCGGCGATTTGGATCGATCAGAAGGTTGCGGATGTCGAGGGAGCGACGGGGGAGCGTTTTCCCGCGGACCTTCAGAACGTGCTGACACATATCATCGTGTCGCATCACGGGGCGTATGAATTCGGCAGCCCGAAACTGCCCGCATGTCCGGAGGCGTTTCTGGTTCACTATCTGGACAACATCGATGCGAAGCTGGAAATGGCGTTCGGCGCGATCCGCGATGCGCGGCAGGTGGAAAGCGACTGGTCGGAGTACAGCCGGCCATTGGGGACGCGGGTGTTCAAGAAGGACGCGACGGGGGAGCGGTCGGGGTGATTTGGGGGACTGTTGACGTGCGGGTTGGCTTGGCCGTCCGTGGTAAAATGGAAAACAGCGGTTCGGAAGCACCGGTGCCACCCGGGACTACCGGCGAGACGCCGATGCTCCCCGTGAAAACCACCGGCGAGACGCCGGTGCCACAGTTTTGCCACAGGCTGCTGGGGGTTGCGACCGCCAAACGGCAAGCCTAGCGGCGAGGTTTTGCAGGCGTCGTCATCGGCTGGAATCGTGTTGGCCGAGGTGTTAGAATGCGCCGATGTCGCCCGAGGCGTGCGGGGGGCGCTGTTTCCACGGTGAAGAAAGATTCAAGCCATTGAATAAGGGATTCCAGATGAGACGCATGACTATCATGGCGGTCTGGTGCTGCGCGTTGGCCCTGACGTGGGGATTCGTGCAGTCGTCTGTTGCGGGGGTGCCGCAGGCTGCGACCGCAGACGAAATCAAGGCGATGATCGCCGCGGCGGGTGACGCGAAGGACTACGACAAGGCCGCAATCGCGATTGTGTTGGACGAGGCGGATGTCTACGTTCAGGACAGTGGTCTGGCGACGACGGTGAGCTGTCAGGTGATCAAGATCCTGACCGACGCGGGCGTGAAGTCACGGTCGGTGTTGCGTCAGGAATTCGACCCGGACACGAATCGCGTGACCGTCAAGTCGGTGCGTATTCACCGCAAGGGCGGGGCCGTCGAAGATGTGCCGGTGTCCGAGATGCTGATGCAGTCGGCGAAGCAGCACATGATCTACTGGGGCAATTTACAGCAGGTTCTTCCGATGCCGCGGCTGAACGTCGGCGATTGTTTGGAGATCCGCATCAGCAAGATCGGCTTCAACATCGCGTATCTGGCGTCTTCGGATGATGGCGCGGCTGGGGGCGGCGCGGAGGAGACGTTGCAGCCCCCGATGCCGGGGCATTGGTACGAGTCGACGCTGTTTCAGGGAAACACTCCGATCATCAAGAAGCGATATTCGGTTCACATGCCGCTGGACAAGCCGGTGCAGTATCAGGTGTATAACGGCACGTTGCAGTCGTCGTTGTGGTTTGGGGAGGAGACGCTGATTTACAGTTGGTGGGCGGAGGACATTCCGGCCGTGAAGAGCGAGCCGCGGATGACGTCGCTGGACGACAACGTGACGAAGCTGGTGATGGCAACGGTGCCTGACTGGCCGATGAAGTCGCGGTGGTTTCACGGGGTAAACGAGCCGCAATTCGAGGCGGACGATGCGATTCGGGCGCAGGTGGCCGAGATCACGGCCGGCCTGGATGACGAGGATGCCAAGATTGAGGCCTGTCTGCACTGGGTGGCGGACAATATCCGCTACTACGGCACGAGCCGCGGTCCTTGCGAGGGTTTCACGCTGCACACGGGGATCGAGACGTTTCACGACAAGGGCGGCGTGTGCAAGGATATTGCGGGGATGCTGGTTACCATGCTGCGGGTCTTGGGGCACGAGGTTTATCCGTCGCTGACAATGGCGGGGTCGCGTGTGGAGAAGATCCCGGCGGATCAGTTCAACCACACGGTGTGCGTGATGCGGAAAAAGGACGGGACGTTCCGCGTCCTGGATCCGACGTGGTCGCCGCACAGCCGCGAGGTTTGGTCGAGTTGGGAGGCGCTGCAGGGGCTGGTGTACGGGACGCCGGGGGGAGAAGACCTGACGTTGTCGCCGTACTTCCCGCCGGAGCACAGCACGCTGGCGTACAGCGGCCAGAGCGAGATCGCCGAGGACGGGACGCTGACGAGCAAGATCGTGGTTGATGCGTCGGGCTCGCCGGGTACATCGTATCGGCGGAAGATCGGTCGCACGCCGGCACCCGATCACCGCGGGTTGTTCGAGGAGTCCTTGCACATCGCTCCGAACGCGCGGTTGGAGGAGTTGGATTACTCGGATCCGCTGGACTACTCGCGTGATTCGCAGGTGAAGATGACGGTGACGGCTGCGGGCTTCGCGGTGGGTGAGGGGGAGACGCGGATGTTCCGCCTTCCGTTGGCGTCGCGACCGTTGGAGGGTTTTCTGTCGCCGGATTTGAACTACCCGATCAAGCTGAAGGAGCGAAAGTTCGGTTTTCGGCTGCGGGCAGCTCGGCTGTTGAAGATCGAGGAGACGGTGAAGTTACCGCCTGGTTGGGAGGTTGTGCATGTGCCTGATGCGGAGACGCTGAAGTCGGGGCAGACGTCGTTGACGTTCGAGGTGACGCCGGGCGATGGCGAGTTGACGTATCGGTGTGAGATGGTGATCAAGAGCAACATCATTCCGGCGGACGACTACAAGGGTCACAAGAAGGCGATCGAGGCGTTGAAGCGACTGGCGGACGAGTGGATCGTCTGTCGTGTCGTTGGTGGTGAGACGAAGGGTGCACAACAAGTGATGGCCGACGTTGAGATCGGGGAGGTGGACCATGACTAGCTTCAACAGGCGATGGATGGTGGTGGGCGCGGCGGCTTCGTTCGCCACGGTGTTGAGTTTCGCGGCCGGGCAGGCGCAGGGCAGTGAGGCGGCGGGCCCCGATCTGAGCATCGGCAGTGCGCAGTTTCCCGATGAAGATGCGGTCATCCTGCGGTGGGAGCAGCACTACACGATGGAGAAGGACGGCACGGTTCGCCGTCGGGATCACCAGTGGCTGAAGCTGCTGACGCGTCGGCCGATCCGCGGGAAGGCTGATCCGCGTGTTGACTATCGCATCGGGGAGGACGAACTGATCATCCATACGGCACAGACCATTCTGCCGGATGGGACGGTCATGCCTGTGCCGGACTATTCGTTCAACAAGACAGGGCCGGACGATCTTGCCGGGTGGCCCGAGCACATCCATTGGGAACAGACAGTCATTAGTTATAGCGGGATCGTCACCGACTGCGTGTTGGAGCTTGACTACGAGATCGTCACGCAGCCCGATGTGTTGCCTTGGTTGGAAGGCGATCTGCGCTTGCACGACGACTATCCGACGGTCGAGCGCGTGGTGAGCGTGACCGTGCCGGCGGACGTGGCGGTGAACCATCATGTCGAGGGGATTTCACCGGATCCGAAGGCCGTGCAGTCGTCCATCGACGGCGGCATGACGCAGTACAAGTGGACGTTCAAGCGTTTGGCGGGCGCTCGCGGTGAGCCGCAGTCGCTGCCGTGGCAGGAGCGGTGCGGGCGTTTGCGGTTTACGACGTGTGCGAACGCGGCCGAGTTTGTCGGCGGCTTCGTGAAGGTTGTGGATGCGGCCGCGAAGCTCGGCGACGGCGTGAAGAAGTTCGCGGAGGATGCAGTTGAGAATGAAACGGACCCGGGTGAACGGGCGCGCAAGGTCGCGAAGAAGCTACGGAGCACGTTCAACTTCGTGAATGCGTCGCGGGGGCATCGCTCGCTGAAGTGCCGTGATGCCGAGGCGGTGCTCCAATCGAACTACGGGACGCCGCTGGAGGCCGGGGCGTTGTTGG
The DNA here is from genome assembly GCA_030593565.1 of Phycisphaerae bacterium. Taxonomy (GTDB): domain Bacteria; phylum Planctomycetota; class Phycisphaerae; order UBA1845; family UTPLA1; genus JAFGQA01. The sequence continues at coordinate 1,386 of JAUVGW010000356.1, read as the reverse complement.
CGGCGGCGATTCGGTCGTTGGGCCTGGATGCCACGGTGGAGATGGGGGCCACGCGGAATGGATGGCTCGCGGAAGTCCCGACGAACTCGGCGTTTGCGGGGATGATCGTGCGCGTGGCTTTGCCGGATGGGGCCGTTCTTCTGCACCCGCAGCACGGCGAGATCAAGAATCCCGGTGACTGGGGCAGGCATTGGTTGCTGGGGCTGGATGGTGCCGGCGGTGTGACGGCCGAGTATGTGCTTGGTCGCGGCGAGGAGGTCACGAGCGAGATCACGATCGCAGGCACGATTTCCGTGTGCAAGGCCGGCAAGGCGACCGGTGAGCTGCGCATCGCCCTGACGGGTGGATTCTACGATCCCGCCAAACTGGCAACGGCCGGGAAGCAGGCGTCATTTGTCAAGGGCATTGTCGGTCGCGTGTTGAGCGACTGCAAGGTGACAAAGCACTCGATCACGACGCTGTCGGATGACGTGCTGAAGGCCACGGTCAAGGTGGCGTCGAAGGGGATCCTCAAGGAACTCGACAAGCAGCGCGTGCTGGAATTGGGCAATGGCCCGGCTTTCCTGGCGACGTATCATTTGCCTTTGGGGCGGTCTTCTCGAAAGACCGAGGTGCATCTGTCCGGTGCATTCCGCGAAGACGTGAATCTGGCGATCGAGTTGCCCAAGGGTTGGCATGCGACGATCACGCCGGCGCCCTTGGCACGCGTCGCGGGGAGCTGGGGCGCGGCGGAGCAATCGGTGAGCGAGAAGGACGGCGTCGTGCGATTCCACCGCGTGATTGAGACGCAGATGGATCGAATCACGCCGGCCGATTTCGCCTCGCTTCGAGACGCGATGAACACGCTGAAGTGCCCGGCTTCGCGGTTGCTGGTGCTCAGTAAGCGTTGAATTGACGGCCCGGATGATTCACCACAGAGCACGCAGTGTGGCCTTCGGCCGCAACCAACGGGATCGATGGACTGAAATCAGAGTCGGCTCGTGTCGAGCCGGTCCGGGGCGACACGCCCCGGCTCAGAATCCCCGGCTGTCCGCAGCCATGGTATTTCGCGTTTGCCTGTGGCAGACGAATCTGTCACGGACCACATCCCGCCTGGGCCACAATTGGGTTGCGACCGAAGGCCGCGCTGTGTTCTCGCGGTCTCTGTGGCATGAATAATTCGTGATAGGTGACGTCCCCCACGTTAGAGCAGTTTAAGGAATGGTGTAGCGGCCGACGCCCCTGTCGGCCGTGAAGAGTGGTTGGTATTCGTCGTCCGACACGGGGGTCGGACGCTACAGAGTTTCTTAGGAGCCGCGCATAAATACTAAGGGGGAACCAGGATGCAGCACACTTACCAGCAGGTTCTGCCTTGTTCTGCGGGCTTGTAGCGACGCGGATGTGTCC
>JAUVGW010000309.1 GCA_030593565.1 Phycisphaerae bacterium | reverse complement strand
GACGAACTGCCGTGCGTGCTCTCAGCATGACCCAGAAACAGGTAGCCATCCGACCTCAGGCTGCGATGGAAAGCCGCCATGACGCGTGCAACGCCCGACGCCTCGAAGTATATCAGCACGTTACGGCAGAAGAGGACATCGAAATCGCGCATCTGTGCCGTGGCCGTCGTGTCCAGGAGGTTCATCTCTTGAAAGCGGACCATGTCGCGAATGTCGGCCCGCAGGCGGTACCGGCAGGCTGCCACCGGCTCGAAGTATTCCTTCTTGATCTCCGGCGACACGCCGCGAAACGAGTTTTCTGTGTAGACCGCCCTCTTGGCCGTAGCAATGGCCGCGGGGCTAAGGTCCGTCCCGATGATCTCGATTGACCATCGCGCCAAACCCGGCAGGCTCCGACGGAGCACTATACTCGCGGTGTAGGCTTCTTCGCCGGTCGAACAGCCGGCGGACCATATCCGGATGCGGCGCTGGCTGGTTGCCGCGTTGCGCTCCAGGATCCACGGCAAAACGCATTCCGCAAACGCTCGCCAGTGGTTCTTGTTCCGGAAGAAATGGGTTTCCCCGATGGTCAAGAGAGCGGCAAGCGCCGCCAGTTCGTTTCTGCTTCGCGAGGATGAAGTCAACATGCGTTGGTATTCGTCGAAGCACCCGATGCCGAGCTCCGACATTCGAGAACCGATGACCTTCGCGACCCGAGCGTACTTGTCATCCGCGAAGTACAGGCCGTAGGCCTCCTGGAGGTACTCCCGGAAAACGCGGAACTCGGTGATATTCAGCGGCTCAGACACTGGCTGTTTCTACCTCCACCCCTGCGAGAGAAACTTGGGACAGCATGCGGTCCACATTAACCACCCCTATCAGTTCGCCCGTTGTGGAACGTGTGACGTAGTCGAGCCATCGGATGTTCACATCGGCAACGACCGGCGGCGGGGATTCGAGATCAGCGCCCGTCACGTCGCGCAGACCGTCGATCTGATCCACCAACAGGCAGACCGTCGCGCAGTTGTGGTGAACCGCGATCATTCTTGCCCGACGATCGCGCTGCTCACACGAAACTCCGAGCAGCGTACTAAGGTCTACGACGGCGGTGGATTCTCCGCGCAGGCTGATCATCCCGGCCACACCCCCGGCATTCGGAAGCAGGGCCGAGAGCGGGATAGCCCGTGCAACCTCGCGCACGTGTCGCACGTCGATACCCAGGCACAATTCACCTACCCGAAACACAATGAGCATCTCGGGCGCCTGCCGATCGTCCGCTTCGCCCTTCGTCTCGCGCTCGTCATGTCCGCCGTCAGCATCCATGAGGCTCCATCATCCCTTCCTGATCGTGCCGCTTGGCTGGCTTGGCTTCCGCGTTGATTCACCGTTGAGCGTATCCACGTCATGCGGCGAATCGACGGCGACGAGAGAACGGATCTCCTTCTGAACTCCGCGTCGCACCCCTGCGAAAAGTGCGGCCTTCGAGAATCGCCACTGACTGCCCAACTTCTGCCCCAGGATCGTTGCTTCCCGAGCCAACCGATAGATCGTGTCGTGGCTCACGGCGAGCAGTCGTGCTGCTCCATCACGTTAAGAGTGCCTCCTAAAACCTCTGTGGCACGGGCGTCCCGCCCGTGTACACACCGCCGAGACGGCGGTGCCACAAGGGTTTTAGGACGCACTCTAAGTAAACTGTCTTCCATCACGAACTTGCCGTCCGTATGCCTGCCCGATCCAGTCCCCTACAAGCGTTACGCTGCCTATATAGATCGGCTACACGCAACGCCACATTATCTTCAGCTCACGTTTCTCGATGCGATGGGTCGATGGCTGCCAAGGTGCGTGTTGGCTTTCCCAAACGGTTCAATCGGAAGTGGCGGAAGATGGCGACGCATGGACACAGCCGCGACTATCGGACATGGCCTGACTGTCTCTTGGACCGTTTCGGACGTTGCTCGCGCACGGTTGTTTGGCGTCGCAAGCAAAGCTCGAGCGATCTCTCACCGCCAAGACGATCGCTGACCCTTTTCGATCGATTGGCCACCGCGTTCGCCGGACGACAAACGCCGCAAGACCAAGCTGGTTCGCTTCCTCGCCGTCAAGGCTGAGTCTTGACCACGTTCGACCGAATACGCATATAGGACTTATCGGATATGCTACCCCGCTGGGGCAGTCGTCCGTGGTGGCCTACGGCCTTTGCTGTGCCACCGACACGAGCTGAAGCACGGATACCCCTGTCAATCGCGGAGGTAATCCTCCGTCGAATCGTCGCGGCGCATCGAGGAATGCCAACGCCCACACACCCCAAGACCGCCAGTCCCGCGGAGACTAAACCGCAGGCCTGGCGGATCGCTCCAAGTCGTCCTTTTGAGAGATTGAGCATCTCCCGTGAGAACAAGTCCATCACCCCGAACACAACATCATTGAACAGGACCGGGCAGGACACGGCGGACCGGAAGCGATGCCGCGGTTCTACAACCTGCTGGAGTTTCAGCCGGACCACAGCTCGGATCGCGTGCACACGCGCAGGCGACCAAAACCGGAAGGACCGTGGGGCGGCTGGCATGAGGGGGACAACCCGAACGGCCATGGGCGCGTGCCGTACTTCGACATTCCTGTGCCTTGATGCTTGGGCGACCCATCAGGGGGGGCTGGCGCGAGATTCCTTTCTCTGTTGCGCGGGTTCACGCCCGAGACGGTTGTGCCACACGACGCGGAGCGCTGAACAAGCATATATGACGAGAACCGAGATAGGGCCGACCGCCGCATCGCCTTCACCGCGGTCAAAAGTTTGCGCCGGTTTGCGGCGGTTCGCAGTTTTTTGCTGCAAACGGAGGGGTGTTCAGCGTCACCGTCAAGCCCAATGGCATCGCCGTGAAATTTTTCTCAAATAATTTTGCCCGAGGCCGCCCGGGGAGCGTCGCCCCGGGCTGCGGCACATGTCGCCACAAACAGTATGAACGTCGCCATCAGATGGAAACCGCACATTCGAAGGGTTGGGCTCGCCATCGCCGGCACGGCCAGCCACCATGCCGCGACCGCCGCCCATGCGAAGGCGGCGCGACGCCGCCCGCGCCAAGCCGCCAGAACCCGCGCGTTGATGAGCGCCAGTGGGAGGTAGCACAGACAGTAGTAGAAACTCCAGGAGATCGGCGTCAGCAACAAAGACAGCAGGATCACCGTTGCGTACTCATAACGCATACGCGACATCGACACCGACCGAGCGGGATGGCGGCACACCCAGCCGGTCGCGCCGACGAGTGCTGCAAAGGCCGCCGCCAGCAGCCATTGCACCCGGGCCAGACGCAGCGGCCCGATGCCGATCGGTGTATCGTCCCAATCCACGAGGTTGATCATCCGCGGACGGCCATCGGCTCCGTCCACCCCACTGTCGGTCGGCCGCGTGTATCGCCGTGCCACCAGTGCGGACGACTGGTTCGTGTGGCTCATCTTGTTCGATTCGATGACGGCGAGTCGCAGCGCGCTCTGCCCGCGGATACTGTCGCGATAGAACCCGCGATAAAGCTGCCCGGCACGCGTCGGGCCCATCGCCAGGATGGGCAGAAGCACGTTCATCACAACGAGCATTCCGGCCGCGACGGCCGACAGCCGCCACTTCCGCTTCAAGACCAGCCAAGGCAGCAGCAGCACGGGGTAGACCTTGGTCGAGATCGCCACAGCGAGCCAGAACGCCGCCGGAACATCACGGCGTTTCTCGATGTAGTGCAAACCCAGCACAAGCATCGCCAGCGTAAATAGCGCCATCTGGCCCATGATCAGACAGCCGGTCACGTACGCGAGCACCATGCCGATCGGCCCGGCCGCCCGAGCGATCTCGTCGGCCTTGCGCGGCAGGGGGCCGGCTTCTTCCGCCGCCCAGCGGTCGACCAGTCGGACGCTGAGGACGAAGCCCGCCAGCGCAAGGCCGTTAAACAAGGCGCTGGCAACCTTAATCGGCACGAGACCGAATGGAACGAAAAACAGAATGGCGAACGGCGGGTAGTTGTGAACCCCGTAGTCGCGTACGACATCGCCGGTATCGAGGAAGCGCCGGGCAGTCAGGTAGAAGTCGTCGAAGTCACTGGTCGACGACTGGTCCTCCCGCGCGCGATATGCCCCGACGGACAAGATGCCTGCCGCGTAGACAAGCACACATGCGACCAGGACCATCTTTCGAGTTCGGCGTGAGGGCGTCATGATGACAGGGAGTATATCGCGCGGCTGCGTTACGGCGAGACGATCCACGTTTCGCTCAACGTGACGTGCTGAATGGATTGGCGGTCGTGGGTGTAGAGCAGGTGGATCAGACCGTCGGGGGACTGAGCGGCGGCGGGGTAGCTGTATTTTGAATCGCCGTCTGCGATAATCTTCCCTGGAGACCACGTTTGGCCGTCGTCTTCGGAGATCGCGACGGACAGGGGGCGTCGCTCGGTCTCGCTGTCATTGAAGAACAGAACGATGCTTCCGCTCTGGAGGCGGAGCAACATCGCGGCACTGCCCGGATTACGAAAGCCGCTGTCCTTTGGCTCGGACCAGCTTCGGCCGCCATCGTTTGAATGGGCCGACCACAGCCATCCCCCGCCGGCGTTTCGCATGATCGCGAGCAGGCGGCCATTGCTCAATGGAACGACGGACGGCTGGATATTCTGGTAAGGCGTCGCCGTGTAAATAGCCGACCGTAGCGTCCAGCCATCGCCGTCCGGGGAGACGAAGAATAACGATCGCATCAGGAAATCGTCATAGGCGGGGAGCAACAGTTCGCCACTGTCGGTCCGCACGGCTGGGTTACGCACATTCGACCCGAGCGGGCCGGGGATGGTCTTCGGCGTACACCATGCGCGGCCCCGATCGTGGGATCGTTGCACCTCGATATGCGCGGTGCTCCAACCGAACGGGACAACCGCCTGAAATAGCCAAACCTCGTCGCCCTCGCTGTACAGGACGGGGTTCCCATCGCCGACGAGGCGGTCGATGTGCAGGCGCGGCGGCGTCCACTCGTCGGCGTCGGCGCGTCGGCTCGCCATGTAGATCGCCGAGCCCGCCAGCTCGTCAGGGCGGACATAGGAGTACCACGCCGCGAGTAATTCACCGTCGGCGAAGGCCGTGACGGTTGCGGCGTGGTGCCCGATCTTGTCGGGAATGCCGGCGAACAGCGCCCGCTGCTCGAACACCATCCCGACCGGCACCTCGACAGCCGCCGGTTGTGGTCTGACGCCCATGGATCGTCCCTGGTTCTCCGAATCCGGCACGACGTTTTCGAAGAAGCAGCCCGCCAGCGGGGGACATATCAACCAGATAATGATCCATGTGAGGAGATGATTGAAGCCGCGGGGCTTGGTCGTTGTCAATGTTGGCCTCTCAGTCCCCAGGGCGTCTGAACCCACGGTTTCCTTTGCTGCAACCGAAGGCTGCGCCGACAAGCCCGTGAAACACGTGGCGGCGCGTCACACATGACTCGCGCGACCACATTCTACACGACGTCGCGATCAGTCAAGACTTGGACCGGCGACGCGCGTCCATGACAATACCGGCGGAGCTGATCCGAGCCGTGTAGGATGGGCAATCCTGCCCATCTGTTGAACTGAAACGCGATGGCGATCGCCTCGCCGCCGAGGAAATCTGGAAAACCAGAAAGATCCGGAACAAGTTCCAGACCCCTGTCCTGTTTGCCGGCAACCTGTACACCAGCGACGAGAACGGGCTCAAATGCGTCGACTTCATGACGGGGCGCGTACATTGGCGCAACGGCCGCGTCAAGCACGGCACGGTCGTCGTTGCCGACGGCCATTTGATCCTCCTGACCCAGAAGGGCGAACTCCGCATCGCCCCAGCCTCACCCGAAGGCTTCCGCACCAAGGCTAAGCTCAAACTGTTTGAAGGCACGGGCTACGCCGCGATCCAACGCCTAATCCGACAGAAACAAGAACGACGCTGCTGGACCGTCCCCGTATTGTCCGGCGGAAGATTGTACGTGCGCGATCACGACACGCTTGTGTGCCTCGACCTGCGCGGCCTTCCCACATCTCGACCGGCCATCAAGCCGTCCCCGACTCCGTGACCAGACGCGCGAGTAATGACGTGCGGATAGCGCGATGCGATGGCGGCAATGGGGGACTACCGAGGACTGTGGATTCAGTCCGCGATTCGCTTACGAACCACAGGCCTGGATGGCGGTGGGCTCGAGCTGTTGTTGAATCGTCTCGATCAGCTCATCTCGGTTGATGGGCTTTGAGGCGTAGTCGTCGCAGCCGGCGTCGATGCACTTCTGCCGGTCGCTGGCCATCGCGTGGGCGGTCAGGGCGATGATCGGCCCGGAGTAGCCCCTCCGGCG
>JAUVGW010000163.1 GCA_030593565.1 Phycisphaerae bacterium | reverse complement strand
ATGGATCCACCGGATGCCCGAGTCTGCCCAGATTCGATCCGCTTGCGTACGCTCCCCCCACTTTGCGTCCAGGTCGATTCTCACAAGGACGCTCACCGAGAGCTATGCCGAAGCGGAGACGGTGGCCGTTTGCGTGTGTGTTTGGATGGTCTCGATCAGCTTCTGCCGGTCGATGGGCTTGCTGGCATAGTCGTCACAGCCGGCGCTGATGTATTTCTCACGATCGCCGGCCATCGCGTGGGCGGTCAGGGCGATGATCGGACCGGCGTAGCCCTTCTGCCGGAGCAGGCCGGTCGCCTCGTAGCCGTCCATCACCGGCATCTGCATGTCCATCAGGATAACGTCGAACGGGTGCTCGGGATCATCTTCACGTCTTCGGTACCACGTTGCGAGCGCGGCATCGACCGCGAGCTTCCCATTCTCCACCACCGCCACCTTCGCGCCGGCCTTCTTGAGATGGAACGAAATCAGCCGCTGGTTGTCCGCCCCGTCCTCGGCCAGCAGGATACGGCAGTCAAGCTTGGCGGCATCGCCCTTCGCCGCAGTGGTGTCATCCGGCTGCGCGATCGTGGCCGTGGCCAGATCGTCCAGCATCTTCACGCCGTCGAGCGGGCCGGTCGTGATGGTTAAGCGAAACGTGCTGCCCTCGTTGGGTTTGCTTTCGACGGTGATGGTGCCGCCCAGCAGCTCGGCCAATCGCTTGCTGATCATCAATCCCAGGCCGGTGCCACCGAACTTGCGGGTGGTGGTGGTGTCGGCCTGCGTGAAGGCCTGGAACAGATGATCCACCTGCTCCTCCGTCATGCCGAGCCCCGTGTCGACGACGTCAAACTGCACGGTAGGCTCCCTCGGACTTCCTCCTTGGTCGTCCTCAGCGTCTTCGACAAAACGTGTGACGAGCCTGACGCCGCCTGCCTCAGTGAACTTGATCGCGTTGCCGATCAGGTTCACGAGGATCTGCTTCAAGCGCGTGGGATCGCTTTCGATCGTCTCCGGCACTGGCCCGATGTACTCGGTCAGGAAGGGCAGATTCTTCGCATCGGCGCGGACCTGCATCAGCGATTTCACGTCGGCAACCAGTTGGACGGGCGAACAGCGGATACGCTCGACATCGAGTTTACCCGCTTCGATCTTGGAGATGTCCAGGATGTCGTTGATGATCTGGAGCAGGTGCTCGCCGTTTCGGCGAACGGTGTGGACGGCACTGAGCCTGTCCGAATCCGACTGGTCGGAGTCGAGCAGGTTCTCTGTGAAACCCAGGATGGCCGTCATCGGGGTGCGAATCTCGTGGCTCATGTTGGCGAGGAACTCGCTCTTTGACCGGCTGGCCGCCTCGGCGTCCCTCGTGGCGGCTTCGAGTTGTTCCATGGCCGCCTCTAACTCCATGGCGGCGCGCCTCTCGCGTCGCAGCGCCGCGATCTTCATGTCGGTTCCTTCTTGCAGCTTCTTTTCGGCCCGCTTGCGCTCGGAGACGTCTTGCTTGATGGCGATAAAGTTCGTGATTTCCCCCTCCGTGTCTCTCACGGGAGTGATAGTCATTTCCTCAGTATAGAGACTGCCGTCCTTCCGCCGGTTGACCATCTCGCCATGCCATACGTTTCCGGCGAGGATCGTCCTCCAAAGCTCCTGATAAAACACGGCGTCGTGTCTACCGCTCTTGAGCGCGCGCGGGTTCTGACCGACCACTTCGCCGGAGGCAAAGCCGGTCAAACTCGTGAAGGCTGGATTGACCCAAGCAATGCAGCCGTCGCGGTCGGTGATCACGATAGCGTTGGCCGCCGCCGCAAGGGCTGCACCTTGGAGTCTCAGCTCCTCCCGCACCGCCTCCGCCACCTTCCGGGCCTGCTCGGCGTCCTCCATCATGCTCATGGCCGCGCGGCGGCTTCGCTCCAGCTTGACCGTCTGTTGCTCGAGTTCGGCCGTGCGGACGGCCTCGGCGGCTTCGGCATGCTTGCGCTCGACGGCTTCGCTCAGGGCATGGGCGATACTGTTGATGAGGGTACGTTCCTCTCTCAGGAACGGTCCTTCGTCTAGGTCTGGGCGCTGCTCCAGGTAGCACACCTCAACGAAACCACGCCGCTCCCCGTCGACGATGATGTCGCTCGCTTGGCTCCACTTGGTTCGCTCAAAGGGCTCGGAAACGTAGTCCCGGCCACCGAAGTGAATCCTGCCGCGGGCAATCTCAGGATGCTGCCAGCCGGGAGGAAGGAGCGCAACCACATCCTGAAAGACCTCTTCGAGCGCGCTGCGCTCGCGGATGGAATCGGCCACGCCGTACATACAGCGTAACTCCTTGACCCGCTCCCCCATGTCGTGCAGGACTCGTTCCCGCACTTCCTCCGCCCGGTCGTGCTCGCGGATGTGCCGGCGTATTTGCCGCGTCGCCGCACCGAGCCCGGCAAGACCCAGAATCCACAACCCGCCGTGCCCGAAATACAACGTGAGAACATTCGAACCTGCAACGGCTTGGAGGCGCGCCAAGGGAATCGAAACGCTGATTCCACCCCGGATGTCGCCTTCCGCGTACCCCTGCGCGGCGTGGCATTTGAGGCAACCCTTCTCGGTGACAAGCGGCCGCATTAGGCGCATGTGGTCCTCGCCATGGACCACTTCGACCGAGGCATATTCTGCTGCGCCATTCTCGAAGGCCTTCAGTGCCGCGGTTTCCCATGGGTCGGCGGCATTCTCAAGGCGGATCGGATTGAGGCTGGTGATGTGGCCTTGGACGCCCGCCTGCTCGGCGCCAAGTTCATGCACCTGTCGGGTCATGTAGGCCGGGTTGACCTTTGTTAAAGCCCGCCCCCCCGGTGTCTCGATGTCCCGTTCTGGCACATCCAAATGCGGATTTGGCGGCGTCGTTTCCGTCACCGGCACGTACACGCCGCCGTGCATGGCGTTCCACCGGCGATAGAGCACATCCTTCTCGAACGCAATCCGAGCCTGGATCCTGGCTGCTTCGAGTGTCGCTCCGCGCTGTTCTCGCAGGTTCCACATCAAGGAAATGCCGGCGATTATAGTCCAGGCGATTGCCAGGAAGCCCACATAGTGTCCGAGACGGAGTGTTCGCCGTGCCGCTTCCTGCTTGTCTCTTTCGCTATCAGTCATTGCACGCCTTCGGCGGCCAGCCGTCAGCAATCAGTCTCTGCCGCCTGATCCATGATCCGCAGTCCGCCATCCGCGCAGCGGTCTACGTGTGTTCGTACTTTCGCGCCTGGCCCAACTGAGCCAGCAGGTCGTTAACCTCCTGCTTCATCTCCAGGACGCGCTCCTCGCGGCCCATCATCACTGCGTTCATCCGCTCCATGTCCGCCATCGCCTCTGCCGCGCGCCTGGCGTGGCCCTCCGCCATCTTCTTGGCCTTCTCAAGCACCGCCTCGACCTGCTTGCGCTCTGTGATATCCAGAGAGTATTCGATCACCTGGACGACACGGTCGTTTTCATCAAAAACCGGGTGAGCGTGGACTTCAAACATCCGCGGGCTGCCATCCGCACCGAAGTGGGTATGCTCCACGACGATGGACTTTGCCGTCCGCCTTACCTCAACGAGAGGACAGATGTCGTCCGAGCCCTCGCACGGGGTGTCCCGGCGATGTGTCATTGCATGGCAGGTCTTGGCCCCCGGCGGGGCGTTACGTCGGGCCGCCGTGTTTGTCAGGCGAATTGAGTAGTCGTTCACGTCGATCACCAGGAACGGGTGGGTAAAGGACTCAACTATCGTGTCCAGGAAATGGCTGTGCTGCGCGAGGCGGTTCACCATCTGGACCTTGGCCGCCTCGTACAGAAGGGCCAGAGCGAGCACCAGCACCGCCAGGCCGATCCATATCAGCAGACAAAGCAGTTTATAGTGGTGAGGAGTCAGATCGTTCGGGAACGAATAGCCGGTGCAGTCAATTGCGTAGAACGCGGCCAGCGACGATGCCGTGACAACCAGCCAAGAAGCGGCCGAGTGACGGCCCGCGGTACTCAGGGCCACAACCGGCACCGCCACATACCACGGGAGCACGATGGAGCCGTGCCCCCCCAAGCGACACGCCAGGATAGTCAGCACGCAGAAGAAAGCTGCTGTAAGCAGATTGCCCGCAACAAGGGATGATCCGGTCCGACGCATGACATATAGAATGGGGACTCCCACGCCGGCGCCTATAATGAGCGTGGCGGCGCTCATCGGACTGTTCATCGAGTGGTAGAACGGAGCGTAGAAGAGCGCCGCCGCCATGAGTGTCCAGGTAAACGTCACCACGAGCCGGGCACGGCGGAGCACGTCCTGATCGCCACTACGGACGTGGCCTGGTATGAACCAGTCAATGGCGGCGCTCATCCGAGCCCGAAGCCCGTATACCGGGTGATGTGTTTCTTCTGTGTTGCTCATAGTCACCACTCAAATCCAAAGCCAACGATCAGGCTATGTTGCGTCTGCTCGATGCTGCTCGGCCCGTAGTCGATACCCAACGGAATCATGCTGCGGCCGCCACCGCCCATCGAACTGTTGAAGCCGAGTATATATCCGGCCCCGACCCACCAGTTGTCGCGGGCGTAGCGCAGGCCGACCGAGGCGTGATGTTCCGCCAGCACCGTGCCGACAGGAAACAGGTGCTTGTCTGTGGCCGGCGTGCGTCCGTAGTTGTAGCCCACGCCCAACGTCCACTGCTCGTCGAGCTTGAACTCGGCCCCTGCGATGAAGACCCACTGGTCGCGATAACCCATCGGTATCGGCACCCGCAGATCCACGACGCCGCTGGTTGCGACGGTGAGGTTGCTCCAAATCGAGTTGGAGTAGTTCAGCCAGCGGACCTCGCCGACCAGTTTGCACCAGTCCGTCACGTCCCACGCCGCCCCGGCAGCCACCCGCTGCGGCAGCCGAACCTTGTCGATGTTTGCGTCGCCGAGGGGGATCGGCAGGACGCCGAAGAGCGATGCCCGCGCACGTCCGCCGCGCAGGTCGTTGGCCCAGGTCGGCGAGCGGTAGCCGATGCCGAAGGCAATGGTCTCGGTGGCCTGATAGTGCATGCCCAACTGAAAGCCCAGCCCGTAGGCATAGCCGCGACCGAAGTCGACGTCCGCCGGACCAAGCACCGCACTGAACTCGGAAGTCAGCAACTCGCCCCGGATGCCGCCGCCGACGGAAAGCTTGTCCGTCAGCTTGTAGGCGCCGTTGAGATAGAGGCCAAGGTTCTTGCAGTCTGATCCGACGCGACGTTCCTGGAACGGGATCAACAGGTGCCTGGCGCGATAACGGGTTGCAAGCCCTGATTTTCCATGGAACGCCAAACCCCAGGTGAAACGGTCGCTGGCCGGGAAGGCAACCGCAACATCCCCGATGGGAATCACCCGGACCTCGGATTGATACGACCCGAACGGGTTGTTCCAGGACACCTCCGGGAAGACGAGCTGGCCGGCGAAGTCGAAGCGTGACCGACCATGCGACGTCAGCGAGAGCGTGGCTGGATTGTCTATCTGGGAAAGCGCCGAATCGCCAACGGCCACATCCGCCCCACCACGAGCCCGTGCCTGGAGACTGATGCCCGTCAACTCCACCCCGTTGCTCGCGCGAACCGGCGCAGCGCACGTCACCAGCATCACGAATGACGCGATCGCTGATCCGAGTTGCAGAATCTGCCTTTTCAAACTGTTCCACCAATGGCTCCAACGCAAATGCTGTCACGCCGCCGTCGGCGCCGGAGTAGTGGGCGGCGTGCGCGCGTCCAACTCAGGACCGTCAGCTCGCTCGGGCTCGTCGGGGGCGGCGAGCCGGGTGGTCCTCCGCCCGGTACCGGGACAATGAAAGGCCCCTTTTAGGCTCGCCGACCTTGACCCAGATATCGGCCTCCGTCGCGACCACCGGCGGGTGCGTCCCCATCCTTCCGACGAGGGAAGCCCAGGGCGCGCCAAGATTCCGGTGTGCGGGCTCGGCGAGCGATTCAGGATCGATAACCAGACGGCCGGCCCGGCGCATCCATCGCTAGATCGGTCGGGGCGCACGGGCGGGTAAGGTTTTTACACAGTGACGACAGGGTGTATTCAGTACGCTCGAGCAGCGTGGGCGACGCCCGATACACTTGGGCTTTATTGCGCAGTAGGGAACCCGAAGATGCCACGGCTTCTCGTGTGGGTACCCGTTTCTTTCTGGAAGAAAGGGTGGGGAACTCCGCTATCGTCCGGGAAAGTGATTCCTCACCCTGCGATAGGGATGGGGCATCCTGCAGAGCCTACGAACACCGCTGACGATGTCAGAAGAATCTTCCTGACACCCTCTTCCCCCTTCATTCTTGGCATTTTGACGTCTTGACGTTTCCTCACGCCACCGCCGGCTGCTCGTGTCGGTCCTCGTCGAACCGCACGCTGACGCGCTTCGAGACGCCGGCTTCTTGCATCGTGATGCCGTAGATCACGTCGGCGATGCTCATCGTGCGCTTCGCGTGCGTGATGACGATGAATTGCGAGTCCTTGACGAACTCCTGGATGACATGGTTGAACCGAACGTTGTTCGCCTCGTCCAGCGCGGCATCGACCTCGTCCAACAGCACGAACGGCGACGGCCGGTTGCGCATGACCGCCAACAACAGCGCGATGGCGGTCAGCGTCTTCTCGCCGCCGCTGAGAAGGCTGATGCTCTGCGGCTGTTTTCCGGGCGGGCGCGCCGTGATATCGATGCCGCATTCCAAGACGTCGCTGGGGTCCTGGAGCACGATCTCCGCCTTGCCGCCGCCGAACAGCTTCTTGAACAAGGCGGAGAAATGTCCCTGCACGGTCTGGAAGGTCTCGATGAACCGCTGTTCCGATTCCCGGTTCAGCGTTTCGATCAAGGACTCGAGCTGCCGTTCGCTGGACCGCAGGTCGTCGAACTGTTCGGACAGGAAGGCCTGACGCTTTTCGAGCTCTTCCTGTTCGGTGATCGCGTCGAGGTTCACATTTCCCAGCCGTTCGATCTTTCGCCGCAACGTCTCGATCTCGGCCTCGACGGCGGGCCAGTCTTCCTCCTCGTCCGGCGTGTAGGATTCGTACTGCGCCTCGAGATCCACATCGAGTTCGTCCGCGATTCGGGTGACGAGATCTTCCCGCCGCACGCGGACTTCCTGAAGCTTGATCTGCCGCTCGTGCAGCTCGCCCTCGGCTTTTTCCAGTTGCCCGCGGCACTCGCGGGCTTCGACCGTGTATCGATCAACGTCCGCACGCAAGGCGTCACGCTGCTCGCGCATCGTGGTGGACTTCCGCGTCAACTCCTCGTGTTCCGTCGACAGGCTCTCGACGGACCGTCGGGCCTCCTCGATGTGCAGATGCGACTGGTCGATCCGCTGTTGAGCCTCAACAACGTCTCGTGAGGCCTTCTCGCGATCCGCACGCAGTTGGACCTCCGCCGTCCGCGACTCTCGGATGGTCTCGGCCACCGCCGATCGCTTCTGCGTCAACTCTCCTACACGAACGCGGGCGGTCGTGAGCGCCTCGGCGATTTCGTCGCGGCGCGCCTCGAGTCCGACGATCTCGGTCTGGAGTTCGGCGATGTTTCGTTCGCCTTCGCTGCTGCGGGACTCGAACTGCGAGAGCGCCTCCTTGCTCGCTGCCTCCTTCTCGCGCATCTCGCCCAACCGCGAGACGAGAACCGAAACCTCCGACGCGATCAGCGGGCGCTCTTCACTGAGCTGGCGGACGACTTCCTCGGCGGCCGACAACTGGGCCTGCGTCTCGACTCGCTGCGTGTTGGCGTCGTAAATGGCCGTCCGCAATTCCTGCTGGACGGTCTCGAGGTGGTTGACTTCCGAGGCACACTGTTTGAGACCTTCGCCGAGATCGGCAATGCGCGTCTCGACTTCGTCGACCTCCTTCGCGAGTTCCCTCAGTTCGCTCCGCCGGCTGATCAAGCCCGTATCGGAACCCAACGATCCGAGCCCGACGCGACCGTCCGATTCCCAGACGATGCCCTCCATCGTGACGAACTTCGCACCGGGATCGATCTTCGAAAGCCGCACGGCGTGCTCGATGGACTCGACCACGCACGTGCGGGCGAACAAATACCGCGCGAGCGTTGCACATTCTTTCGGATAGCGCACCCAGTCGAGCAGGTTCGCGATGAAGCCGTCCTGCCCGGACATATCCGGCCCCCCGATCGCCGGGGCGATGCAATCGAGGCAAAACGCATGGACGCGCCCGGTCAATTCCGCGAGTGCCTCCCGATCGGCCAGCAGCCGGTCGCGATCGTCGACGACGAGGTATCGTTGATGGTTGCCCAGCGCCGCTTCGACGATGCTGGCGTGGGCCACATCGGCTTCGAACAGCTCGCCGACGGCCCCGCGGACATAGCCAAAAGTCCGCCCGGTCTCGTCTGCGTCGCGGCGTTCGAGGATTTCACGGGCGCCGGCCAACAGACCTTCGTGCTTGCGATCCATTTCTTCGAGCAGTTGGCGCCGACTGTCGAGCCCTGTGCGATACTCCTTCGCCGCGGCATGTTGATCCACCATCGCGGCACGCCGATCCGACGCAGCGGACGCCCGGGCCTTGGTCTCCTCGAGCTTTCGCCGTTGGTCGCGGATCAGGCTGTCGATCTCGTCTAGGCGGGACTGCATTTGCTCGCGGCGCGAAACGGCCTCCACCAGTTCCGTGGCGATCACGGCGTCGCGATCGTCGAGCTTGGCTTTCTGCTCGGTCAGCGATTCGTGTTGAAGGTTGATGCCCTGGATCTCGTTGTTCAGCGCGCTGGTGCGGCGGAGCAATTCCAGGATACCGGCCTTCTCGTCTTCCAGGCGGGTCTGGCTTGCGTTCAGTTCGTGGGCGCAGGCGCGGTCGCCTTCCTGCAACCCGGCCAACTCGTCGTGGACCGTCGCCAGTTCCGTTTCGATCTGCTCGGCGGTCCGCAACTGTTCTTCCAGCCGACTTGTGATCGCCCGGACCTGATCGTCGAAGCCGGCCAGCCGCTCGCGCGATCGACCCAGCAGGTCGGTCTGATCGTTGACACGTCGGTCCGCGGCGGCGATCCGCTCCTGTTGGCCGGTGAGTTGCGACTGGACCGTCAGGAGCCGGCTCTCCGCATGGGATACCTCCTGCTCGAGGTCGGCGATGCGAACGTTCGCCTGGCTCGTCTTGGCCTCGTAGTCCGAGATACTCGTTCGCAGGCGCGTCGCATCATCGCTCAACGCCGCGGCCTCCCGTTCGAGGCCGTCCTGCGCCGTGCGAAGGCCGTGGTACTCGGACAGGGCATACCTGCTGCGCAGCTCGCGGAGTTGCTGTGCGTATGCCTGATAGTTCCGGGCCTTGCCGGCGGCGAGCTTGACGCTCCGCAGCCGCTTCTCGACTTCCTCGATGATATCCTGCACACGTAGCAGGTTCTGGTTGACGCGTTCGAGCCGCCGTTGGGCCTCCTTCTTGCGCATCTTGTATTTGCTGATGCCCGCCGCCTCCTCGAAGATCTGCCGCCGATCGATCGGGTTGGCCTGTAGGAGGACATCCACGCGGCCCTGCTCGATGACGCTGTAGGCGTCGACGCCGATTCCCGTATCCAGGAACAACTCGCGAATATCCTTCAGACGGCAGCCCTGCTTGTTCATCAGGTACTCGCTGTCGCCGGAGCGGTACAGCCGGCGGGAGATGACGACTTCGGTCGCATCTGTCGGTAAGGTTCCGTCGGAGTTATCAAAGGTCAGATCGACCTGCGCCATACTGGAACTCTTGCGAGTACCGGAGCCGTTAAATATGACGTCGAGCATCTGTTTGCCGCGAAGGCTCTTGGCGGACTGCTCCCCCAGGACCCACTTCACGGCGTCGACGACATTCGACTTGCCGCAACCGTTCGGCCCGACGACGCACGTGATGCCGGGACCGAAATCCAGCTCGGTCTTGTCGGCAAAACTCTTAAAGCCTGTGGCAGTAAGTTTGGTGAGGATCATCTGTCGTGTAAGCCTCCATGCCGCAACACGTTAGGCAACCGCAGCTCCATCGCGGCCCTCGTCCCCCCCGCTTCGCTTCCCGGCACGTCCGGAACCTTCGCTTCCCGGCACCTCCGGAATCCCCCAATACTATCGTCAATCCCGCGCCAACGCCAGCAGATTCGGCCACGGTCATCCCGTCAGGGCCCGTGACAGTTTAGGCGTCGTGTTTGGCGGTTAGGTGGGGTGGCATGGGTAACGAACGACACGCCCTGTAAGGGCGGGGCGTTCATTACCCGTGGGGGCCTGGCTGGGATGGATGCCCACGGGTAAGCTCCGCCGCTTAGCGCGGCTCCGCTAATCCATGCCACCCCGGCGCGGCTCCGCTAACCCATGCCACCCGGCCGCATACCCACGCCACCTTGTCACCCCTCCATGTCCGCCGGCCGACCGCGCGAAACGGCATTCTTGCCGAATCGGTCCCGGATGTCATCGACGGTCTCGTCCAGGCGATGACGGCGGTCAGCAGCCTCCTGGTCGAACAACGAAAGCTGTTCGCCCTGTCCGCTCGATAGCTGCGAAACGCCCACGCCGATCAGCCGAACAGCCCAGCGATGTCGCCGCGACCAACCCTCGAACAACTCGGCCACGGCCTCCCAAAGCACATCCGTCTGGTCGGTTTGTGCGGACAGCGTTCGGCTCCGGGTTATCGTCCTGAAATCCGCCGACCGGATCTTCAGCATTACCGTCCTGCCCGACAAGCCGTGCCGCCGCAGCCGGTACGCAACGTGGTCCGTCTGGTTCAGAATGACCGCCCGCAAGTGGCCTCGGTCTTCCATGTCCACCGGAAACGTCACCTCGTGGCTGATGCTTTTGGCCTCACGATCGGGAACGATTTCCCTGTCGTCGACACCGCGCACCAACTGGTGGAATTGCTCGCCGGCTTCGCCAAAACGTTCCCGCAGATCGCCTTCCGAGAATCGCTGAAGATCGCCAAACGTTCGAACGCCGAGCGCCTCCATCCGCGGAAGCGTGGCCGCCCCGACCCCCCAAAGCCGCGAGATCGGGATCGGATTCAGAAAGGAAGGCACGTTATCCGGCCGAACAACGACCAAGCCGTCCGGCTTCTCCACGTCGCTCGCGAGCTTTGCAAGGAACTTGTTCGGCGCCACGCCCACGGATGCCGTCAAACCGGTCTCCTCGCGAATCGTGTGCTTCAGTTGCCGCGCGATGGTCTCCGGCGGGCCGAACAGTCGCACCGAGCCCGTAATGTCCGCAAACGCTTCGTCGATTGACAGCGGCTCGACCAACGGTGTGAATCGCTCGACGATCTCGAAAATGCGCCGCGAGGCCTCACCATACCGCCGCATTCGCGGCCGCACCACGACCGCCTCCGGGCACAACCGCACTGCCCGCGCCATCGGCATCGCACTGTGACAGCCAAACGGCCGAGCCTCATAGCTGGCCGCCGAGACCACGCCCCGGCCCTGCGGATCGCCGCCGACCAGTACCGGCTTGCCACGCAGTTCGGGGCGGTCACGTTGTTCGACGGCCACAAAAAAGGCGTCCATGTCCACGTGCAGGATGTTACGCTCGTCTGTCTTGCTCATGGCCGGCGACCGCGTGTGATGCGATGAAATACTCCCACAATCATAACCCGCGCTCGGCTGCGAGTCAGCCCGTGCCGCGGATGCAC
>JAUVGW010000369.1 GCA_030593565.1 Phycisphaerae bacterium | reverse complement strand
CCCCAACCACCAGGTCAAAACTCGTTTAGCCGCGACCCGCAGGGGAGCGTGCCCGCCACGCGCTCCCCTGCGGGTCGCGGCTAAACATTGCGCTGGCCACCGGAACTGTCACCGGCTGCGCCGCGCCCGTCTCCACACCGCCGAGCCGGCGTTACCACCATTTGCACGGATGCCCGCGTCTCAGCGCTGATAACCCCCCAGGGCAATCGCAAGAATGGCGGATGTAGCGGCCGACCCCCGTGTCGGCCGTAGAACACCAACGTTTTCCGACGGCCGACACGGGGGTCGGCCGCTACACGAGCGAGCAAACCGCTGCAAAGACCACCGCCCGGCCATTCTTGCGATTGCCCTGATGACCCCCCCAGCGGCCGATTCCGGCGTTGGACCATCGCGCAGAATCCGACTAACATGCCCGCTTCCCGCTCGGACATGCAACAGCCAATACGCCCAGGAGCGAGCAAGCATGGCAGACATACCGGCACAACAGCCCACGAAGCTCAGTTGGAAGTTCCCGCGTACTTTCTGGTACGCCAACGCGGCTGAGCTGTTCGAGCGGGCCGCCTTCTATGGCATGTTCATCGCGCTCACCCTGTATCTGACGCGCAAGGTGGGCTTCACAGACATCCAGGCGGGCTATCTGGCCGCAGGCTTCTCGTCGATCATTTACCTTCTGCCGACCTTCCTTGGCGCAATGGCCGACAAAATCGGTTTTCGGCGGGCGTTGATCCTGGCCTTCGCATTGTTGACGTGCGGCTATCTCCTGCTGGGAGCGTACCAACTAAAAAGCACCGCCGTCGTCTCACTGATGCTGATCATGTTCGGCGGCGCGATCGTGAAGCCCGTCATCTCCGCCACGATCGCCAAATGTTCCGACGACGCCCATCGTGTCCGGGCCTTCTCGATCTTCTATCAGGTCGTCAACATCGGCGCGTTCACCGGGAAAGGCCTGGCAAAGCCGCTACGGACGGGCGTTGACCTGCCGTACTTCGGTCATCTCGAACTCGGCCTCGAATACATCAACTTCTATGCTGCCCTGATGGCCTTCTGTGCATTGGTGTGCGTCACGATTTTCTATCGGAACGTGGACACCAAAGGGCAAGGCAAGTCCGCCCGGGAATCCTTGCAAGGCCTCCTCACCGTCGTCCGCAATGGTCGGTTCATGGCCCTGATCTTCATCGTCGCCGGCTTCTGGATCATCCAGGGGCAGCTTTACGCCACGATGCCCAAGTATCTCCTGCGGCTCCTCGGTGAATCGGCTTCGCCTGAGTGGTTGGCGAATATCAACCCGCTGGTCGTCGTCATCTTTGTCGTACCCGTAACCCATATGATTCGCCATTTCAAGGCCGAGAACGCCATCGGCGTCGGGATGTTCATCATCCCGCTGACGGCCCTGTGTGTCGCGATGGGCCCGCTCATGCAACGAAACGGCACCGACACCATCAGCATCCTTGGCCTTTTCAGCTTGCACCCCATCACGCTGATGGTCATCATCGGCATCGGGATGCAGGGTTTCGCCGAGTGTTTCCTGTCCCCCAAGTTTCTCGAATACGCCTCGAAGCAAGCGCCCAAGGGCGAGGAAGGTCTATACCTCGGCTACCAGCATCTAACAACGTTCGTCGCGTGGGCACTCGGATTCGGCGTTTCCGGGCACCTTCTACAGGCGTATTGCCCCGATCCTCGCGAGTTTGCCCCGGACACCTACCACCAGTGGCAGTCGGCGACCGACGGCGGCTACAGGTTCAGCCTGGATGCAGAACTCGAAGCCGACTTGGAACCGGGCTCTCTCGCCTCGTCGCCAATCCTCAGCGCGTTCGAGGACGAGGAGATTGCGCTACGGAAGACAGCCGCAATTCGGCGAGCAAACTTGGACGGCACAAATGTCGAGGACGTCCTTCCCACCAGAACGGTCTATCCCGAAGGTATCGCCATCGGTCCAACCATCGAGAAAGACATGGGCGAGTACCCATGGAGTAGTTGGTTCGGGAAGACGACCATAGAATCTCGGCGTCAGGTCTTGTGGTCGGATTCGTTCAATAACAAGATCTACAGAATCGAATTCAAAGACGAGATCGCGCAGGACAACATAGCGGGTAAGGAACTCAAGGACCTCGATATCGATGACCTCGGCCAACCCCGTGGAATCGCCGTGGACTCAGCAGGCGAAATGATCTACTGGGTCGATGCCGAGGCCGGCAAAATACAGCGAGCCCGATTCAATGGTGCGGACGTGGAAAATGTCATTCCAGCCGGCCTGGAACAGCCCTACGGGCTCGCCCTCGATATCGCCGGCGGGAAGGTCTATTGGACCGAACTCGGCACAAATACCATTCGACGGGCCAATCTCGACGGCTCCACCGTTGAAACGGTGCTGGCCTCGCAGGCGTACAGTCCACGTGGCATCGCCCTGGATGTCACGGCAGGCAAGGTCTACTGGACAAATGGCCAAACCAGTACCATCCAGCAGGCCAACACGGACGGTTCGGACGTGCGTGATGTGATCACCACCGGCCTGATTTCCCCCAACGGTCTCACGATCAATCTCGACGAGGGCAAAATCTACTGGACCGATTTCTCGATCGCCGATCTTGCGTCCGGGCAGTCGGGCGATGAATGGAAGATCGTTAGCGCCGCTGGGCAGTACACGATCAAGCGTGAAGATGGCGAGTTGGCGGTGTACAAGGATCCCTCAAAGCTGCCTACGGCTTACCAGAACGCGCACTACATCTGGTTCTACTTCTGCGCGATTGGCGTCGTGGCCTTCTTCGGCCTCCTCGTATTCAAGTTCGTCACCAACGCGCGCGACCGAAGGACGGGTGTTAGACCCATTCGGCGGCCCGCGGAGTGACGAAATTGTGGCCATTGCATGGGCTTGACGACCGGCGGCATACGACGTAGCCGCCACTGGCGGAGAAACCGCGCCACACGGCTTGCCGTTTGGCGGACTCAACCATGGTCAAGTTCAACCCAGATCCCGGACCGACGCCCGACGCAGACCTCGTCGATGCCATGAACCGCGGCGACCTCGGAGCCTTCGATGAACTGTACGATCGTCATCGTGACTGGGTGGTGCGGCTCGCCTACCGCCTGACCGGTAGCGAGCACGACGCCCTCGACGTCTTACAGGACACCTTCGCGTATCTGTTGCGCAGGGCGCCCACCCTGCAATTACACGTCAAGCTCACGACCTTTCTCTACCCCGCCGTGAAAAACCTCGCCATGACGGTCCTGCGAAAACGTGGGCAAACGGTCTTGAGCGACGCGATCATCGAGCAGGCCGCCGCCGCGCCGGCAGTCGCTAGCGCCGCATCGTCCCGGGCGGAACTCGCGGCCGTCCTGTCCACGTTGTCAGACGAACATCGCGAGGTCGTGCTGATGCGGTTCGTCGACGAAATGTCCATTGAAAACATCGCCGATGCCTTGGCCGTCCCGATCGGAACCGTCAAGTCCCGGCTTCATCACGCCTTTGCGAAGCTACGAACGGACCCGCGCACCCGGCGCTACTTCGAGCCGTAGTGACGCGGCGCGGGCGCCAATTCAAGGAACCTCCCGACCTTGCGTGTCCATAGCATTTCACGCTTACCTGTGGCACCGGCGTCTCGCCGGTGGAATCACCGGCGAGACGCCGGTGCCACATGAGCGTAAGGCCGCCGCCAACCTTGCGCTGCGCCGCTATAATCCCGAGTATCGCATGTGTGCCACTGGCGGCATGTGCGCCAGTGTGGCGACCGACCCCGCACTGGCAGGCAAGCTGCCAGTGGCACCCATCAAACCATGTGCGACGAAGCACTATGGCAGATTCGAGATGCCCGTAGCGTCCGACCCCCGTGTCGGACGTTGAAAACCAACGGTTTCCGGCGGCCGACAGGGGCATCGGCCGCTGCAAGGTTTCCTAATGTGCACTAGCGCCTGGAGAACGGCGGATGAAACTGGGTAAGTGGATTTACGTGCTGGCGATCATTCCGCTGGGCGGCATCGTCCTCAAGATGTCCTACTGCTGAGGGCATCCGCTCGACATGCTCGGTACGGGCATGGTGTTGGCGGGTCTGCCGCTGTTGGTGCTATGGCAGGGCGGCAAGTGGAAATAGAGCATTACACATAATGGTGTAGCGTCCGACCCCCGTGTCGGACGTTGAATACCAACGGTTTTCGACGGCCGACAGGGGCGTCGGCCGCTACAGACAAACGTGAAATGCTATAGCCCGGCTGATTCCCACAGCAAAGATCGATTCGCGGGGCCGGTTGGCTGCCGCGTCGAGGCTTCTTTCGAGGCTATCGCTGATGCGAGGCAGGCTTCTTCCCCTGCTCGTTCGCACGGATGCGTGCCTGTGCATGGATGAGCGTCCGGTCGAGGCGCGGAGCTAATGCCCACGGTTGATGGCTCAGCAGCTTGATGCGCATCAGGTCCAGTGCGACCACAATCTGGGGATCGATGCCCGGGTCCTCGTCTTCCTGAAGGTGGGGATTCGGCTGTGACGTCGGCCTGCGCTCCAGGACTTCCTGTGGGATCTCGGCCTGGTCCTTGCCCCTGAGCACTTCCCGCTCGCGCCGCAAACGAAGAATCTTGTTCACTTCCTGTGGGATGACCGCCACCTGGACGTGCGGTTCGATGCCCCACGTCTTGGCCTTGGGGCGCTTGTGGAGGCAGTACCACAGGTCGTCATCCGGCAGGTCCATGTCATAGACGTAGTAATGTGCGGTCGTCAGCTTCAAGTACGCCTGGTTGTCCGCGATCGGAATCAGGTTCTGCACGCTTCCCTTGCCAAAGGTCCGATCGCCGACAATGCACGCCTCACGCAGCCCCGCCAACGCTCCAGCCACGATCTCGCTCGCGCTGGCGCTGTATTGATTCACCAGAACGATCATTGGGGTGTCGCCGAATTCCGTGTCCGACCGCGCCCGGATCTCGGTGTTCTGCATCCGGCTTCGGTCTTTCGTCTTTACGATAGGCTCGTCCACGCCGAGGAACAACTCACACATGTCCCGCGCACTCGTCAACAGACCGCCGGGATTGAACCGCAGATCGAGAATCAGGCCCGAGACGTCCTCG